>NZ_JADOUR010000012.1:0-106376 GCF_015751665.1 Arthrobacter sp. CAN_A1 | reverse complement strand
CCGACGCCGGTGCCGACGCCTGCTGCCACTTCGTCGGCGCCCGCTGAGGCTCCCACTCCCTCGGAACCGGGCACGCCTGAGCCGACTGCCGCTTCCTCTGACGGCCCTGCGGCGAACATCCCGGTGCCGGAAAAACCTGCTTTGGCGGATGAGAACACGGTCGAAGGTTTAGAGGCGTTCACCGAGTACTGGTTCGAACTTTTCAGTTATGGATATGAAACGAACGACTGGACTGAGTTCCTTGAGATTACGGACAGTGGTTGCGGGACCTGCGCAAATATCGTTGGCGAGGTCCAAACCCATTCCGAAGCTGGCGGCTGGATCTCAGGCGGCGAAGCTACGCTGGGCTCGTTCACGACCTCTTTCGAACTGAACACTGAAGGTTCCATAAACTCGTTCAGCGAGGTCAAGCAGGCGTCATTGTCCTACTTCGACGAAACCGGCGAACCGGTGGGGACGTCGCCGGCTGTTCTCGAGACCGTTTATACGACGATCGCCCTTTATGAAGATTCGCGATGGATCATGCTCGACTTCGGTTCTCCAGAAGGGACGTGAGAACATGCTCAGGCCATCGAGACCCGGCATTGTGGTCCTACTCGTGGCGACGTTCTCCGTTGGCTGCCACATTCCGTCCTCGGCGTTCGCTGAGGAGGGAACACCGGAGGCAGGTTTCGGCGACGGTGGCGTTGTGAATGCCAAAAATACGGTCCGAGATTCGAAACCTGGCGCTGCAGGGTCTGAGTCCCGTAAACAGTCAGCAGATCTGACACTTCTTCCTGCGAATGGTGGGGTTGATTACACGTATGAGCGGGTGTGTCTTGCTGGGTCGCGGGATTATATGGATCCGGCGTATTGCGTGGAGTTGAATGCTCAGTGTGATGAGCGTGAGGGTGGGGCGTTGGTGCAGTGGATTGAGGTGAATCGGAATGTGAGTCCGGCGACGCGGACGGCGACGGGTCGTAGTGGGTGTTTGTATCCGGGGTTGCCGCCGGTGGCTCCGACGGCGGGGTTGTTGGCGGAGGCTCCGATTGTGATTTCGTTGGTTGAGTTTGAGAGTCAGCCGGTTGTTGCTGCTGGGTTGTTTTCGCAGCCGGATCATTTTGGGGTGCGCAATGCTCACAGTAATTTGTTTGCGGTGGCCGGGGAGCAGGAGTTCACGTTTGTGTTTCAGGATGCGCAGATCCGGTTGCGGGCGTGGCCGGTGTCGTATGAGTGGTCTTATGGTGACGGGTCGGTGTTGGTGACTGCTGATGCTGGGTCGGCTCTGCCCGGTGATGGGTTCGATGTGGAGACGCCGACGAGTCATGTGTTTACGGAGACAGGGGATTATCTGGTGGGGTTGGATACTTTGTTCGCTGGGGATTATTCGGTTGATGGTGGGGAGTGGTTGCCGGTCGCGGGTTTGGCCAGGGTTGCCTCGGAGCCGCATGTGATGAGTATTTGGCGCAGTGAACGCCATAGTGTTGCGGAGACGTGTCTGGAGAATCCCGCCGGAATCGGTTGCTGATCCTGCGGCTGACCCGGCTGCTGAGAGGTTAGCTCTGGCGGGTTCAGGACACCGGAACCCGCCAGAGCTCACGGTTCGGCGAGGGGTGGGGAGGGCAGAAGACGAAACCAGTTAGTGTCCACTAACTGGACGATGCGTCCACATAGTGAGACGCCAAGGGCGCCCGTTTGACACCCCCAATGGGTGAGTGGAAACTACAGATATGCAGTTCGAATCCGTAGTAGTCCTTCTTACCAAGCGCGTGGCCTAAAGCCCGACTGGTAGTACTACGTCACGCGCAACCCCTCACGGAGCCAACCAGGCTGAGGGGTTTTTTTGTTCCCACCGGACGCAAAGCGCACGACACCCGCAGTAACACGAGCAGTACCGATTCATCAAGGAAGTCACCAATGTCCAAGGGATCGCCCTCCAGCCCCTCGCTGATGGCCAAACCAACCGCTCCGGCGGCCCCGGCGCGCAGCCAGCCTCGTGACTCAGTGCAAGCCGTCCAGCCCACTGCCGTCCGAGGTCCAAACACTGTCGTTCCACCCACTGAGATGCTCGGATCCCAAGCGATCGTGCGCTCGCTCGAGGAACTCGGCGTCGACGACATCTTCGGCCTTCCCGGTGGTGCCATCCTTCCGACCTACGACCCTCTGCTGGCCTCCAAGAAGCTGAGGCACATCCTGGTCCGCCACGAACAGGGCGCCGGGCACGCAGCCCAGGGCTACGCCATGGTCACCGGCCGGCCGGGTGTCTGCATCGTCACCTCCGGCCCAGGAGCCACCAACCTGGTCACCGCCATCGCCGACGCCCACATGGACTCGGTGCCGATGGTCGTCATCACCGGCCAGGTCAACAGCGCAGTGATCGGCTCGGACGCCTTCCAGGAAGCGGACATTGTGGGCATCACCATGCCCATCACCAAGCACTCCTACCTCGTCACCAAGGCAGCGGACATCCCCCGGATCATCGCCGAAGCCTTCCACATCGCCTCGACCGGCCGCCCCGGCCCGGTGCTCGTGGACATCTCCAAGGATGCTCAGCAGGCGACGACGATGTTCTCGTGGCCGCCCAAGATCGACCTGCCCGGCTACCGAACTGTAGTTCGCGGGCACTCGAAGCAGGTCCGCGAAGCAGCCCGGCTGATTGGCGAATCCCACCGGCCCGTGTTCTACGTGGGCGGCGGAGTCATCAAGGCCCATGGTGCCGCCGAGTTGCTGGAACTGGCTGAGCTCGTTGGTGCTCCCGTGGTCACCACCCTGATGGCACGCGGCGTGTTTCCCGACTCGCACGAGCAGCACGTCGGCATGCCCGGCATGCACGGCTCGGTGTCAGCGGTGACAGCGCTGCAGCAGTCGGATCTGCTCATCACGCTCGGCGCCCGGTTCGACGACCGGGTCACCGGGGTCCTCTCCACCTTCGCCCCCGGCGCCAAGGTGATTCACGCCGACATCGACCCCGCCGAGATTTCCAAGAACCGAACGGCGGACGTTCCCATCGTCGGCTCGGTCAAGGAGATCATGCCCGAGCTCACCAGCGCCCTCCGTGAGCAGTTCGCTGCCACCGGCGCGCCGGACCTCGAGGCGTGGTGGACCATGATCAACCGGCTCCGTGAGACCTACCCGATGGGATACACCCAGCCCGACGACGGACTCTCGGCACCGCAGTACGTGATCAAGCGCATCGGTGAAATGACCGGGCCCGAAGGGGTCTACGCCGCTGGCGTGGGCCAGCACCAGATGTGGGCCGCGCAGTTCATCAAGTACGAACGCCCTCACGCCTGGCTGAACTCCGGTGGTCTCGGCACGATGGGATACGCGGTGCCCGCCGCGATGGGCGCCAAGGTGGGCAACCCTGACCGCGTGGTCTGGGCGATCGACGGCGACGGCTGCTTCCAGATGACCAACCAGGAACTCGCCACCTGCGTGATCAACAACATCCCCATCAAGGTGGCCATCATCAACAACTCCTCTCTCGGGATGGTGCGGCAGTGGCAGACCCTGTTTTATGAGGGCCGGTATTCCAACACCGATCTGAACACGGGGCACGACACGGCGCGGGTGCCCGACTTCGTCAAGCTGGCCGACGCCTACGGCTGTGTGGGCCTGCGGTGTGAACGGGACGAGGACATCGATGCCACCATCGCCCAGGCGCTGGAGATCAACGACCGCCCGGTGGTCATCGACTTCGTTGTCAGCCGAGATTCGATGGTGTGGCCGATGGTCCCCTCAGGGGTCAGCAACGACCTCATCCAGATTGCCCGCAACATGACCCCGGATTGGGAGCAGGAGGACTAACATGGCTCGTCACACGCTTTCCGTTCTGGTGGAGGACGTCCCCGGAGTCCTGACCCGCGTCGCCAGCCTCTTTGCGCGCCGTGCATTCAACATCAACTCTTTGGCAGTCGGCCCCACCGAGGTCCAGGGCATGTCCCGGATCACTGTGGTAGTTGAAGCCGAGGGCGACCTGCTGGAGCAGGTCACCAAGCAACTGAACAAGCTCATCAACGTGATCAAGATTGTTGAGCTGATTCCTGAATCGTCCGTGCAGCGTGACCACATCCTGGTCAAGGTGCGGGCGGATGCCGCAACACGGCTGCAAGTAACCCAGGCAGCCGACCTGTTCCGCGCCTCGGTGGTGGACGTCTCAACCGACGCGCTGATCATCGAAGCCACCGGCACCGCCGAAAAGCTCACAGCGCTCCTGTCAGTGCTTGAGCCATTCGGGATTCGCGAAATTGTTCAGTCAGGAACCCTGGCCGTTGGCCGCGGAGCTAAGTCCATGAGCGATCGAGCGCTCCGCAGCGCCTAAACACGCCGCCAGTTCCACCACAAGACCACAAGCTGGACTCCAGCACGAAAAAACACAGGAGAAAATCAAGTGACTGAGTTGTTCTACGACGACGATGCAGACCTTTCAATCATCCAGGGCCGCACCGTGGCTGTCATCGGCTACGGTAGCCAGGGCCACGCGCACGCGCTGAGCCTCCGCGACTCCGGCGTCGACGTCCGCGTTGGCCTCAAGGAAGGCTCGAAGTCACGCGCCAAGGCTGAGGCCGAGGGACTGCGCGTCCTCAGCGTCGCCGACGCCACCGCCGAAGCTGACCTCATCATGGTCCTCACCCCGGACCAGGTGCAGCGCCACGTCTACGCCGAAGACATCGCCCCGAACCTCCAGGCCGGCGACGCACTGTTCTTCGGTCACGGCTTCAACATCCGTTACGGCTACATCAAGGCACCTGCCGACGTCGACGTCGCACTGGTTGCGCCGAAGGGCCCCGGCCACATTGTGCGCCGCGAGTTTGAGGCCGGCCGCGGCGTCCCCGACCTGATCGCCGTCGAGCAGAACCCGTCAGGTAAGGCGCGCGAGCTCGCGCTGTCTTACGCCAAGGCCATCGGCGGTACCCGCGCCGGAGTCATCGAGACCACCTTCACCGAGGAGACCGAAACTGATCTCTTTGGCGAGCAGGCAGTGCTCTGTGGTGGCGCATCGCAGCTCATCCAGTATGGTTTCGAAACGCTGACCGAGGCCGGCTACAAGCCAGAGGTCGCCTACTTCGAGGTCCTGCACGAGCTGAAGCTCATCGTCGACCTCATGGTTGAAGGCGGCATCGCCAAGCAGCGCTGGAGCGTCTCCGATACGGCTGAGTACGGCGACTACGTCTCCGGCCCCCGCGTCATCGACGCCTCGGTGAAGGAAAACATGAAGGCAGTCCTCGCCGACATCCAGAACGGCGCCTTCGCCAAGCGCTTCATCGACGACCAGGACAACGGCGGCAAGGAATTCGCGGAGCTGCGCAAGAAGGGCGAGGACCACCCGATCGAGGCCACCGGCCGCGAACTGCGGAAGCTATTCTCTTGGATCAAGACGAACGACGATTACAACGAAGGCTCGGTAGCCCGCTAGGACAGCGGCAACCGGTCACGACACAGCATGCGGCCAGGGCGCTCAGGCGTCCTGGCCGCATGCTGTGCCGGACCGGGCCGGCCCACGAGCCGCCTAGTCACAAAGCGGACCCAAATGCGGCGCCCATTTAGACTTGCCACACCGCCTCGGATTCATTAATTCACACAGCACAGCAGCGAAGGATCACCCCCGTGACCAGCAAACCCGTAGTTCTCCTTGCCGAAGAGCTGTCGCCAGCCACCGTCGAGGCCCTCGGCCCCGACTTCGAGATCCGGCAGACCGACGGTTCGGATCGCGCCCAGCTGCTCGCCGCGATTGTGGACGCCGACGCCATCCTGGTGCGCTCTGCCACCCAGGTGGACGCCGAAGCCATCGCTGCGGCTCCAAACCTGAAGGTCATCGCCCGCGCCGGCGTCGGCCTGGACAACGTGGACATCAAAGCCGCCACACAGGCGGGTGTCATGGTGGTCAATGCGCCCACCTCCAACATCATCTCCGCCGCCGAACTGACCGTCGGCCATATCCTCAGCCTCGCCCGCCACATCCCACAGGCCAGCGCCGCGCTCAAGGGCGGCGAATGGAAGCGCTCCAAGTACTCGGGCATCGAACTGTACGAAAAGAAGATCGGCATCATCGGCCTCGGCCGCATCGGCGCCCTCGTGGCTGCCCGTCTGCAGGGCTTCGACACCGAGATCCTCGCCTACGATCCATACATCACGTCGGCCCGCGCCGCCCAGCTCGGCGTCCAGCTGGTGACCTTCGACGAGCTCCTTGAGCAGTCCGACTTCATCACCATCCACATGCCGAAAACTCCCGAGACGCTCGGGATGCTGGGCGAGGCCGCCTTCAAGAAGATGAAATCATCGGCCTACGTGGTCAATGTGGCCCGCGGCGGGCTGGTGGACGAGGCAGCGCTGTTCACTGCGCTGCAGGCCAACGAGATTGCCGGCGCCGGCGTCGACGTCTTCGTCACCGAGCCCAGCACCGATCTCCCCTTCTTCACGCTCGATAACGTGGTGGTCACCCCGCACCTCGGCGCGTCCACCGATGAGGCACAGGAAAAAGCCGGCGTGTCTGTTGCCAAGTCGGTCCGTCTCGCCCTCGCCGGTGAACTGGTGCCCGACGCTGTCAACGTCGCTGGCGGCGTCATCGCACCCGAGGTGCGCCCAGGTATCCCGCTGATCGAAAAGCTGGGCCGGATCTTCACCGCACTGACCCACGACTCGCTGACCCAGATCGAGGTCGAGGTCGCGGGCGAGATCGCGTCCCTGGATGTGAAGGCGCTGGAACTCGCGGCCCTCAAGGGAGTCTTCACCGACATCGTCTCGGAGCAGGTCTCCTACGTGAACGCCCCAATCCTCGCCGAGCAGCGCGGCATCAACACCCGCCTGGTCACCACCCCCGAATCGGAGGAGTACCGCAACGTGCTCACCATCCGGGGCGCGCTGTCCGACGGATCGCAGATCTCGGTGGCCGGCACCCTGACCGGGCCCAAGCAGATCGAGAAGCTGGTGGGCGTCAACGGCTACGACCTTGAAATCCCGATCAGCGAACACCTGCTGGTGCTGCTGTACCAGGACCGTCCCGGAGTGATCGGCACCCTCGGCCGATTGCTGGGGGAGAAGGACATCAACATTGCCGGCATGCAGGTGGCCCGCAACACCGAGGGCGGCCAGGCCCTGTCACTGCTGACCGTCGACAGCTCGGTCCCGCAGGACGTGCTCGACGCCCTCAAGGAAGCGATCGGCGCAACCGTGGCCCGCGAAGTGGATCTGCAGAGCTAGCCACCCAGATGTTTGAGGGCCTCTCGTCGTGACAGCGGCGAGAGGCCCTTTTCGTTGTCCCGCGCGAAGGTCAGCACCCAGTCGGGATTCGTTTTGGCATACTCCCGCAGCGCCCAGCCGATCGCTTTGCGGATGAAGAACTTTTTCCCGTGAAGACTCCCGGACAGGTTTACCCCGACGACGTCGGCCAGCAGGTCAGCGTCAGTTTCGCCCTTGCTGGAGAGCTGGCACAGGATCGCTGTCCGGCGGACCCACAGCTGACCGTCGCGGGCCCAGGACCGCATTACTGGTGAAGTGATCTCCGGTTCGGCGCGCAGAATCGGCCCCACGCCGTGGCTGGCAATCACGTCGATGAAATCCCACCAGGCGCCGGTCTCCACCAGGTGCCGGTACAGCGTGAGCGTCTGCTCATCCTGGTAGCCGCAGTACAAACGGTGGATCAGGAGCTCGACGGCGGCGTACCGTTCCTCGCGGAACGTCGCTCCGTCCCACAGCTGCCGGACCGCCCACTCCCACTGGGCCCGGTCAGGAAGTGGATGCCCGGCAAACACCTCGCGGCAGATCAGTTTGTGCGGTTGGGACGACACCCCGAGATAGGGCATCGCCGATTTCATGTACGCCTGCATCCGGGGTGCCTTCGCTGGATCAGCCGCTGCCCGGAGCCGGTCGCGCACGGCAGCGACCAGTTGCGTGGCTTCAGCGACCGGGGCAGGGGTGGAACCGCCGTCGTCGTCCTCCATCTCAGGGGCCATGGCAGGCACGTTACCAGCGGCCGCCCGGTCACGAAGCGACAACCGGCAGAGAAACAGGGTAATTTCTTTAGGTGACATCCACAGAGCAGCTGCCCCCGTATTACCTCACCACGGCGATCTCGTACCCCAACGGGATTCCGCACATCGGCCACGCCTACGAGGCGATCGCCACCGATGCGCTGGCCCGGTTCAAGCGTCTGGACGGCTATGACGTCATGTTCCTGACCGGGACCGATGAGCACGGCCTGAAGATGCAGCAGACCGCCGACCGGGAGGGCATCCCCGTCCGCGACCTCGCCACCCGCAACGCCCAGGCGTTCCAGGCCATGAACGACGACGTCGGCAGCTCCTACAACCGCTTTATCCGCACCACGGACGCCGACCACTACGCGGCTGCCTCCGCTATCTGGAAGCTGATGGAAGCCCGCGGCGACATCTACCTGGACAAGTACGCCGGCTGGTACTCGGTGCGGGATGAGGCGTTCCACAGCGAGGACGACACCGAGGTGCGCGACGACGGCATCCGCTACGCCACGGAAACCGACACCGAGGTGACCTGGACCGAGGAGGAAAGCTACTTCTTCCGGCTCTCCGCCTATCAGGACAAGCTCCTGGCCCTGTACTCCGATCAGCCCGATTTCGGCGCGCCCCAGTCGCGGTTCAACGAGGTCATCAGCTTCGTGAAGCGCGGCTTGGAGGACCTGTCCATCAGCCGCACCACCTTCGACTGGGGAGTGCCTGTCCCCGGCAACAAGGACCACGTGATGTACGTGTGGGTGGACGCGCTCACCAACTACCTCACCGGCGTCGGGTTTCCGGACACCGAGTCGGAGCGTTTCAAAAAGTACTGGCCAGCCGACGTTCACATCATTGGCAAAGACATCTCACGCTTCCACGCCATCTACTGGCCGGCGTTCCTGATGTCTGCCGGCCTCGCGCTGCCCAAGCGGATCATGATCCACGGGTTCCTGTTCAACAAGGGCGTCAAGATGTCCAAATCGCTGGGCAACACGATCGCGCCGAAGGACTGGGTGGAGCAGTACGGCCTCGACCAGGTCCGGTTCTTCCTGCTGCGCGAGGTGCCCTTCGGCGCCGACGGATCCTACAGCCATGAGGCCATCGTGGGCCGGATGAACTCCGACCTGGCTAACAATCTGGGCAACCTCGCACAGCGGTCGCTGTCGATGGTGGCGAAGAACTGCGACGCGCAGGTGCCCGCGCCGTCGTCGTTCGCTCCGGCGGACGAGGCGATCCTGGCCCAGGCGGGCGCGCTCCTCGAGGCGTCCCGCGCCGCGTTCGACCGGCAGGAATTCTCCCGCGCGCTCGAACTGATCTGGGGAGTGCTGGGCGACACCAACGCCTACTTCGCGGACCAGCAGCCGTGGGTGCTGCGCAAAACCGACCCCGAGCGCATGAATACCGTCCTGTACGTGACGCTGGAGGTGCTCCGGATCGTCTCGATCCTCGCGCAGCCGGTGATGCCCGACGGCGCCGCGCGGCTCCTGACCGCGCTGGGCCAGGGGACCGCGTCCGACGACGTCACCCGCCAGTTCAGTGCGATCGCCACCCCGTTGGCGGCCGGCACGGCGCTGCCAGCACCGGCGCCGATCTTCCCGAAGTACGAGGAGCCCGCTGACGCCTAGCCCCCACACCGACCTTGCCGAACAGCGAGATCTGGCGACTTAAACGAGGTTTGAGTCGCCAGATCCTACCTCTCGGCGGGGGTCGGTGCGGGGGTGGGGCCCGCGGCGGGGCTTAGTGGTCGCCGGAAAGGAAACGCTCGGGCGCGGTCTCTCGCATAACGTGCGCCAGCTGTTCCTGCTGTTTGCGTGCCCGATCGGTCAATCGGCGCAGCTGCTCGGCGTCGAGCTCGGTCGAGCCAGCCTCGGTGAGCGCGCCTAGGGTTTCCCACATGCACTCCTTCCCTCGGACAGCACTCTGCAGTGCCTCAAGTTCAAGCTGGGCACCGCTGCCCTTGTCCGACCGGCGGAGGTTGAGGGGATTGACCCTGCTCAGTTGCGCGCCAATCTGCGCAATGACCATCTTGACCTTGCTCGGCGTGTAGCCGAGGGAGCTGATGATCTGCCTGAGTTCATCCCGATCGGCCGAGATCTCCCTGGTCAGCGAGGCAAAGGTCTGCTCGTGCCTGGTGCCCTGCCAGGATCCCTGGGCCGTGGAAAACAGCTTCACCCCGGAGGCGGCAGCCACCAGATGATCATCCAGATAGGCCGACAGCCTGCTGGAATCGGCCGGATTGGAGTCGCTGCGGGGGGCCGGGGAGTGATCCATGGGTAACCTTTCGGGCGGGACCTGCAAAGAATGATGACCCCCATCTTCGCAGGTCCCGCCTGCCTTGGCCCCGAGCGGCGCACCTGGCTTTTAAGCCGTCCGGGTTACGCCGCTGAGAGTCCCTCGACCGGTGACAGGCGGGCTGCGCGGCGGGACGGTAGCACCGACGCCAACAGGGCGGCGACGACGGCGACGGCGAGTACTCCCACCAGCTGCGCCCAGGGGATCGACGGCGTGACGGGAGCAATCGAACCCAGTGCCGACTGCACGCCCAACCACCCGTACACCACCCCGAGCACGCACCCGAAAGCGGCTGCGACGCCGGCGATCAACACCGCTTCGACGGCCAGCATCCCGCGCAATTGCGCCCGGGTCAGACCCAACGCCCGCAACAGGGACGACTCCCTGGTGCGTTCGAGCACCGACAGCGACAGCGTGTTGGCGACGCCGATCAGCGCAATCAGCACGGCGACGGCCAGCAGTGCCGTCACCACAAGCAGGATCACGTCGATAATTTCGTTGAACGACACCCGCTCAATAGCAGCGCCATTGACCTGGTATTCGGAGACGCCGAGCGCCTCGACGATCTCGGACCGCAGCCCGGTCACCCCGGCAGCATCAAGCGAGTCATCGAGTTTCATCCACAGAAGGCCCGTCTCATCGCCCAAGGTGTCAACGCCAGGCCGGGGGGCCGCCCCCAGCGTCGCTGCAGTGGCCTCGGTAATGGCCGGGACGAAGCTCTGGGTCTGCACCTCCTGAACGGGCAGGGTGACGGGACCCGACGCACCCTCGAGTGTCACCTCAGTGAGACCCGAGTTCTGGGGCATGAACACCACATCGTTGACCAGTTCAACCCCGTCATTGCGTAACACCTGTCGGGCATCCTCCGGTGCCAGCGCATAGACCGGCTGGGCGCCGGTTGACTCGTCAGTAACGGCGGCCACGGATAGCGCTATTGCCGACTCCACACCGGACAGCTGTTCGACCGTCTGGACGGCGGCCCCGGCATCGGTGGCGTTCCCGACCTCCTGGACGGCGAGGTCCACGGGGTAGTTGGCTCCCAGCTCGGCGTCGAACGCGGCGCGCGAGGTCTGGGCGCCAGCCATCATCATGGTCACCAGTGTGACGCCCACCAGCAGTGCGCTCGCGGTGGCAGTGGTTCGGCCCGGATTGCGGACCGCATTGATCGCAGCGAGCCGTCCCGGCACCCCCAGCGGTGCGGCGAGCCGCCCGACGGCGGTCACCAGAGCAGGCAGGAACAGGGAGGCGCACATCAGGATGCCCACAAAGGACAACACCCCACCCGGCAGCGCGATCAGCAGCGATGACAGGATGGCGCCCGCCCCGAGCAACCCAGCCCCCAGCAACACCAGCACCAGCCCAAGTGCCAGCCGAACCTTGCCTTTACGGGTCCCCGTCGTGGCATCCTCGGCAGGGCGCAGGGCCTCGAGCGGTGCGACGGCGGTCGCAGCACGGGCCGGCACGAAAGCGGCGGCGAGCGTCATCGCAACCCCGACGCCGAGGCCCACCAGGACCGCCGAAACCGGAATGGCCAGGGTGGCAAACTCGGTACCCTCCTGCGAAGCCGCAACGGAGACCAGCACAAACATCACACCAGCGGCCAGCAGCACGCCGAGCGCCGAGGACACCAGCCCCACCACAGCAGCTTCGAGCAGCACCGAGCCGCGGATCTGACGCCTCGATGCCCCTAGGCAGCGCAGCAGCGCAAGATCCCGGGTTCGCTGTGCCACCAGTACTGAAAAAGTGTTGGAGATGACCAGCACGGTCACCAGGACAGCGACGACGGCGAAGGCCAGCAGGATCACCGTCAACTGATCGGTCCCGCCCGAGAGCGCCGCCACGTCCTCAGTCACCTGCTCAGCGCTGGTGCGGACCTCGGCTGAGACACCCGCGGTGGCCAGAGTAGCCAGGACATCGGTCTTGGCAGCCGACTGATCGGCGGCGTCGGCAAGGGCCACCTGGGCGGAGGTGACCGGGGGAGGGGCGTCGCCGGGTGAGAGGACACTCAGGGACTGCACCAGGTCCGGCGCAGCGTAGACGTGCGGCAGACCGGACAGGTAGGGGTCGGCCGAGTCCTCGGTGATTCCCGTGAGCGTCACTGTGACAGTGGTGGGGGGAGGTGTGTCGCCGCCGGGGGCGTACACGGGCTGTTCCAGGGTGTAGGTGTCGCCCACAGCCAGCCCCAGCTCGATGGCGGAGGTCTTGTCGATACTGATCCCCGTGCCGTCAAGGGGAAGGCTCCCGTCCACCAGGATCGAGGTTTGAAGGGCTGTCGGGGCGGTGCTGAGGACAAACACGTCCGCCGGCCCCGAGGGAAGCTGCAGGGCCGAGATGGTCCGCTGCGCAGCGTGGACGGCCGACACCCCGTCAAGACCGGACAGCAGCTGTTCGGTTTCCAACGCTGACCGTCCGCCGTCAGCAATGGTGACCACCAGGTCCGCCTTCGCATAGGTGGCCCCGATGCTTTGCTGAAGCGTCGCCTGCGTCGTACCCGAGACCATCAGGGTTGCGGACAGGAAGCCGACGCCGAGGATGACAGCCAGCCCCACTGCAACAAACCGCCGGGCATGGATCCGAAGTTGGGCAAGTGCAACCTGCAGCACGGCCTAGGCTCCCAGTCCGGCGAGAGCCTGCGAGATGACATCGGGGGTGCTGCGGTTGAGTTGGCCCACCAGTTCGCCGTCGTTCATCAGGAGAACGCTGTCGGCATAGGACGCGGCAACGGGGTCGTGGGTGACCATGATGATGCTCTGTCCCATCTCCCGGGTGCTGCGGCGCAGGAGGGAGAGCACTTCCGCGCCGGAGCGCGAGTCAAGGTTACCGGTGGGCTCATCGCCGAACAACACATCGGGGCGGGTCAGCAGGGCCCGGGCCACCGCTACCCTCTGTTGCTGGCCGCCGGAGAGCTCGTGCGGCCGGTGAGCGAGCCGGTCAGTGAGCCCGAGGGTGGTGCAGATCTGGGTCAGCCATTCGGCGTCCACCGTCCCGCCAGCGAGCGCCACTGGCAGGGTGATGTTCTGTTCGGCGGTCAGCGTGGGGATCAAGTTGTAGGCCTGGAACACGAATCCGATCCGATCCCTCCGCAGCCGGGTGAGCTCATTGTCGGATAGCCCGGTGAGCTCGGTGTCCCCAATCCAGACGCGGCCGGAATCGGCGGTGTCCAGGCCAGCCAGGCAATGCATCAGGGTGGACTTGCCGGATCCCGATGGGCCCATGATCGCCGTGAACCGGGCGCGTTCGAAGGTTACGCTGACCTCCTTCAGCGCGTGCACGCGGGTGTCGGCGCGCCCGTAGTTCTTGGAGAGCGAGTCAGCTGACGCAGCAGGCTGGGAGGCAGCGAACGACGTCGAAAGGTGGTCGGCGGTAGTGGCGGAAGTTCTCATGCTTCAACGCTAGAGCGGCGGGCTGCGCAGCGGATCAGCCTACGGGCCGGTCTCTCCGGCCGCACTCCTCATCCCGCGGGATGAGCCTTCGACGCCCGGGGGATGAGAGGACTAGGGATGCACAATGCCGGTTTCATAGGCGATCAGAACCGCCTGCACCCGGTCCCTGGCCTGCAGCTTCGCCAGAATATGGCCTACGTGGGTCTTCACCGTCGCCTCCGAGAGGTACAGCTTGCCGGCAATCTCGGGGTTGGACAGGCCCAGGGCAATCAACCTGAAAACCTCCCGCTCGCGCGTTGTCAGGGACTTGACCGACTCGGCATTGACCCCAGTGGCGGGGGAGGAACGGCGCAGCATCGGCGCAACGTGATCGAGGAGCCGTCGGGTAGTGGACGGAGCGATCACCGCATCACCGCGATACACCGTTCGGATCGCCTCCAGCAGCTCCTCGGGTGGCGCATCCTTGAGGAGGAAACCGCTTGCTCCCGCCTGAATCGCAGCCAGGGCATACTCGTCCAGATCAAAGGTGGTCAGCACTATAATTTTCGGGCCGGAAGACCCCGGGTGTTTACTCGGCGCGCTAGTGGCCGCCGCCGCTGCCAGGATGCGGCGGGTCGCCTCGATGCCGTCCATGCCGGGCATCCGGACATCCATCAGCACCACGTCAGCACTGGTGGCTTGCAACGCGGCCACCGCCTCGGTCCCGTTCCCGGCCTCGCACACCACCCGCAGGTCCGGCTGGGAATTGATCAGCATGGTGAAGCCGCTGCGAACCAGCCGCTGATCATCCACCAGGGCCACCCGGATGGCCGGTGCGCCGAGCCCCGCATCATGGATCACTGTCATGCGTTCGTCGCCATTAGTCACTGTCAGGCTTCCGTGTAGGGGATGAATGCGGAAATGCGGTACCCACCGTCGGCCGGGGCGACGGCGGTCAGCTCCCCATCGTAGAGTCTGAGCCTTTCCCGCATGCCCTTGATACCCTGCTCGGCACCCGTTGAGGCCGGATCGGCACCAGCACCGCGGCCGTCGTCGTCGATCCTCAGGTTCAGGCCCTTCGGCGTCCAGATCAGGGCGACGGCGGCACGGGCGTCGGGTCCCGCGTGTTTCAGCACGTTGGTGAGGGATTCCTGCACCACGCGGTAGGCGGTCAGTTCGGCCCCGACGGGGAGCTCGCGTCGGGACGTGCCGTCTACCACATAGGAAGTGGTCAGACCGGCGCGCTGCACCGTCTCGATGAGCGTGGGGACGTCGGCGAGGGTTGGGAGCGGACGTGTCGACGTTTCCTCATCGCCGCGGAGCACGCCAAGGAGGCGCCGCATTTCCCGCAGCGACGCCCTGCCTGTGTCGGCGATAGTGCCGAGCGTGGCGGGCGCCACCGTGGGATCCTGTGCGCTCGCGTACCGCGCTCCGTCGGCCTGGGTAATGATGACCGAAAGGGAGTGGGCAACAATGTCGTGCATCTCGCGGGCAATGTGGCTGCGTTCATCGGCGGCGGCCAGCTCCCGCTCCTGCTGGCGCTCCACCTCGAGGCGGTGGGCTCGGTCTTCAAGGGCCTGGAGGGTGAGCCGGCGGTTGCGTGCCAGATCGCCGAAGGTCCAGCACAGCAGCACCATTGCCTGGACCAGGATGACCACCAGCGCCAGCAGGGGCAGCGAGCCCACACCCGCCTCGAAGGGGCTGATTCCGTAATCGGCGCCGTACCTGAGCAAACCGGCGAAGCACCCGACTGAAGCAACCACAAGCCCTCCGAGGCTTGCCCACCGGGGCGCATAGGCGGCCAAAGCATACAGGGAGATGAGCACTGCCAGCTGGGCGGGTAGTGGCGGCACACCACTGACGAGCTGAAGCACTGATATGCCAGCGACGATCGCACCAGAAAACACTGGACGGGACCGCCGCCAGGTGAGGGGGATGGTCAGCGCGGTGGATACCAGCACGTGAGCCGGCAACCCGGAGCTCAGAAACAGCGGAACCACAAGAACCAGGAGCAGCAATCCCATGATCACTAAGTCCACCCGCCCCGGATGGGCGCGAAGCAGCCGAGCGGCCCGGTGGTGAAGGTCCATAGGCCAACTCTAGAACGGGTTCTCCACCCGGGGCATCAGCCCGCGGGTGGAGAACATCAGTGAAATCTCAAAAAGTGAGACAAATTGTCCATCATGTGGTCTAAATCTCTAACCTGTTCGTATGAGCGAACTATCTTCCACAGTCCAGCTGGCCGTCATTCCGGGCGACGGTATCGGCCCCGAGGTTATCGCCGAAGCCGTCAAGGTGCTCCACAGCGTCACCGCTGGTCTTGACACCACCTTCGTCCTGACCGAGTTCAAGCTCGGCGCCGAACACTGGCTCGAATCCGGCGAAACCCTCCCCGATGAGACCCTCGCCAAGCTCCGCGAACACGACGCGATCCTTTTCGGTGCGGTCGGTGCTGCCCCGGGCGACACCCGCATTCCTTCGGGCATCATCGAGCGGGAGATGCTGTTGAAGCTCAGGTTCTCCCTGGACCATTTCGTGAACCTGCGACCCTCCCGGCTCTACCCGGGCATCGCTAGCCCCCTCGCCTCACCCGGGAACATCGATTTCATCGTCATCCGTGAAGGAACCGAGGGACCCTACGCCGGCAACGGGGGCATCCTCCGCGGCGGCACGCCCCACGAGATTGCCACCGAAGTCTCCCTCAACACCGCCCATGGCGTGGAGCGGGTTGTCCGGGATGCCTTCCGCAGGGCCAATGACCGCCCCCGCCGCCACCTGACGCTCGTTCACAAACACAACGTGCTCGTCTACTCGGGCCATCTGTGGCGCCGGACGGTGGAAGCGGTTGCCGCCGAGTTCCCCGAGGTCACCCATGACTACCTGCACGTCGACGCCGCCATGATTTTCCTGGTCACCGACCCGGCACGCTTCGACGTCATCGTGACCGACAACCTCTTCGGCGACATCATCACGGACCTCGCTGCGGCGATCACCGGCGGAATCGGACTGGCCGCCTCGGGCAACATCAACATGGACCGGACCGCACCCTCCATGTTCGAGCCCGTCCACGGGTCGGCACCGGACATAGCCGGGCAGCAGAAAGCCGATCCCACCGCGGCTATCCTGTCGGTCGCGCTCATGCTGCGCCACCTCGGGTTCGACGACGCCGCCGCGCGGGTTGAGCGCGCAGTGGACAACGACGTCGCCTCCCGCACCGATGCCCGTCGCACCACAGCCCAAATCGGCGATGCGATCGCCGCTTTGGTGTCCTAAGCTGGTTAACCATGACAGCCACCGACCTGGAATTTAGCCAGTACCCCTCCGCCAACCCCACATCCGATCAGGAACGTGCAGCGATTCTCGCCGAGCCTGGGTTCGGAAATCACTTCACCGATCACACGGTAGTGGTCGATTTCACGGCGGACACCGCCGGCAACGGCGGCTGGGGCAACGCACGGCTCGAAGCCTACGGCCCCATCGCGCTCGATCCCGCCGCGGCGGTACTGCATTACGGCCAGGAAATTTTTGAGGGCATGAAGGCCTACCGCCACGAGGACGGGTCGGTGTGGACGTTCCGGGCAGACCAGAACGCAGCCCGTCTGAACCGTTCGGCGGCACGGCTCGCCTTGCCGCAACTCCCGGAAAGCATCTTCCTTGAGTCGCTGCGCCAGTTGGTGGCGGCTGACCAGAACTGGATTCCCACCCGCGAGGGCGAGAGCCTGTATATCCGGCCGTTCATGATCGCCACCGAGGCCTTCCTCGGTGTGCGGCCGGCGCGGGAAGTGTCCTTCAGGGTCATCGCGTCACCAGCCGGAAACTATTTTGGCGGGGAACTGGCACCCGTGGATATCTGGGTTTCCCGGAACTACGCCCGCGCCGGGCGGGGTGGCACGGGCAACGCCAAATGCGGTGGCAACTACGCCGCGTCTCTCGCGGCGCAGCTCGAGGCCGAAGCCCAGGGCTGCAAGCAGGTCCTGTTCCTCGACCAGTTCAATGACAATGCCGTCGAGGAACTCGGCGGGATGAACGTCTTCTTCGTCTTCAAGGACGGTTCACTGGTCACCCCGGCACTGTCCGGAACCATCCTGGAGGGTGTTACCCGGTCCTCGGTGATCCAGCTGGGCAAGGACCGCGGACTGACCGTGACCGAACGCAAGATCACCCTCGACGAGTGGCGCGACGGGGTGGCTTCGGGCGACATTACCGAGGTGTTTGCCTGCGGCACCGCTGCGGTCATCACACCGATCGGACAGCTCAAGGATGGCACCGAGGTCATCGGTGCTCCCGACTCCAAGGCCGGAGAGGTCACCATGTCCATCCGGGAGCAATTGCTCGGCATCCAGACGGGAACCTCACCTGACACTCACGGCTGGTTGACCCGACTGGTCTAGCCCTCACACCACGGACTGACACGTCCGCAGCTTCGGTAGGCCACGCCTGGCGAAACTGCGGACGCGTTGCTGTCGGAGGAGGGTCAGGAGTCCACGGGCAGCTTGGCGGCCGACCGCAGCAGCGTGGTGGTCTGCTCGACGGGCAGGGGACGGCTGAAGTAATACCCCTGGCCACCCACGCAACCCATCTCCTGCAGCTTCAGCGCCTGCTCTTTGGTCTCGATGCCCTCGAAGACTGCCTCCAGACCGGCTGCCCGAATCAGCTGCAGGATGGCTGCAATGAAACCGAACTGGATGGACCCGGTGGACAGCTCACTGAGCAGCGACCGGTCCACCTTGACCATACTGACCGGCAGCGTCCGCAGGTAACTGATCGACGAGTAGCCGGTGCCGAAGTCATCGATCTCGATGCACACGCCGAGTTGTTTCAGGCTCAGCAGCGAATAGGTTTCCACTTCCCCGCCGGTGACCAGCGCGGTCTCGGTAATTTCCAGCACCAACGCGACCGGGGGGATGTCGAACCGTCGCAACAGCCCGCGCACGTAGTCCACCAGGTCGAGCTGCTGCAGCTCGACGGCCGAGAGGTTGAGCCGCAGCTGGAAGTCGTCGTCGAGCTGCATCTCTGCCCGCCACAGCGAATACTGCCGGATCGCCGAGGCCATCACCCACCGATCGAGCTCGATGACGGCACCGATCTCCTCGGCCAGTGGGATGAACTCGTCCGGCATGATGAAACCGCGGGTCGGGTGGTTCCAGCGGACTAGCGCCTCGAGCCCCAGGACCCGCCCGTCGCGCAGGTCCACCACCGGCTGGTAGTGCAGGCTCAGCTGATCAGTCCGGATGGCGTCCCTCAGTTCGGATGCAATCTGGCTGCGGAGCTGGCGCTGCAGCAGCATCACCGGTTCGAAGACCTTGATGGTGCTGCGGCCCTCCCGTTTCGCTGCATACATGGCAGTATCGGCGTCGAGCAGGATACTTTCGGCATTCTGCTGCGGGTCAGCGAGCCTGACGCCGATACTGGCCCGGGAAAAGACGTGAAGTTCCTCAAGCGAGATGCGGTCACCCAGGGCAGCGAGGGCCCGGTTGGCAATCCTGAGGGCGATCTCCAGTGTTGCCTCGGGCACCAGAATGGCGAACTCGTCGCCGCCGAGCCGTGCCACCGTGTCGGAGTCCCGCACCACCCCGGCCAGGCGGTTGGCCACCTCCTGCAGGACCCGGTCGCCGGCGTCGTGCCCGAAGCTGTCGTTGACATCCTTGAAGGAATCCAGGTCGAGGAGGATCAAGGCGGGCGGCGTGTTTTCAGGCTTGTCAGCCAGCTCAGCCTCAAGCTTGGCCAGCAGGGCAATCCGGTTGTCCAGGCCCGTCAGGGCATCCGTCATCGCCATGGCCCGCATGTCCTGGTGCGCTTGGTGAAGCATGGCCGTGCGGCTGGCCACGCGCTCCTCGAAGTCGCGGTGCACCAGTTCCAGCTCTTCGGCGAGCAGGTTGAAGCCGGTGATGACGGCGTCGACGTCGTCCCGTGCCGCGGACGGCTCCATCCGGCTGCTCAGATCGCCCCGGGAGAGCCTGACAATCCCGTCGACCAGCATGGCTAGGCGGGGATCAGCGTCCTTTTCAGGCATTGGGGCAGCTACCTAACCAGGCCAGAGCCTCGGACTCAGTGGTGAAGAAACGGGTGGGGCACGGCGGTGGGTCGCCGCCGAGCAGGAAGTTGGCCAGGACGCGGTCAACTGGGGAGGTGCCCAGCACGGCGATCGCCGACGAGGATCGTGAGCCGGTGAAGATGGCTCTGGCGTCGCGGCTGATCGAGCCCACCCCCGAGATCTCCAGGAGCACTGGTCGAAGGCTGCCGTTGGCGAGGGATCGAGCCTTCTCGGCGTGCGCCTCGGCGATTTCACCCGTGATTTCCACGCCCTGCGGCATGACGAGACGGATGACATCCACCGGGTGGTCTTCGTCCACCAGGTTGTTCTGTGTAGTTATAGCCGACATGGTCCCTTTCACTGCGCCTGCCACGGTGTTCCAGTCCGGTGGGTGGTGGACGGATGGTTACCGCGAGGAAATACGACGACGGCGGTCGTTTGATCCCCGAAGATCACGGTTGAGGCGGCGGTCTCCGTGGTACAGGATGGAGGACCAGTCAGCTTCTTCCGGTGTCTTCTCGATCACCTGGGACTTTGTCTCGCGCTTCTTGCGGGGCGGGACGTAGAGCCAGTTGAGGACCCCGAGCACCATGTCCACAATTGAGTTGTTCACCCCAATGTAGGCGCGAATGGCGCCGGCCGCCAGCACCGCGTTGAGCCCGGCAAAGGCGGCGTTGCCCCAGTTCCCCTGCATGGCGTCACGCCACAGGGTAAGGACCGAGAACGCGACGATCGCGTAGGGGATGAACACGTAGAGGGCTGGGGCGGCGGTGCGGTCCTTGACCTTGGGCGTGCGCACAAAGGGGATCTTTTCGCCGGTAAACGCCTGCTGGATGGACTTCAGCACGCCGGCCAGGTTCACCGGGAGCAGCACTATGTTGAAGCCGTAGATCCTGAAGATGTCGCTGAAGCGGTGCCCGCAATCGCGGAGGTCGCTGCCCATGGCCAGGAAGTACGGCAAGGCGGTCATGAAGACCAGCGGGCTGAGGAGCCGGCTGTCGTAGGGGTAGCCGAGCAGGAACATCAACCCAAAGCTGGCCCAGGCGATGGACGCCATGTAATTGACGCGAAGCAGCACCTCACGCACCAGAATCCGGTCACGGCGGTAGCGCCGGTCCTGGAGTTGGTTCCAGAGCTTCGGCAGGATCAGGAGCCCGCCGTTCGCCCAACGACGACGCTGCACCACCAGGGAACCGAAGTCCGGGGGAGTGGCGCTGTAGCTGAGTCGTTCGGGATAGTTCACCAGGGTCCAGCCGTGGGCGCCCAGGTCGACGCTCGACTCCGTGTCTTCGATGACCGTCCGGTCCTGGATGTAGGTGTGAATTTCAAAACCGCCAACATCCTCCACCTCGAGGATGTCCATCAGGGCTTCCTTGCGGATCACCGCGTTGGCCCCCACCCAGAAGGTGGCTCCGTAATAGGTCATGCCCTGGTGCAGGATGTGCTGGATGTCGGTGGTCGCTCCGGCCACCCGTTCAATCCGGGTCGGTGCCCCGCGGAAGGAGGAGTACGGGGTCTGCGTTACGGCGACCCGTTCGTTTCCCGGTGATTCCAGGAGGTACACCAGACGGAGGCAGTAGTCGCGCAGCAGCAGCGAGTCGGCGTCGAGGGTCAACAGGTAGGTGGAGTCAGGCACATCAAGGTCCACCTGGGCTGGGCCCTCGGCGGGGCGCAGGATGGTGCCATTGGGGGACTCTTCACGGTGCCAGCGCTTCCCCATCAGGGAAATGTAGGAGTTAAGGTTCATCGCCTTGTTGGCCTCATGCGAGAGGGAGGCGAACATCTTCCGCTCAAAGGTTTCCAGGCGGGCGGTGAAGATGCGGCACAGCCTCAGGTACAGCTCGGTCAGCCGGTCCTCATTGGGTTGCTCGCCCTGTGCCCGGGCAGCGGTGAGTCCCAGCACCGTCAGCCGGAGCTCGCGGGCCAGGCCCATCAACACCAGATCGACGAAGAACTCATCAACGTGGTCCTCAACCCGCTCCGCGCCTGCCATGTCCTCCAGCCAGGTGGCGGCGGCGATGTACTCGTTGGTGAGCACTTCCAGTTCGTCGACGCCGGGGGCCACCGGGGCGGTAACCCGCTCGCGATAGCTGGTCAACGCATCGTTGAACCGGGTTGACGGTTCGAGGAGCTGCGCCTCGATATTCTCGGAAAGCTCGCGGGTGGTCTTCAGTCGGGCTGCGACCGCAGGATCGGTGGGGAACGGGGGATCGTCGAGCAGCAGGACCACCCGGAGGTCAGGAAACTCCTGAAGGGCAGCGGACCAGAGGGTGGCGCGCACCACCTGGGGTTCCTCAGCGTAGGACGGGACCAGGACGGTGATCCCGTCGTCGTAATGGGCGAAGTGGCGGTCCAGCTCACCCCGGGGGACCCGCTTGTGGTCCCGGAACCGGTACAGCGCACCTTGACGTGCAACCAGATACAGGAGGGCGGAGAAGGTGAGGAACGTGACAACGATCAGGTACGACACCGCTTCAAACTGGAAACGAAATCCCGCGCTGGGATTGTCGATGAGCTGCCGCAGGATCGTCGAGACCACATAGGACGCCCAGCCCGCCATGGTCGCGACAATCGCCAGGCGGCCAAGCGCAATCTTCCGGCGGGACGGTGTGGGGTGAACTATGGAAAGGGGTTCGGAGCGCTTCTCGGCCCCCCATTGGCGCTTGCGCGCTCCCGGACTGGTTTCCTTGGTGTGCTCAACAGGCGTCGCAGCCACTTTGTGATCCTTCATCTCGCTCCCCAGCGACTCGATTGCAGGATCGATCCCTGCCGCTCCCTCCGCAGACGGCTCGCGCCAACCACCCGACTGGTGGGGTTGCCTGCGTTCATTTGGCGGCTTCGCGCTCGGCGGAGAGCCGGATGCAACCGTTATATGACCGTGCAAGAGTAGCACTAGGCATAGGGACTTATAGTGGTTAGGTAACATAACAGTTTATAGTTCAAGTTTCCCCTTTATTCGTGGGGGCAGGATTCGTGGGGGCACTCATTGGCAAGGCACTTTCCGGGTCGGAAACTCTCGTTCGTTCGGCTCGTTCTTGTGGTGGGCGTTCTCGCGGCAGTGGTCGCCGCGTCGTTCACTGGATGGAACCGTTTCGAGGATGCCCGGGCAGCAGAAAACAGTGGGTCCTGGTTTGCTGGCTACGTTGATGCGACAGCCACCCCCTTCTATGCCTTCGAACGCCCGCAGACCGACGAAGGCGGTAGCGTGGTGCTGTCCTTCGTCGTAGCTGATCCTGAAAACCCCTGCGAACCGTCCTGGGGTGCCGCCTATACCTTCGACGAAGCTGAATCCACCATGGACCTGGATCGCCGGATCGCCCGCCTGATTCAAAGTGGCGGAGAAGTTGCTGTTTCCTTCGGTGGCCTGCTCAACGATGAGCTCGCTACGTCCTGCACCGACGTGAACGATCTCAAGGATGCGTACGCCTCAGTGGTTGACCGCTACAACCTCACCACCATCGACCTGGACGTGGAAGGCGAGAACCTGCTCGATACCGCAGGCGGGGAACGCCGGGCCGCAGCCCTCGCCCTGCTGCAGGAAGAACGCCTCGCCGCCGACGAACCGCTGAACATCTGGCTGACGCTGCCGGTAGCGCCGTCGGGGCTCACCGAGCCGGGCACCACAGCAGTCACCCAGATGCTCGAAGGCGGAGTTGACCTCGCCGGTGTAAACATCATGACCATGGACTTCGGGGGAAGCCGGCCGCAGACCATGAGCATGCTCGACGCCTCAATCGCCGCCGCCGAAGCAACCCACGCACAGCTGTCCACCCTGTACAGCCGGGCCGACATGCCGCTCGGGCCGCAGGCACTCTGGACCAAACTGGGCCTCACCCCGATGATTGGCCAGAACGACGTCGTCAGTGAGGTGTTCTCGCTGGATCACGCAGCGGGCCTGAACGCCTTCGCCGTCGAAAAGGGGATTGGCCGGATGTCCATGTGGTCCCTGAACCGCGACGCCACCTGCAGCGACAACTACGCCGATGTGACAGTCGTTTCAGTGGGCTGCAGTGGCATCGACCAGGACGGGCAAAGCTTCGCGCAGATCCTCGGCCAGGGGTTTGAGGGAAGCGCTGACAGTATCGCCACCACGTCGGCGTCACCGGAGCCCACCCCCGAACTGGTGGAGGACAATCCCGAAACCAGCCCGTATCCCATCTGGTCCGAGGACGCGACCTATGTGGCCGAGCAGCGCGTGGTGTGGCACGGCAACGTGTATGTCGCCAAGTGGTGGAACGAAGGATCAACCCCGGACAACCCTGTTCTCCAGGCCGATGAAACACCGTGGACCCTCATCGGGCCGGTCCTTCCGGGCGAAGCGCCAGTCACGGCTCCGACCATTCCCGCTGGAACCATCGACGAATGGGATCCGGAGCAGGTGTACGAGAGCGGCGATCTTGTCCGGCTCGACGATCACGTGTTCGAATGCAAGTGGTGGAGCCAGGGCGACAGCCCCGAGGCTGCCCTGCAGGGTTCGGCTGGCTCCCCCTGGAACCGTTTGACTAACGACGACGTCGTCAAGCTCCTGGAGGGTCTTGAGGACGCGGAGAGTTCCACCGCGAAGCCGACGGCGACGCCGAGCGGCACCCCGAGGCCGACTGTCACCCCGTCCGCCAGGCCGACGGCAACGCCAACGGCTGATCAGGACTCCTGAGGCCAGCTAGGGGCCGTCAGCCGGAAATTCGGCTGACGCCTAGCTCTTCTGGGGCTGCATCAGGGAATCAATCAGGCCGGCGACGTGTGCAGCACGATCCTGGGCGCCTGACTGGATGAAAAAGGTCTTCGCGGTGTCAAGGTAGCTCATCGCTTCGAAATCCTCGCCCCGTCCTGCGAGGGCCCGACCGAGAAGAAGATTCGCTTCGCCCGCGGTCTGAGGGGCCAGGATGATCGCGTCAGCGCAAATCGGCCGGAGGCGCTTGACTGCCGCATTGAGCTGGCCCGTGAGAACCAGCCAGTGAGCGCGGGTCAACGACAGCTCCAACTGGTCGCGGTCATTTCCTCCCACGATGGAGCTGGCAGTCTCCGCACGCTCAATGCACTCGAGCGTCTCCGCGTCGACTACGCCCGCGGCAAGCCTAAGTGCAGCAGATGCGCGGTTGAACCGGGCCCAGAGGTCAAGGTCGTTATTGGGGGATAGGCTCCCTGCGGCGAGGGAATGGAACTTGGTGCCATCCGCGACCTCATGGCGCATGAACGCTACGTTGCCAATCGCCCAGTGCGCCTTGCCAGCAGTCTGTGAGCGCATTTCGGTAGTGAGCAATACGGACAGGGCGAGGCATTGCGCCCAAGCCTCCTCCAGTCGGTCGCTTTCAGCGAGAGAGGCAATCAGGGCTTGATGTGCTTCAACCCGGAGTTCGGGGGCGTCGACGGCATCGGCTGCGACGTTTACGGCTGCAGTGGCCTGACGCACCGCTTCTGGTAGCTGACCCAGACCCTGCAGCCCGACGGCGAGCAGGGTCAGGACCCGAACCGCCAACGAGGGCGACTGGCTGGTGAGTGAATGGTCCCGCAGCTGCTGGGCTACTTTGACCGACTCTTCAACTGCCCCCTCTTCACGCAGACACTCGGCCTGCAGGAAGGCCATGTTCCACCAGGCAACCTCGTTACCATCGTCGAGGGCCAGATCCACTGCCTGTCCCGCAATGACGCGCGCACGCTCATAGTCTCGCTGGCTCCAGGCTTCCCGCGCCCTCAGCTCGTACAACAGCTGGTCGCCGGGCTGATTTATCGCCATGGGTGGTAGCCCCTTCGTGCAGTTCTCGGTGGACCTCGGGTGATGCTCACGGTGACTCCCATGTGAAGGGAAGACACCGTAACTTGAGTTTAGGGGATATTCGGCAGGTATTGCTTCCGAAAGTTCATCTTTCCAAACGCTTGGTTTTCTGTATTTCGTTCGTATACTAATAAAACTGCGTGAGGTTCGGTGCTTCACGCATTCTCGCATAAGCAAAGGACTCTCGTATGAAAAGATTATTTGCCTCCCTCATGGTTGTATCGGTGCTGACAATCGGCGGTGTCTCCACAGCTACTGCTGCCGACGCCGCGACTGGTTTCACAAGCTCCACCACCATCACCAAAATTGGAAACTGGCCACATATCGGAAACTGGCCGCACTAAGCATCTACCACTCATTTCGCACCTATTTGTGCGAGTGTTTGACGGATGACCGCGAACTTGTCCGCTGGGGACAGGTTCACGGTCATCTGCATGTCCAGGGCAAATTGCCCCTGAATTAGTGTGGCGCAACCCGTTCCGATTCCCGGCCAGGACCGGGTCACGGTAACGTGGGATTCATGCGTATAGCCCGATTTGTCGTTGACAGTGATCCAGCATTCGGAGTGGTAGAAGGCGAGGACGGCCAGGAAGAGATCGCGGTCATGGCCGGCGACCCCTTCTACTCAGGCGTTCAGCTCACCGGCGTCCGCCATCAGTTGGCGGATGTCCGACTGCTCGCCCCCGTCATCCCGCGCAGCAAAATTGTTGGTATTGGCCGCAACTATGCCGAGCATGCTAAGGAGCTGGGCAACGAGGTGCCACCAGCGCCCCTGATGTTCTTCAAGCCCAACACCTCGGTGATCGGTCCGGGCGACCCCATCGTACTTCCGGCTTTCTCAGATGAGATCTCTTTCGAGTCGGAGCTTGCCGTCGTCATCGGCCGGATCTGCAAGGACGTACCGCTCGATCGGGTCGACGAAGTTGTCTTCGGCTACACCTGTGCCAACGACCTCACGGCCCGGGACGCGCAAAAGACTGACAACCAGTGGGCCCGCGCCAAAGGCTTCGACACCTCCTGCCCGGTGGGTCCGTGGATCGAGACAGACCTCGATACCGAGAACCTGCGTGTTCGCGGCCGCCTCGACGGCGAGCTGAAGCAGGATGGGTCAACCAGCCAGATGATCTGGGGGGTCAGGGAACTGGTGTCCTATGTTTCCCAGGCCTTCACCCTGCTCCCGGGAGACCTCATCCTGACTGGCACGCCGGCCGGCGTGGGGCTGATCAGCGAAGGCGAACGCTATGAGGTCGAGATCGAGGGCATCGGACGCCTGTCCAACCCGGCACGGCGCTAACGATGCGGCGGGTACCACGGGGGCCCGTGCGGAACGGCAGCCCGAGCTCTGAGCGTCGTCGCCTCGGAAGGCTGATCGCCGTCGCGGCCTGCGGCATCCCGTTGGTGTCGGCGCGGGCAGCTTCCCTGAGCGGTGCGCCGCAGGTCTGGGTGTCGGCTCTCGCTGCACTCGGGTTTGGTGCTGCTGCCGTCCTGCCCCTGCGCTACTTTCGCCCGAAGACCACGGTCCGCTTCCAGATCGCTGTCGGGCTTGCCGTCGCGGCGCTCATCTTCGCGGCCTGGTGGTACTTCGCCGGGTAGCTCGGGGTCGGGGACCAAAGCCCCGTAGCGTCTCCGGGGCTCCCAACTCCTCGCTTCGCTCGGGGTCGGGGACCAAAGCCCCGTAGCGTCTCCGGGGCTCCCAACTCCTCGCTTCGCTCGGGGTCGGGGACCAAAGCCCCGTAGACTTAGCACCATCATGACTAATGCTGCTGAGATCCCCCTTGTCACCGATCAGACCCCCGTCCGAGTGCGGTTTTGCCCCTCGCCGACCGGCACGCCGCACGTCGGGTTGATCCGCACCGCACTGTTCAACTGGGCCTACGCCCGGCACACCGGCGGCACCATGGTGTTCAGGATTGAGGACACCGACGCGGCCCGCGACAGCGAGGAAAGCTACACCCAGCTCCTTGACGCGTTGAAGTGGCTAGGCATCGACTGGGACGAAGGCGTCGAAGTAGGCGGACCCCACGCCCCCTACCGGCAGTCCCAGCGTGGAGAGCTGTACCAGGACGTCATCGCGAAACTGCGGGCAGCGGGCCATCTTTACGAGTCCTTCTCCACCCCCGAGGAGGTCGAGGAACGCCACCGTGCCGCAGGCCGGGACGTGAAGCTCGGCTACGACAACCACGACCGCACCCTCACCGGGGACCAGCAGGAGGCCTTCCGCAGCGAAGGCCGGGCAGCCGTGTTGCGGCTCCGGATGCCCGACGACGACATCACCTTTACCGACCTGGTGCGCGGTGAGATCACCTTCAAATCCGGCAGCATCCCCGACTTCGCAGTGGTCCGCGCCAACGGTGCCCCCCTCTACACCCTGGTCAACCCGGTGGACGACGCCCTGATGGGCATCACCCACGTGCTCCGGGGCGAGGACCTGCTCTCCTCCACGCCGCGTCAGATCGCGCTGTACCGTGCACTGATCGACATTGGAGTGGCCAGCTACATGCCCCTGTTCGGTCATCTGCCCTACGTCATGGGCCAGGGCAACAAGAAACTCTCCAAACGGGACCCCGAATCCAACCTCTTCCTCCATCGCGAGCGCGGGTTCATCCCCGAAGGTCTGCTGAACTACCTGTCGCTGCTGGGCTGGAGCCTGTCCGCGGATGAGGACATCTTCACCGTCGACACCCTGGTCGAGAAGTTCGATGTCCACGATGTACTGGGCAACCCTGCCCGCTTCGACCTGAAGAAGGCCGAGGCAATCAATGGCACCCATGTCCGCCTGCTGGAGCCAGAGGACTTCCGTCAGCGGACCATCCCGTACCTGCAGGGAGCCGGCCTGGTCGGCGAGACCTTGAGTGAGCGCGACCACCAGATCCTCGCCGAGGCCGCCCCCTTGATCCAGGAACGGATCACCCTCCTCGGCGAAGCCCCGGACATGCTGGGTTTCCTCTTCACCGACGACGCCGGCATCCAGATCGCCGACGACGCCCGCAAGGGCCTCCCCGCCAACCTGGGTGAAGTGCTCGACGCCGCCCACGCAGCGTTGCAGCCACTCGAGGACTGGACCACCGACAACATTCAGGACGCCCTCCGGCAGGCTCTGGTCGAGGAACTGGGAATGAAACCCCGGCTGGCCTTCGGCCCGGTTCGGACCGCTGTGTCCGGCAAGCGGATCTCCCCTCCGCTCTTCGAATCCATGGTGATTTTGGGCAAGGACTCGTCGCTGGCCAGGATCAGCGCCTTCCGCGCGGCCGGCTGAGCGTGGACATTCTTCCCGAGATCGCCGGGGTGTTGTTCGATATTGACGACACCCTGGTGGATCTGGAAACCGCGATGGGCAGGACGCTCCACCATGTGGGCGCCGATACTCTGGCGCACCTCAGTGACGCCGACTGGATCGAATACAAGCGGTTGTACGCCCACGACCCGCTGGGCTCGTACAACCGATTCCTTGCCGGCGAGCTCACTTTTAGCGAGCAGCGTCTGCACCGGGCGAGGCACGCCCAGGCGGCCTTCGTCGAGGAGCCGCTGGAAGGCGAGGCTGCCCGGCGCTGGAACACGGCTTACGAGGCGACGCTGCCGCTGCACTTTGAACCGTACGACGACGTCGTCCCTCTTCTCGACGCGCTGGACGCGGCAGGCGTCCCCTACGGCGCGGTCAGCAACAACGTCCACGACTATCAGCGCGCCAAACTTGATCGCTCAGGGCTGTCCCGGTTTGATGTCCTCGTGGGGATCGACACGGTTGACGCGGCGAAGCCTGATCCTGCCATTTATCGGGAGGGCGCCCGGCAACTCGGCACCCCGCCCGAGCGCACCCTCTATGTGGGGGACAACAGGGTTATCGACGCCGAGGGCGCCGATGCTGCGGGGCTGATCGGTGTCTGGCTGGACCGGCGTGCCGCCGCACCGGCGGGCTTTGCTGGCCGCAGGATCACGTCACTGGCAGGCGTTTTGCAGTTCCTGCCGCATGTCCGGTAAAGTGATCTCTCGGCGCAGAGCGGTTTGAAGCGGCCTGGATGCTGCGTATGGAGCGGTCCAGGATGTGCCATTGGGGTATGGTGTAATTGGCAACACACTGGTTTCTGGTACCAACATTCTAGGTTCGAGTCCTGGTACCCCAGCGTTAGATGCGGACAATTTGGACGCATTTATCAGATGTGAAATAATCATCTAGCTCGTTTGGCTCAGGTCAAACAGCACACAGTACTGGCCCCATCGTATAGCGGCCTAGTACGCTGCCCTCTCACGGCGGTAACGCGGGTTCGAATCCCGCTGGGGTCACAATTACCCCCGGAACCCACCAGGTTCCGGGGGTTTTTCTTTGCCTACCACGGACACCGCGGAGCGTACGGCAGAATGGGGTGGTGACTGACACCCTGCCCGCCGCCGCCCAGCCGCTTTTGGCAACGCTGCGCCAGACCGGGGAGGCCCTGCGTGGGCTGTCCTTCCCTCTCGCCGTCCACGGTGCGGACGCTGCCCAAATCAACGCGACAGCTGCGGCGGCCCAACTTGAGGACTACGTCGTTCCCCGGCTCCTGAGCCTTGACGCACCGCTGCTCGCCGTCGTCGGCGGATCCACCGGCGCCGGAAAGTCAACCCTGGTCAATGCCGTCGTCGGGCATCCCGTCACTCGCTCGGGCGCCATCCGTCCCACCACCCGGCAACCGGTCCTGCTGCATCACCCGGCCGACGGCCACTGGTTCGCTGATCAGCGCATTCTTCCTTCCTTGAGCCGGGTTCACGCCGCGGACGTCGGCAGCGCCGAGCCCGTCGCTGGGCGGCCGGCCGATGCCGTATCTCCGGGAACCGGCACCCTCCTGCTGCGCCCCGACGCCATGATTCCGCGGGGCCTCGCACTGCTGGATGCCCCTGACCTTGACTCCATCGCCGACGAGAATCGCCGGCTTGCCGGCCAACTTCTTGCAGCCGCCGACCTCTGGGTCTTCGTCACCACCGCCAACCGCTACGCCGATGCTGTGCCGTGGACGCTGCTCGCCGACGCCGCCGCGAGGGACATCCTGCTCGCTGTGGTCCTGGACCGGGTTCCCGCCGGGGTGGAGGAGGAGGTGCGCGGCGACCTGCACACGCTGCTCGCGGCCGCCGACCTGGGCCATGCACCCATCTTTATCGTCCCCGAGCAGCCGCTGGATTCCCAGGGCATGCTCCCGGCAGATGCGGCCGACCCCATCCGCCGGTGGCTGCAGGCGCTGGCCGCCGACGCGTCAGGACGGCAGGAGATCGCGCGCCGCACCCTTTACGGAGCTGTCCGCGCTGTCGCGGGCCGGGTCCACGCCGCAGCCGACGCCCAGGACAACCAGCACGCCGAATACCTGCGGCTGCAGGCTGCGGCGACCCGAGCCTACGACGACGCGCTCAAGGGAATCCACGAATCCACCCAGGATGGAACCCTGCTGCGTGGGGAAGTGCTGGCCCGGTGGCAGGACTTTGTCGGCACCGGCGAGTTCATGCGGGGCCTTGAGTCGAGAGTCGGACGGGCCAGGGATGCGATCGGCTCATTCTTCACCGGCCGGCCCACCCGGGCTGTCACCGTTGAGACCGCCATCGAAACCGGGCTCCACGCGGTCATTGTTGAACAGGCGGCCCAGGCGGCTGAGAAAACCGAGCACGCCTGGCGGGACGGCGATGCCGGTCGGGACCTGCTCGCCGGTCTAGCCCCACGCGGCGACTTCTCGGCTGAGGCCGCACGGGAGATCAGGGCCTGGCAGAAGGATCTGCTGGATCTTGTCAGCGCTGAGGGCGCCAACAAGCGGTTCACCGCCAGGATGCTCTCTTTCGGCGTCAACGGCGTCGCGGTGGCCCTCATGGTCGTGGTGTTCGCCTCCACCGCGGGGCTCACCGGTCTGGAGATTGGCGTCGCCGGAGGATCCGCCGTCGTCGGGCAGAAGCTGCTCGAAGCCGTCTTTGGCGAGGACGCGGTCCGCCGACTGGCGAAAACAGCGCGGGACAACTTGCAGCACCGGTGCGAATCTTTACTCCGCGCCGACCAACAGCGCTACCAGGCGCTGCTGGAGTCAGCGGCGCGGCAGCTTCCAGCCGAAACGCTCCGCACCTACGCCAGGGAACTCGAGTCACACAGGATGGACGACGCCGCAGAGGGTGCCGCGAATGACGATGACGGGCGTGACCGGTGAGCCGGCACAAGGGTAAAAAGGCCGAATCAGCGGTCCAGAACCAGCTCGAAGCCCTGGACACCGCCCGCGAGCTGGCCACCGGGCGCCTGCCCGAGGAGGATCTGCGCGCCACCTACGACGTCCTGGATCGGGCCAGCACCCGCCGGTCGCTGTCGGCCGCCCACACGGTGGTCGGCATCTTCGGCCCCACCGGGAGCGGCAAGTCGTCGCTGCTGAATGCACTGACCGGGACCGACGTCGCGCGGGTTGCCGCACGGCGCCCCACCACGTCCGAACCGCTCGCCGTGCTCTGGAAGACCGACGGCAGCGGGCCCCTGCTCGACTGGCTGCAGGTGGCCCAGCGCCACGAGCTGCCCGACCATTCCCGGCTTGCCTTCGGCGGACGGTCATCAGCCGACGACGGCGGCGGGCTGATCCTGCTGGACCTCCCCGACTTCGACTCCACCGCTGCCAGCCACCGCGACGTGGTGGAACGCTTGGCCGGGCAGGTCGATGTCCTGCTCTGGGTGGTCGATCCGCAGAAGTACGCCGATGCCGCCCTCCACCACGGGTTCCTCAGGGGTATGTCCACCCATGGGGCTGTCACCGTGGTGGCACTCAACCAGACCGACCGCCTGGTGGGGGACGAAGCAGACCAGGTGACAACGTCTCTGCGGGGCATTCTCGCTGCCGAGGGGCTCGGTTCCGTGGCCGTCCATCCAGTCTCTGCGGCGACAGGAGCCGGACTGGATGACCTGGTGAAGGAAATCGGGCTGACGGTGAAACGCCGGCAGGCCGCCACCGCGCGGCTCACCGCCGACGTCACAGCGGCGGCCACCCGGCTGGCCGGGCTGGCAGGACCCGCCGATGCCACCCTGCCATCCAAGGCTGCACGGTCGCGGCTGGTGGACCGGCTGGCAGGGGCGGTCGGCACCGAAACTGTCGTCGACGCTGTGGTCGGGTCCTATCGCCGGGATGCCCACGCTGCCACCGGCTGGCCTGTCACCCGCTGGCTCGGAAAGCTCCGCCGCGACCCGCTGCGTCGCCTCAACCTGCGCCGTTCCGAGGTGGACGCTGCGGTCAGCCGAACGTCCCTTCCGACGCCGGGACCCGCCCAGCGTGCAGCCATGGACGGAGCGCTGCGTGACTACGCCGACGCCGCCGCCGAGTCGGTCACCGGGCCGTGGCGGGAGCAGATCCGCGGCGCCGCCCAGGGGTCAGCCGAATCATTGGCGGACGGGCTGGATCAGGCCATCGCGCACACTGACCTGCGGTGGGGGAGGCGATCGTGGTGGTGGCCGGTGATCGGTGTGCTGCAATGGGTGCTGTTCGCGGCGGCGGTCGCCGGGCTGGTGTGGCTTGGCGTGCTGGCCGCGCTGGGTTTCCTGCAGCTGCCGGTCCCCGAGACGCCGTTGGTGGAGGGTTTCCCTGTGCCCACGTTGCTGGCCCTTGGGGGAGCGGTGATGGGGGTTGCACTGGCCGTGTTGTCGTCGGTTGCCGCGAGATTCTCGGCGGCATCGCGCGGGCGCCGGGCACGACGGCGGCTCCACGCCGCGGTGACCGAGGTTGCCGTGCGGGATGTGGTGACTCCCGTCGAGGCTGAGATCACCCGCTACAACGGATTTCGGAAGGCCGTATCGGACGCCCGGGGCCGGACGTAGCGGATAGGTGAGGGAAATAGACATCGGTGGGCAGCGTTTCCCTCACGGATCTCTAGGTTGACCCGGCCTGTCGGAGTTGCTCACGGAAATGGCCCTCCGACGTCGAAACACCCGGCCGCCAGCGAGTCAGGGCGTCGCGTCGTGGTCCAGACACCCCATCAGCTGCTGATAGCCGCGAGGACCTTGTGCAAGGTGCGCAGGTTGCGGGTGGTGGTCGAGTTCTTGAAGCGGGGCTTCCCCGAGATCTTGCTCAGGGGGGACTCCAGGGTTCCGCCGCGTGGTGCAGGCCAAGCGGCGGCTTCCGGTCCGAGCACAATGAGTCCGGAGTCCAGACCGGCCGCCGCCTGAACCAGATCGTCGAGCGCGTCCGGATCAGAGAAGAGGGTGATGTAGCTGTGGGTATCAGGATCGTCGGCGGGAAGCGGACAGGAATCCACCAGTTCGCGGAGCCGGCCCGCCTTAAGGACCACCACCCACGCGTCGTAGCCAAAGGTGGACCGCAGCAGGGCCTCGACCGAGTTCTTGAGTTCCGACGCCGATAGATCGGTCGAGCAGGTGAGGTTGCCCGATGCCAGCTGGGTTTTGACGTCGCTGACGCTGAGCGTCTGAACAGCAGCACGCAGCTCAGCCATCGTGAGGTTTATCCCGCCAACGTTGACTCCGCGCAGGAAGACAGCAAAGTGGGTCATGCACCACCTGATTTCATAGCCACACCCTACTCGGGCGCAGGAGGTGAAGGAGCACAGGGTCGACGATCAGTCGGCGGATTTCCCCACCGCGTGGGTCAGCTGGAGCGCGGCGTTCAGCACCACCTCGGCGTGGATGCGTCCCGGCTGCCGGGTGAGCCGCTCCATCGGTCCGGAGATCGATACCGCAGCGATCACCCGCCCTGACGGACCCCGCACCGGAGCTGACACTGAGGCGACTCCCGCCTCCCGTTCGCCAAGGCTCTGCGCCCAGCCCCGCCGTCGTACTCCAGCGAGCACCGACGGAGTGAACCTGGCCTCCTGCAGGCCCTTGAGGAGGCGGTCATGGTCCTCCCAGGCGAGCAGGCACTGCGCCGCGGAGCCGGCTTTCATGGAGAGCTGGGTGCCCACCGGAATGGTGTCGCGCAGACCGATCGGGCGCTCGGCCGACGCGACGCAAACACGCCACTCGCCTTGCCGGCGGAAGAGCTGGGCACTCTCACCTGTCGCGTCCCGCAGCTGCAGCAGCACCGGGGAGGCGGAGGCGATCAACCGGTCCTCGCCAGCCGCGGCTGCCAGTTCCACGAGCCTGCTGCCCAGCACAAAACGGCCCTGGATGTCACGGCTGACCAACCGGTGGTGCACCAGCGCCTGGGCCAGCCGGTGCACTGTGGGGCGGGCCAGCCCGGTGGCTGCAACCAGCTGCGCCAGCGTGGTGGGACCAGCCTCCAACGCGTCGAGCACCGTCGCCGCTTTGTCTATCACACCTACACCGCTAGAATTGTCCATAAGATGATATTGCCGTCTCAGCATTTGAGATGCAACTGTATGAAATACAACTGTTGGAGATGCAAGTGTCCTGGATGGATATATCCAGGACGTCAGTGGAACAGCACCGAAGGGAACCGGTCATGGGCAACACGCTCGCAGAGAAGGTCTGGGACGCGCACGTTGTGCGCAAAGGCGAGGTTCAGGGTGCTGAATCCCAGCCTGATCTCCTCTACATCGACCTTCATCTGGTCCATGAGGTCACGTCCCCGCAGGCCTTCGAGGGACTGCGCCTCGCCGGTCGACCGCTGCGCCGCCCCGATCTCACTATTGCCACCGAGGATCACAACACCCCCACCTGGGACATCGACAAGCCGATCGCTGACCTCACCAGCCGCACCCAGATTGAAACCCTCCGCGCCAACTGCAAGGAGTTCGGCGTCCGGCTGCACTCGCTGGGCGACGCCGAACAGGGAATCGTCCACATCATTGGCCCGCAGCTTGGTCTCACCCAGCCCGGCCTGACAGTTGTCTGCGGCGACTCGCACACCTCAACGCACGGCGCCTTCGGCGCTCTGGCACTCGGCATCGGGACCTCCGAGGTGGAGCACGTCATGGCCACCCAGACCCTGTCGCTCAAACCTTTCAAAACCATGGCCATCACCGTCGAGGGCACCCTCAAACCCGGTGTCACCTCGAAGGACATCATCCTCGCCGTGATCGCCAAGATCGGCACCGGCGGCGGCCAGGGCTACGTGCTCGAATACCGTGGATCGGCCATCCGGGCACTGTCGATGGAAGCCCGCATGACCATCTGCAACATGTCCATCGAGGCCGGTGCCCGCGCTGGCATGGTGGCGCCGGATGACATCACCTTCGAGTACCTCAAGGACAAGCCCCACGCACCCCAGGGCGAGGACTGGGATGCCGCCGTCGGGAACTGGCGCACGCTGCGCACCGACGACGACGCCGTGTTCGACGCCGAGGTCTTCCTCGACGCCAACGAACTGGAGCCGTTCGTCACCTGGGGCACCAATCCGGGGCAGGGCGTCTCCCTGTCACAGGCCGTACCGTCCCCCGACGACTTCGCCGACGAAAACGACAAGGCTGCCTGCGAGCGTGCGTTGGAGTACATGGCTCTCGACGCCGGAACGCCCATGAAGGACATCCGCGTGGACACGGTCTTCCTCGGCTCGTGTACCAACAGCCGGATCGAGGATCTCCGGATCGCCGCAGACATCATCCGCGGCCGGGTCAAGGACCCGGACATCCGCATGATGGTGGTGCCCGGGTCCGCACGGGTACGGCTCGAAGCCGAGGCCGAGGGTCTGGACCGGATCTTCAAGGACTTCGGCGCCGAGTGGCGCTTCGCTGGCTGCTCGATGTGCCTGGGCATGAACCCGGACCAGCTGGCGCCGGGGGAGCGCTGCGCGTCGACGTCGAACCGCAACTTCGAGGGCCGGCAGGGCAAGGGCGGCCGCACCCACCTCGTGTCCCCGGTGGTCGCCGCCGCGACGGCCGTGCGGGGGACGCTCAGTTCGCCGTCGGACCTCGATCCGCTGCCGCCCACCACAGGTCAGTACGACGCCGCCGTCGTCCCCTCCGCTTCGAACGCCGTTTAGGAGACTCCCATGGAGAAGATCATCACGCACACCGGTATCGGAGTGCCCCTGCGCCAAAGCAACATTGACACCGACCAGATCATCCCGGCGGTGTACCTGAAGCGCATCACCAGGACCGGCTTCGAGGACGCGCTGTTCGCCGAATGGCGGAAGGACCCACACTTCATCCTGAACCAGTCGCCGTTCAGCGCCGGTTCCGTCCTTGTGGCTGGCCCCGATTTCGGTACCGGATCCTCCCGCGAACACGCTGTCTGGGCGCTGAAGGACTACGGGTTCAAAGCTGTGCTGGCGTCCCGGTTCGCCGACATCTTCCGGGGCAACTCGGGGAAACAGGGGCTGGTCGCGGCGCAGCTGGCGCAGGACGACATTGAACTGATCTGGAAGGTCCTCGAGAACCACCCGGGCACCGAGGTGACAGTCGATCTGCAGGAGCGCACGGTGGTGTGCGGCAGCGTTACGGCCCCGTTCCAGATCGACGACTACACCCGGTGGCGGCTGCTCGAAGGCCTCGACGATATCGGGCTGACCCTCACCCACGAGGAATCGATCACCGAGTACGAGAGCACCCGGCCGGCCTGGAAGCCAAAGACCCTCCCCGTTCGCTCCTGACACGTCACCGTCGGTGAGAGCAAACTCATCGACGGCGGGCCGGTGCGGCGGAACGGCGGGGAATGAATAGCGGCAACCGGGAGTTTTCGACAGTACCCCCGGGGAGCCTATTTCAGTCTTGTTGGACATGCTCCTATGCTTAGCGGGAGGCAATTGCTGCTTTGGGGGCAATCTCTGTTGTGCGAAAATCGAAGGAAATAGGTGTTCATGGGAAGCGTGCTGACCATTCGTGGTGGAGTCCCTCTGACCGGTAAGGTCTCCGTTCGCGGAGCCAAAAATTTGGTGCCCAAAGCGATGGTTGCCACCTTGTTGGGCAATGCCCCCTCGGTCCTGCGGAACGTTCCCGAAATCAAGGACGTCGAGGTGGTGACCAGCCTCCTGAAGCTCCACGGCGTTGAGGTCACCAAGGACCCGGTCACCGGTGACCTGAGCATGGACCCCAAGGGCGCCAAGATGGCCCAGTCCAAGGACATTGACGCCCACGCCGGCGACTCCCGCATTCCCATCCTCTTCTGTGGCCCCCTGATGCACAGCATCGGCGAAGCGTTCATCCCGGACCTCGGCGGCTGCAAGATCGGCGACCGCCCGATCGACTACCACATGCAGGTGTTGCGGAACTTCGGCGCCGTCGTGGACAAGCGTCCAGGTGGCATTTCCATCTCTGCGCCCAAGGGCCTGCACGGCGCGAAGCTTGAATTGCCCTACCCCAGCGTGGGTGCAACGGAGCAGGTGCTCCTGACCGCCACGCGGGCCGACGGGATCACCGAGCTCAAGGGCGCCGCCGTCGAACCCGAAATCATGGACTTGATTGCCGTCCTTCAGAAAATGGGCGCCATCATCGCGGTGCAGACGGACCGGACCATCCGCATCGAGGGTGTCAAGGAACTGTCCGGCTTCAACCACAAAGCCATCTCGGATCGCAACGAGACCGCGTCCTGGGCTTCAGCAGCGCTGGTCACCCAGGGCGATATCTACGTGGAGGGTGCGCGTCAGCTCGACCTGACCGCTTTCCTGAACACGTACCGCAAGATAGGCGGCGCGTTCGACGTCGACGACGACGGCATCCGGTTCTACCACCCCGGCGGCAAGCTGTCCCCGCTGGTCCTCGAAACCGATGTGCACCCCGGCTTCATGACCGACTGGCAGCAGCCCCTCGTCGTCGCGCTCACCCAGGCCGAGGGCGTGTCGATCGTTCACGAGACCGTCTACGAGAACCGCTTTGGTTTCACCGACGCACTGATCCGCATGGGCGCCAACATCCAGGTCCACCGCGAATGCCTGGGCAGTGTCCCCTGCCGGTTCGGGCAGCGGAACTTCCTCCACTCGGCGGTCATCTCCGGCCCGGCACAGCTGCATGGTGCGGACATCGACATTCCTGACCTGCGCGGCGGCTTCAGCCACCTCATCGCCGCCCTCGCGGCGAAGGGAACCTCACGGGTGACTGGCATCGAGCTGATCAACCGCGGCTACGAGCGGTTCCAGGACAAGCTCGAAGGCCTTGGTGCCGACTTTGATATCACCTCCGATACCGTTGCGGCATCAGTGGAGGGCGGCCGCTAGGCACGGCGGCACTCTTTTATGACTGAATCCAGGAGATCCCGCGTCACGTTTGCCGTGCTGTCTGTCACCGTTCGTCCGATCATGAACGCGTTAATGGCCAAGAAATACCTGGGGGCGGAGAAACTGCCGCGGGACACTGGATTCATCGTGTGCCCCAACCACATCACGGAAATTGATCCGGTGGTGATCGGCCATTTTCTCTTCAACCAGAAGGTGACTCCGCACTTCCTGGCCAAGGCCTCCCTGTTCAAGGTGCCGGTGATGGGGTGGATTCTCAGGGCGACCGGGCAGGTGCCCGTGGATCGGACCACCGCCGGCGCCAACCGGTCTCTCGAAGCGGCGCGTGAAGCGATCGACGCGGGGGGCGGCATCGTGGTGTACCCGGAGGGCACGCTCACCCGTGATCCGGACATGTGGCCCATGAAGGGTCGGACCGGCGCTGCGCGGCTGGCCCTCCAGACCGGGGCACCGGTGGTGCCGATTGCCCACTGGGGAGCCCACGAGGTGTTCCCCCGTTACGCCAAACGCTTCTACCTCTTCCCGCGGAAGACGTCGCGGGTCATCGTCGGTGATCCCGTCGACTTCTCGGATCTGATCGGCCAGCCCATCACCAAGACGCTGCTCGATACCGGGACCGAGCGGATCCTTGACGCGCTAACGGCCCTCGTGGCCGAACTGCGTCACGAGGCGCCGCCCACCGAACGCTGGAACCCCGCTAACAAGCACCAGAAGAGTACCGGCAGGGATTTCGAGAGCAAGCCCGAGGAGAATCCGTGACGCGTACACCACCGGCAGTGGTCGCCGTCCTCGGCGCCGGTAGCTGGGGGACCACGTTCGCGAAGATCCTGGCCGACGCTGGCGCCCGTCACGGCACCCAGGTGCGGTTGTGGGCCCGGCGGGAGGACGTGGCGGAGGAGATCAACACCCTACGCCGCAACAGCAGGTACCTCGCAGACACCGTGCTCCCCGAAAACATCACCTGCTCGGCGAACATTGCCGAAGTGCTCGACGGCGCCGAACTGGTCGCCGTCGCGGTTCCCGCACAGTCCCTGCGCCCCCAGCTGCAGGGGTGGAAGCACCTGCTGCGCGACGACGCCGTCGTGGTCTCGCTGATGAAGGGGCTCGAAGTCGGATCCGACGCCCGGATGAGCCAGGTCATCGCCGCGGAACTGGACATCCCGGCCCAGCGGATCGCCGTCGTCTCGGGTCCCAACCTGGCGCTGGAGATCGCGCGTCAGGAACCCACCGCCTCCGTGGTGGCCTGCCCTGACGGGGAAGTCGCTGCGTGGATCGCTGCGGCCTGCACCGCGAAGTACTTCCGCCCGTACACCAACCCCGATGTGGTGGGGGTGGAGATCGGCGGAATCGTCAAGAACGTGATTGCCCTCGCCGTCGGGATCTGCGAAGGAAAGCAGATGGGCGACAACACCAAGGCGTCAGTCATCACCCGCGGGCTAGCCGAGACCACCCGCCTTGCCGTCGCACTCGGTGGCGAAGCGGAGACCATGGCAGGGCTCGCGGGGATGGGCGACCTGATCGCCACCTGCTCCTCTGCCCTGTCACGCAACCACACGGCGGGCCGGTTGCTGGGTCAGGGGCTGACCCTTGACGAGGTCACCGGGACCATGAACCAGACCGCCGAGGGGATCAAGTCAGCCCAGGCTGTTCTGGATCTTGCCTGCCAGCTGGGTGTGGATATGCCCATCACCGAGAACGTGGTGGCGGTGCTTCAGGGCACCGTCTCCGTCCATGACCTGGGGCCACGTCTGCTGGCCCGCGATCTGAAACCCGAAGGCTGACTGTGACTGCTGTTTTTCCTGATTCCACCGGCCCCGATTCGACCCAGCGACCGCGGGTACTGGTGCTCTTTGGCGGACGGTCCAGTGAGCACGCAGTCAGTTGCATCACCGCCGCAGGGGTGCTGGACGCGATCGACCGGGACAAGTACGAGGTCATTCCGGTGGGGATCGCCAAGAACGGCCAGTGGGTTCAGGTATCGGGCGACCCCTCGCAGTGGTCGCTGCGGTCGGCAAACCTCCCTGAGGTCACCGCCTCTGACGAGTCGCTGGTCCTGGCCGCTTCGGCATCCGGGGCGGATTTCGCCTCCACCGAGCTCATGATCACCGCGGCGGAGCAGATGCCGCGCAGCCTGGGCGGGATCGACGTCGTCGTCCCCCTCCTGCACGGACCCTTCGGCGAGGATGGCACGTTGCAGGGTCTGCTGGAGATGGCGGACATCAGGTATGTGGGCGCCGGTGTGCTGGCGTCGGCCGTCGGGATGGACAAGCACTACATGAAGGTCGTCTTCGCCGCCGCCGATCTGACCGTGGGGCCGTACGAGGTCATCACGGACCGGCAATGGGTCACCGACCCCGACGGGTGCCTGAAACGCTCCGCCGCCCTCGGATTCCCGTCCTTCGTCAAGCCCGCCCGTGCTGGGTCCTCCATGGGAATCACCCGGGTCTCGTCAGAATCGGATCTCGCGGCCGCCATCGAGACCGCCCGGGAGTTCGATCCCAAGGTGCTGGTCGAGGCTGGCATCATCGGTCGTGAGATCGAGGTCGCGGTGCTACAGGGCCGCGGCACCAACGAACCCCGCACCTCGCTGCCCGGCGAGATCGCCGTGCAGCCGGGGGAGCACGACTGGTACGACTTCGAAGCCAAGTACGTCGACGGCGCCGCGGCCGAACTGAGCTGCCCCGCCGACCTTCCCCCCGCCGCCAGTGACAAGGTCCGTGCCCTGGCCGCCGCAGCGTTCGACGCCGTCGGTGCCGAAGGCCTGTCCCGGGTCGACTTCTTCTACACTCCCGCGGGCGACCTCATCATCAACGAGATCAACACCATGCCCGGCTTCACCCCGATCAGCATGTATCCGCAGATGTGGGCCAAGTCGGGCCTCACGTACACGGAGCTGATCGACGAGCTGATCACTCTGGCCCTGAGCCGCAAGACGGGCCTCCGCTAGCCCCCCTTGACTCAACCCGGGGGTTAGGGGGTTACCGAGTCTGGATCCGGGGCGGGTGTAGCTAGGCGGTGACGAGAACCGCGCCGGCGAGGGTGATCCCGCCGAGGAAGACGGTGGAAATGCCGCCCAGCGCCAGGTTCTTCCCACCGGTTCGGGCCAGATGGGGGATATCGATCCCGGTACCGAGCCCAAACATTGCAGCAGCAAGCAGCAGAGTCGCCGTCAGGGATGCAAGCTCCAGCACCGGTTCGGGCACGACGCCGGTGGACCGCAGGAGCACCAGGGCCAGGAAGCCGACCACAAACAGCGGCACAATCGGCGCCACCCGCCCGGGCACGGCCGGTTGGGCACCCTCGGCGCGGCGGATACCGATCGAGACGAACGCGGCTACCGGCGCCAACAGCACCACGCGGCCCAGTTTCACTACGGTCGCCACAGCGAGAGCCACCGCCCCGGCGGTGCTGGCCGTTGCCACCACCTGCGCCACCTCGTGAACGGCCAGCCCGGACCAGATGCCAAACGTTTCGGGCGACAAACCCAGCAGATTGCCGATCAGCGGCAGCCCCAGAATCACTGCCGATCCATACAGCGTCACCATGGCGATGGCGCTGGCCACCTCGTCGTCGTCGGCGTTGACGATGCTCTGCATCCCGGCGATCGCCGACGCCCCGCAGATCGAAAACCCCGCAGCCATCAGTGTGGAAGCGGCCCGGCTCAGCCCCAGCCGTTCGCCAACGTACCGGGTGAAAAGGAAGCTGATGAAGACCGAGGCAATAATCAACGCGAGCACAGGAAAGCCAAGGCTCAGGATCTCGGGAAGTGACAGTTGCAGGCCCAGGACGACGACGCCGAGCCGCAGAAATCTTTTGGTCGCCCGCTGGATACCGGGCCGGATCCGGGGATGGAACATCCCCGTGTTGCGTACCAGCAGACCCAGGGCGAGGGCCACGACGAGGGCGCCGATGAAGCCCTGCAGGCTGGCGATGAAAAGGGAAAGGGCCACGGCCGCAGCCATGACAAGCACTCCGGGGAGCAGGTTGATGAATGCCGCGGAGGCGGCCGAGCGCTGTGTGGTCACTGGATTTCTTTCAGGGCGCTCGGGTGGGAAGTGCCAGAGGGGGAGCGCGGCCCATCCCGACGGTGAAATCCAGCCGGGATGGGCGGCAGCTACCTACAGGAGGTCGTACTCTTCGAGGAAGGCCGTTGCGACAGTCGCGCTGGATTCCTTGTCCACCTGCACCCGTGCAAGGTACTCGGTGAGGTTTTCCGTGGTCAGCGCAGCCGAGACCGCGTTGAGCGACTCGGTGACGGCGTCGGTGACCTTGGCTTCGCGCACGATCGGCACAATGTTCTCCGACAGGAACAGGTTCTGGGTGTCCTCAAGGACCACCAGCGACTCCGTCTCGATCGTCGAGTCGGTGCTGAAGATGTTGGCGACCTCAACTTCGCCGCTCAGCAGTGCTTCGCGGGTCAGCGGACCACCGGCATCGAGGGGACGGAACTCACCGAAGGTGATGCCGTACACCTCTTCAAGACCGACGAGACCCTGGAAACGCTCGGAGAATTCAGGGCCGGCGGCGAGCGTGAGGTCACCGGCGACGTCGGCCAGGTCCTCCATGGTGGTCAGGCTGAATTCCTCGGCGGTTTCGGGCAGGACGGCGAGCGTGTCCTTATCCTCGGCCTCTGACTGCTCCAGTGCGACGATGCCCTCAGGCAGCACCTCGACCATCGCGTCGTAGACCTCATCGGGACCGGTGACACCCTCGGGCGCTCCACCCTCGACGAGCGAGGAGTACAGTGCACCGTTGTATTCGGGCAGCAGGTCGATCGAACCGTCTTCAAGCGCGGCCAGGTACAGGTCGCGGGCACCGATGTTGAAGCTGCGTTCAACCTCAATGCCTTCAGCCTCAAGAACCTGCGCGTACATTTCGGCGAGCAGTTCGCTCTCGGGGAAGTTGGCCGAGCCAATCGCAATGGTCTCGGCGTCAACCGACTCCCCACCGGCGTCGGACTCGAGCGGATCTCCGCCACAGCCTGAAAGGGCGAGGGCTGCCACTCCGAGGAGAGCAACACTACTCAGCAGTTTGGGTGAGCGTTTGTTAATCATGGGTCGTGCCTTTCGGTCTGGTGATTACAGCTTATCGGGCATCAGGAGGCCGGAACATCCGCACTGACAGGTGCGGCGCGCCGTGAGGGGTTGTTCGACGTGCGGGTCAGCGCCCGGCCCGAGACGCCAGGTGACACCACCAGTCGCTGAAGCGCCGCGGCGCCCAGGTCCAGAATGATGGCCAGGAGGGCGACGACGACGGCGCCCGCCACCACGCGGTCGTACTGGTTCAACGCGATGCCGTCGATCAGCAGCCGGCCCAGACCGCCCAGGCCCACGTAGGCGCAGACTGTTGCGGTGGAGACCACCTGGAGGGTGGCGCTGCGCAGCCCGCTCATGATCAGGGGAAGCGCCATGGGTATCTCTACCCTGAACATGATCTGCAGCGGTCGCATCCCCATGCCCTTGGCCGCATCCACCGAGGCGGGGTCGAGGGCGCGCAGACCGGCATAGGTTGAGGTAAGGATGGGCGGGATGGCAAGGATCACCAGTGCGGTAATCACGGGCACCAGCCCAAACCCAATGAGGGTCACCAGCAGGATGATCAGGCCCAGGGTGGGCAGGGACCGTCCGGCGTTTCCGGCGTTGATGGCCACGAAGGCGAATTTTCCGGTATGGCCGATATACAGTCCCACCGGAATGGCAATCAGCGCACCGATGACCAGGGTCAGGAACGTGTAGAACAGGTGGTCAACAATCAACGACGGGATGGTGCCGTTGCGGCCCAGCTCCCAGTTTTCGGGGTCAAGGAGAAACTCGAAATAGTCCATCAGGCCCGTCCTCCCACTCGTGTCCACGGAGTCAGGCGCCGCTGGATCAGCACAATAATGATGTCGCAGACCGCAGCCAGCAGTACCGACAGGATGATCCCCACAAAGATCGGCGCAAGATAGTCCAATTGCAGGCCCCGCAGGAACAGTGCACCCAGTCCGCCCACTCCAATCAGCGCACCAACACTGACGATGCTGACATTGGCAACCGTCGCCACCCGGAGCCCGGCCAGCATCACCGGCAGGGCAATCGGCAGTTCAACGCTCAGTAGGCGTTTGACCCGCCGGTATCCCATGGCGGTAGCTGCTTGGGTGACGGCTGGATCCACTGAGTTCAGACCGTCGGCCACCACCCGGACCAGCAGTGCGACGGTGTAGATGGTGAGTGCAATGATGATGTTCAGCGGGGACAGGACGGGGGTCCTGATGACCGCCGGAATGAGCAGGAACAGGGCCAGCGAGGGGATCGCGTAGAGAATGCCGCTGAGATTGACCAGCGGGTAATAGAGATTCTTGTAGCGAACCGCGAGATAGCCCAGCGGCAGCGAAATGATAATCGCGAGAACGACGGGGATCAGCGCCAGGTACAGGTGTTCCCGAAACGCGATCCAGATCAGCTCGGAGTTGCTCGAGATGTAGTCGATCATGCGGTGGTCCCCGCACGTTGCCGGCGTCGCTCGTCCAGTTGCCGCACCAGGCTGGGGTGCCTGATGACGCCGTCGGCAGCGCCTGCGGCGTTAACCCTGACGGCGATGCCCACGGGGGAACTGATCGCCAGATCGGTCACCACCCGGAGGGAATCGGTAACGGTGAACGTGCCGGCTACGGGGAGGGGCGAGCGTTCGTCGGCGAGGCCAGGTCCGGACCACCCGAGCGGGCGCCCGGCGGCGTCGACCACCAGCCTCTCACTGCCCGACACTCCCGAGGTCACCGACTCCACCGGGTCCAGGACCAGCACCTCGGAGGAGTCGAAGGACAGGCTACGGAACCCGCGGTCCCGGCCCACAAAGTCGGCAACGAAGTCGTTGGCCGGGTTCTCGAGTAATTCCTGGGGGGTGGCGTACTGGGCAAGATGCCCGCCTTCCCTGAACACCGCCACCATGTCGCCGAGCTTGATGGCTTCGTCGATGTCGTGGGTGACGAACGCAATCGTCTTCCCCAGGTCACCCTGCAGGCGAAGGAATTCGGTCTGCAGCCCGGCGCGGACAATGGGGTCGACGGCACTGAATGGTTCGTCCATCAGCATGACCGGGGGATCGGCGGCGAGAGCGCGCGCCACGCCGACGCGCTGCGCCTGCCCGCCCGAGAGCTGCACCGGGTACTTGTTGGCCATGCTCTCGGTGAGCCCCACCCGAAGCAGCAGTTCCATCGCCGAGTCCCGCGACTTCTTCTTGTCCGAGCCAATCAGATTGGGCACCGTCATGACGTTCTCAATCACCGTGCGGTGGGGGAACAGTCCCGCGTGCTGAATGACATACCCGATGGACCGGCGCAGCAGGGCCGCATCCTGCGAGGTGACGTCCTGCCCATCAATGAGGATCCGACCGCCGGTGGGCTCGATCATGCGGTTGATCATACGGAGCGAAGTGGTCTTGCCACAGCCCGATGGCCCCACAAAAACGGTGATCTTGCCGGTGGGCAATTCAAAGTTCAGATTGTCGACGGCAAGGGTGCCATCCGGAAAAGTCTTGCTTACCTTGTCGAACGTAATCACGGTGGCTCTCCAGGTTCCTTGACACCAGCCCCAAAAGCAGGCAGTGAATAAGTTGATTCATAGTTTCAGCGAATGAATAGACAGTCAACCCAATATGTGAGATGACTTACCTATCGACATGTAAAGGACAACGGTTCACCCATGACTTCCGAGGACAACACCAACCGGGTGGTGCTGGACGGCGCCTCACTGACACTTGACGATCTTATTACTATTTCAACTGGTTCTTCCCGGGTAATGGTTCCCGAGGACGTTATTGCCGGCCTGACGAGGTCCCACGAGCAACTGGTACAGGCCCGCGAAACGGGGCGGGTGTATGGAGCCAATACCGGGGTCGGGGCCAATCGTGCCCTGAATGTGGAGCCCGGCGGCTCGCCGGCAGAGCGACGGGCAGCCCACGCTCGGCGCCTGTTGCTAAGCCACTGCGCGGGGGCAGGGCGGGTCGATGAAGAGACAACGGTTCGCGCCACCATGGCCGTCCGGCTCAACCAGTTCCTCGCGGGTGGATCCGGGATCAGCACCGGGGTGGTGAGGGGGCTGCTGGAGGCCCTCGATAGCGGGTCTGTCGCCACGATCCACAGTCTCGGCGGGTTGGGGACCGGCGACTTGGCGGCGATGGCGGAGCTCGCCCTGACCCTGAGTGGCGATCGCCCCTGGCACCGCGGTGGAATCGCGCCGGTGCACTTCGAGGACACCGATTCGCTACCCTTCATGAGCTCCAGCGCCCTGACCCTTGCCACGGCAACCCAGGGTGCCGTCGCGATCGAGCAGTTGATGAAAAGCTCGCTGGTCGTCGCATCCCTGACCATGCTGGCGCTGGAAGGCTCACCCGAGCCGTACGCCGGGGCAGTCCACCGGGCCCGGGTCTATCCGCACCAAGCCTCTGTTGCTGCGAAGATGCGTCTACTGACGGGCCCGGACACGCCGGTTGCTCCGGCCCGGTTGCAGGATCCCTTTGCCCTCAGGGCGCTGCCACAGGTGCACGCCCCGGCGCTCGATGCCCTGCTGCGGCTCCGGTCCATTCTGGAAACCGAGATCAACGGAGCTGCCGAGAACCCGCTGATGATCGAGGAGGGGCTCTTCCATCACGGCCAATTCCACCAGGCCATGCTCTCAGCGGCGTTGGATGCCACTCGAAACGCCGTTTACCCGGTGATCTCCCTCTCGGCGGCCAGGCTTTCCCACCTTTTCCGCCCCGAGCTCAGTAGTCTCCCGTCATTCCTCTCGTCGGGACCACGGGGAAGTTCAGGGCTGATGATCGCCGAGTACGTGGCCCAGGACATGCTGTCGATCCTGCGCACCTACGCGACACCAGCCAACGGCCCCGGCATCAGCGTGTCCCTGGGTCTGGAGGAACATGCAGGGTTCGCCACCCAGGGCGCCCGGCTGCTGCGCCACCTCGCCGCTGAGGCGCCGATCGTCGTCGCGCTTGAAGCGGTGGCAGCGGTGCGGGCCTTGCGCATGGCGCCCCAGCGCCTCGGGACTGCTCCGGCGAGGGCGGCCTTCGAGTACCTCAAGGCAGGACTCGACCCGGACGAGAGCGACCGGCCTCTGGGCGAGGACCTGGAGCGGGCGCAGGCACTACTCCCGGGACTCGCCCAGTTCTAGGGAGCAGTCCTAGCGGGCCTGGCGACCCAGTTCGTCGGTGACCGACTGGAGCGCCTGGTACTTCTCGATGACGCTTTCGTCATCCATGGGCCGCAGTTCGTCGGCGTAGCTCACCGACATGCGCCGGATCACCCCGTTGCGTCCAATCGCGTACTGTCCCATCCGCCACAGTGGTGGGGAATACGCGTGGATGGAGACCGACCCGTCCACCGAGCCGCCCATCCGGTGCACGTGGTCCGGTCCGAAGGAGAACGAGCGGCCCGCCTCGACCACTCGTCGGACCGGTTCGCCGTTCATCCGCGGGTTGGCTTCGGTGACGCCGCCGTGGGTGACGACGACGGCGCCCGAGGAAATGTCGTGATCATGCCAGCCCGTGTCGTCCTGGGTATTCCAGCACAGCAGCCAGACGTCGATGTTGGAGTCCCGGTATACGGAGGCGTAGTGGCGCTCGCCGCCCTCGTGGTTGATGTGGTGTTCCCATAGTTCGGGGCATGCCGCGAGGCTGGTGACCCAGTCCTGCAGCTCTTTCTGGCTCAGGGTGCGCCCGGGGAGGGCAGGAACATCTGACTCGGTGAGGGCTGCGCCCCTGAACGGTGTGGTGGTCATCGTGGAGTTCCTTTCAAAAGGTGTTGAGGGTTGGCGGAGAAAAGTGCATGGGTGAACGCGTGCCCGAGGCCAGGGTCACGCGGCTCGGCATACGGCCGGTCGGAGCCGTGGATGATCGGGTCGACGCCGACTACCCGGATAGTCGCGTCAATCGCCCGGGTGTCGTAGGAGGACGTCTCGTAGTAGACCAGCGGGTCGACGGCGCCAAACGTTCCGCCGCGCGCAGCAAGCCGCTCATGGTGCAGCGGTGCTAGTCCCGCCAGGGCAACGAACGCCACCCGCAGCCGGGGGTGCTGGGACCGGCCCACTGCATGCCACGCCAGCCAGGAGGCGTGCAGTTGGGCCACATAGGGCACCAGAGCTGGCCACCACGACGGCGTCCCGGCGGTCACCGGCGCCGGTCCCGGGTGGATCAGCAGAGGCTTGTCGGACGCCTGCACCACGTCAAGGACAGGCTGCATCCGACGGATCGCGTCGGGGTCACCCAGCGCCGTGGCGGGCAATTGCAGGCCCACCACCCGCTCGTGCTCGAGGATGCGGGCCAGCCCGTCGAGATCAAAGCTGCTCACCGGCGTCGCCGCCCAGACCAGAAAAGGGTCCCCGAGCTCGATTGCCGACCGGTGCCAGATCTCGATCAACCCGCGTGATTCCTCGAACGGCAGGTGTTCAATGCCGAGGGGGCTGGAGAGGGAGAGCAGCACCTGGTCTTTGCCCTCGAGGGTCTCGCGCATCCGGCGGGCCTCAAGGTCGTGGGCCAGGGGGTCGACGGCGTAGGGTGCCTCGCCGTCGATCAGCAGTTCCCAGCCGTTGAGGCGGGGAGTCTCGGTGCGGTCGCGGAGGGCCTCAATCAATGCGGCTGGCCACAGATGCTGGTGACAGTCAGTGCGCATGATGCCCTTTCACTGGTATGGGTCGGTTGGAACGTGAACACAAACCACGCTTTGAAGTGAACCGGTTCACACCATCAATTGAACCGGTTCACACCCGCCTTTGTCAACCTGTCACCCCTCCCGCACCACCCCCCGCCGAACAGTGAGCTAAGGCGAGTCGGGGGCCACTGAGGTCGCCAGATCTGGCCTCTTGGCGGGAGTTGAGCCAGACCGCGTCCCACGTATGCTGGTCTGATGACCGGGGCCCAGCGCAAAACACTCCAGGACATCGCAGACGCTGCAGGATTGTCGAAGGCTGCGACCTCCTATGCGCTGCGAGGACTCCGTGGCTCCGAAGCCACCCAAGCCAGGGTCAGGGCCCTCGCCGAAGAGTTGGGCTATTCGGCCGATCCGATCGCCCGGGCGCTCGCCAGCGGGCGCAGCGGCAACGTGGCCATCGTCGGATCGCTCCGCGACTTGTGGCGTCAGGGCCTCGCAGTGATGCTCTCCGAGGCACTCCGGGCACAGGACCTCTCGTCGATCATTGCCGACGTCGACGGCTCGCCCCAGCGCGAAGAGGAAGTTCTCCGCTCCCTCGCGGCGCAGCGGGTCGACGGGGTGATTGCGCTCCCCGTGGATCCTTCCGCCAGCTACTGGGCCGACGTGCCGGACCAGACGCTGATCGTCTCGATTGGTGATGCGCTGACGGCCCGCCCCGCATCGGAAAGCGTCCTCTTCGACAACGAGTATGGCGTCGGGACGGCCCTGCAACACCTCGCCGACCTGGGACACCGGACTGTCGGGCTGCTGGCACCCACGCTCCCGACGACGCCGGGCCGGCCCGCCGAGCTGCTGGCCCAAAGCCTCGGGGACTCCATGGGGCTGACGGTAACCGTATCGTCGTCGCCGTCGTCAGTCCACGGCGCGGCTCACGCCGCCGCCCACTTGCTTGAGGGCAAGGATCGGCCCACAGCACTGTTTTGCCTGGGGGATTCGATCGCCTTCGGCGCCTACCGTGCGGCCCGGGACCTCGGCCTGTCGGTCCCCGGGGACCTCTCGATCCTCGGGTTCGACGACAGCGAGCTCGCGTCGCTGGTCAACCCGGAGCTGACCACCTTCGGCTGGGACGAACAGGCAATCGTCGACGCCGCAGTCAGCGCCCTCACCTCACCGGACGGCACCGGAACCGCCAGCGGCCAGGTGATGTTCCGGCCGGTGTTTATTGCGCGGGCGTCGACAGCTCGTCCGTTGACACCCAGCGCCCCCACCCGCTAGCCAACAGATCGTGGAGCAGGGTGATGTCCTTGCCGTAGGCGCGGTCATCGGTGCCCTCGGGCAGGAGGGCGGACGCGTCGTCCACCAGGGTTCCGAGGCGAGGGTCGATAGGTTTCAGCGGACGATCGGCCAGCCGTACGCCCTGAATGACCGTCAGCAGTTCACACGCCAGCACGTCTCGCAGCCCGGTGGCAGCGTGGCAGCACGCCTCAGCCGCTTCAGCGGAGAAGCTCTGCACATCCTCCTGGCCAAAGGAGGTCTCGATTGCCCCCAGGCTGGAGGGCCGAGCGGCCGCCACCAGCTCGTGAACGACGCCGACAGTGCGTTTGTGGACCGCCACCATCCCGGCGTGCAGCCCGGGCTGGCCAGAAAGCTGCCGGGGGAGCCCGGTGAACTTCTCGTCCAGGAGGCGATGCACGCGGGCGGCAGACGTCTCGGCCACATGGATCATGGAGAGCCGCAGTCCATCCAGGGCCGCAGCAAGGTCAAACCCGTCAAAGCCGGCCGTTCCAATGAACCGTCCATCAAGATAGGCGGGTGAGTCGGTCACCCCACTGAGGGCGCGCTCGACGGCGTCCTCGACCGAAGCGATGGACCGCAACAGGTGGGCCACGGCCGTCCCCAGCACCCTGAACGAGAGGGGCGACTGAAGGGTGCGCGGCTGCGAGTCCGGTCCGGACAGCCGGCGGATAGCACCCAGGACAGTGCCCAGCCCGACGTCGGCCCGCGCCAGGGCTGGATCAAACGGATCGCGGCTGGCTCCCACCAGGCACACTTCAGCAGCGGTGAGGGCAACGGCCTGAGCGGCGAGCAGGCGGGCCTCGGCGGCCCGGAGAATGGCGAGAGCCGTGGTGACGGGGATCCCCTCAATCAAAGCAACGCCTTCTTTGGTACCAAACGAGTACGGTTCCATGTCGGCCGCCCGGAGCGCCGCTGCGGCGTCCACGGCTGAGCCGCCGGCAAGGAACTCACCGGATCCAGTCATCGCCCCACCGAGATGCGCGAGTGGAATGATCTCCCCGGCAGCACCAATCCGGGTGCGGGGAATGGCCGGCAACATGTCGGCGCTCAGCAGCTCGGCCAGCCTGACACACAGAGTCGCTGACACTCCGGCATCTCCGGAGAGGAAGGTCCGCAGCCGCACCGCAAGGACGGCCCGGGTTTCCGGTTCGGTCAGCCAGGGGGCCGATCCCACGGCACGGCCCAACATGAGGTTGTTCTGGTGCTTGGACTGCGCCGCGTCGTCGAGGCGGACCTCGCTGGCAGCACCCATCCCGGTGTTGACCCCGTAGACGGGATCGCCGTCGGTCAACAGATTGAGCACCTCCCGGCGTCGGGCGGCGATACGGTCCAGCAGGGGCTGCTCAAGTCGCAGGGGCCGGCCACCGGCGATATCCGCGATGGCGGCTGCGTCCAGTTGCTCAGCGTGCGAGACCCGTAACACAGGGAGGTGGAGGGCGGGGCTAGTGGTGGGCACGATAGCTACCGGTACCTCAGCATGGTTCCGGCGTCGGCCTGCTCAGCTTTGGTGAGAATCAGGTGAGCCACCGCCACATCAAGGATGGACAGGCCACGGTGCCAGAAGAGGATCCGCTCGTCGTCGGATTCGCGGCCCGGCTTCTGCCCACTGACAATTTCCCCGAGCTGGGCATAGAGCGTCTCAGGGGAGAGCCTGCCGGTATCAACATGCGGGCGCAGTGCGCCGAACCGTCCCGATTGCGCCTCGCGCCAGTCATCAACCACCACTTTGTCCATTACCTCGAGCAGGTCGAGTTCGACGGCGCTCACCGTGCCGTAGGGCACCACAAAGGCGCCTGGTTTGACCGCTGCGGTCCGCAACAACGGGGTTGGCTCGTTGAGGCGGGAGGCCTCCACCAGGATGTCGGCGTTGTCGAAGGCCTCTTCGGCGGTGTCCACCACCCGTACCGGGGTGCTGATCTCGGCGCGCAGCTGCTCGGCGAACGCCTCACGGGACTCTGCGCGCTTGCTGGTCACCCGGATCTCGTCGAAGTCGAACATGCTGTCCAGCATCGTGACGTTGGAGAACGCCGTGCCGCGGGCGCCCACGTGCCCCAGGATTTTCGAGTCCTTCCGGGCCAGATGCTTGGCGCCGACGGCGGTCATCGCGCCGGTGCGGACCTCGGTCACCAGGGTGGCATCCATGACACAGAGCGGCACCCCGGTGGTCGGGTCGTACAGGGTGGCCATGGCAAGTTCGCTGGGGAGCCCCTGCAGGTAGTTGGGCACAAAGTCGCCCACTACTTTCACGCCGCTGATGCCGTGGTCGCCCAGATTGGAGACGTGTCCTCGCAGGACGTTGAAGTGGCCTATTCCGCCGTTGTTGGGCATGAGGTGCATGCGGGGTTCGAAGACCGTTTCACCGCGACCGTGGGAGGCAACGACGTCGTCCACTGCCGTGATGATCTCGGGGCGGGTCAGTTCAAGGGAGTCGATATCCGGGCCGGACAGAAACCTCAACCAGATTTCGCGGTGACTCTGCTGTGACATCCGAACCTCCGAATATGAATTGTTTCATGCACCTAGCCTGACTGTGTATCATGCTATTCATAGTGAGCGGGATCACCAAACGATGACGTTACCGAAACCGGGGGACTGACTGTGCTGAGCGACCAATCATCTGCTGACCGCGCGCATGACTGGCTGGTCGATCTGGCCCATCGTCACCGGGTGTCGCCCACCCAGCGCCGTGTCATCCAATACATGCTCTCCTCCCTGCCGGACGTCGCGTTTGCCTCAACCATCGACGTCGCCGAAGCTGCCGGGGTCAGCCAGCCCACCGTCACCCGGTTGGCCACCGCGCTGGGCTACCCCGGGTACCCCGAGTTCCGCAACGCCATCCGCGATGTGGTGCGCGGCAAATCGGCGCCGCTGAACGGTGCCGGGGTTGAGCGGCCGACCATCCTTGAGTTCGAGCAGCAGAACATCGGAGCCCTCGAGCGGACTGTTGCCAGCGAACAGATGCAGAAGGCGATCGACCTGCTCGCGGGCACCCAGCCGCTTGGCATCATCGGGCTTCGGGTTTCGGCTGCGCTCGCCGAATATCTGGGCTATTTCGCGCGCCGGGTGCTGCCTGACGTTCACGTGCTCTCCGATGCGGCCTCCATGGACGACGCCATCCTGCAGCTGCATCGCAACGGCGCCACCGCCGTCGTGGCTTTCGTGATGCCCCGTTACCCGGCGGCAACCGTCCGCGCGCTGGCACAGGCCCGCGCGCTGGGCATGGCGACGGTGGCCATCGTCGACAGCCCCCTCGTCCCGTTCGCCAACGACGTCGATGCCCTCCTGGTCGCACCGGTGGGCACTGATCTGGTGTTCGATTCCCACGCGGCAGCCGTCGTCCTGTCGATTTCTCTCCTCGATGCCCTCGCTGCACGGGATCCGCACCGCACCCAGGAACTGCTCGAAGCCCACGAGGAGCTGGTGGAGCGATGGGCTCACATCCAGCGATGAGTGCCCTTCTGCTGCCTGCGTCGGCGCGCCAGCGGGTGCCGTGGAAGAACGGTGGCGGCTACACTACCGAACTGGTCATACGGCCCGACGGCGACGCCCCGACCCCCGGCACCTGCCCCTTCGACTGGCGGCTCAGTATTGCCACGGTGGACAGCGACGGTGGGTTTTCGGCCTTCCCCGGTGTGGACCGTTCCCTAATGGCACTGTCTCCCCAGGGGTTGGGTTTGGTTGACAACGGAACTCCGGTGGAGCTGCGCCAGCATGAGGTGCATCGGTTCGCCGGCGAGAACGAGGTCGCTGCGGTGGGCGTGACAGCTCCAACACTCGACCTCAACCTGATGACCCGACGGGCCGCCTGCTCCGGAGACCTTCAATATCGTGAGCTCACGTCCGGGCAGGTCATCGAGGCCGAGTCAGGTGCCGTCGTCGTCGTTCTCCTGTCGGGAGAGCTCAGTTACGGTGGCACCCGGCTGGCACCCCATGACGCAGTGCTGATTGACAACGGTTCGGCAGCGTTCAGGGGTCACGCCGCAGTCGCCATCGCCTCGATCGTTACCCCGTTCACCCGGGGTTGAGGCCTCCGGTGGATCTGACAGCGTGACTCCGGTCGGCTCGCCGGGCAGCGCCGGACGTGGCTGATGCGCGGGGAAGACCAACAACGAGCGTTACCCCCACCAGGATATGCATCAGGATCAGGGCAGCTTTGGTTGCACCGGAGGCTTCGGCGGTCAGCGGCCCGGCCATCGAAAGGACCAGGACAACGGCGGCGGTGATCAGCCAGATCCTGCGGCCGTGCCGCAGGTAGCGCTGCAGGAGGAGGAGTAGTGCCCACGCCACCAGGCCCGCAGCAACCGAGATCACCACGATTTGTAGGGGAGTGATGTCCATCGGTGGCATGCCGCTGACGGTAACGGTGAGGACGACGCCGGCGATAGGGCCGGTGATGAGCCAGACAACCAGTGCTGTCAGTGTGCTCAGGAGGATCCAGCCAATTGGCTGGAGGGTGCGGGATTTCATGACGTGCTCCTTTGTCATGTTTCTCTTAGGTGCCTAACAAAAACAATGTTAGGCACCTAAGCAATTCACCGCAAGAGGTTTAGGTTCGCCGCAGGCTGTTGGCAAGATCGGTCAAGGTGGCGGTCAGGTCCTGAAGCTCGGTATGTTCCAGTCCGGCGACAGTTTCACTGGCCAAGTCCTGCCATAACCGCTCAAGATCCGCGACCACTGCCGCGCCCGCAGGCGTCAGCTCGACGATCATCGCCCGGCGGTCAGACGACGAGGGTGTCCGGGTAACCAGGCCGTTGGCTTCCAATTTCTTGACCGCGGAAGTGATGGTCGGTGGCTCGCAGCAGGCTGCAGCGGACAGCTGTGCCTGAGTCCGTGGCCCCTGCTCGAACAGCTCGGTCAGCAGCGTCTCCTGCCCCAGGGACAGACCAATTTCAGCCAGTTTGGCGCCGGTGAGGGTGCGGTGGCGCATCCCGATGGTGCGGATGGCGGCGTTGATGGAGGCGGCCTGCTCTCGATCCACGAATACTCCTGTGCGTCCCAGGGGAAAAATGGTTAGGCATGTAACTATAACCTGCAGGCTGGAGGCGCCCGCTGAACGCCATCAGTGGCTGGCTTGTGTGGCGGCGCTCGCGGCAACTCAGCTAGATGGTCAGGGTCCGGTTCAGGACGGCCTCAGCCGTTTCGTGAAGGTTCCGGTTGTTCGCCCGGGCGTAGCTGCGCAAACGCCGAAAAGCCTCGTTGGTGTCAATGTTCTGCACGTGGGCAACCATGCCTTTGGCCTGTTCGATCAGAATCCGGCTCTTGAGGGCCTCTTGGTGTCAAGCGGTGGTAGCAACATTGTCGTTGAGTAGTTTGGTAAAGACTTCTCGTGGGGTGAGGTAGCCGAGAGTGGCTCGGGGCCGGTCGTTGAGCTCGTCAGCGATGGCGTCGAGGTAGGGCTGGTGGCTGGTGATCTCGATGCCTTTGGGCAGATACTCGCGGATCAACCCGTTGGTGTTCTCGTTCGACCCGCGTTCCCACGGCGAGTGGGGGTGCGCGAAGTACACGGGCAGGTCCGTGGCCACGGTGAGCTGGGCGTGGCGGGCCATCTCCGTGCCTTGGTCCCAGGTCAAAGAGCCGCGCATCAGCGCCGGCAGGTCATTAACCCGGTCGATGAGCACATCCGCCAGGCCGGTAGCCTTTTTCCCCTCCGGTAGGCCCAGCATGATCAGGAACCGGCTCGAGCGCTCCACCAGGGTAGCCACCGCGCTCTTGCCCGCCCGACCGATCACCAGATCCCCTTCCCACGACCCCGGGACCCGCCGGTCCGCAGCAGTCTCCGGGCGGTCATCGATGCTGACCATCCCGATGATCCGCCCGCCGGTGCGCTCACCCACAGGTTTACGACGCTTCCTGACGGTGCGCTTGGACTGCAGCAGGATCGCCTCCCGAGCCAACTCGCCCTTGGGCATCGCGTAGATCCACTGGTAGATCGCTTCATGGGACACGGTCCGGCCTTGCGCGTCGGGGGATTTGATCATGGTCTCCACGGTGGAGTCCCGAGCCTCTAAGTGCAAACGGCCCGCGATCTGACGCGGTGTCCTGGACCTGAGCAGGTCCGCTTTCACCCGGACCATCAGAACCGGGTCCGCGTCGATCTTGCGGACTTGCGGACGCTTCCTGCGGTCTTCAGCCTTGCAGTCTGCGGCCACGGGTTTGTAGCCGCGGGTCTTCGTGGAGTTCCGGTGCCGTTCTCGCCACACGATCGTATGGTCACGGCCTATCTCCACCCCAATCTGACGGTCCGTGTGTCCTGCCCGGATCCCTACAGCGATGTCCGCCCGATCAGAAAACGTCAACACCCTGCGGCCCACCAGCAGCTCCCTCATTCGATTATGTTGTTGCTACGAGGCTATGACACCAAGCCTTCTTCAGTTGGTCATTGACGACGGCGGACTCGCGGATGGTGCGCTGCTGCAAAATGCTGATAGTCGAAACGTCCGCCAACGCTTGACCTATTGCCACATCTTCGGCTGTCAGTTCGCCCACCTCAGTCCGAAACAGATTCATTGCTCCGATGGTCTTGCCGTGCAAACGCATCGGGAAGGCATAAACAGAGAAAAATCCCTGAGAAGTCGCGGCATCCCTGAACTCTGGCCAGCGATCATTGGTGCCTGCAATGTCCCTGATGGTGATCGGCGTCCCGGTGAGATAGCAATCGACACAGGGGCCCGCTCCGGATTGTTGCTGCAGGACTTCAACTAAGTGGCTTTCCTCACTGGTGGATGCCATCACCTGAAGCGCCCCATCGTCGCCGACGAGCATCAACCCGGCAGCCGCGGCGTCGAGCAGTTCGACGGACTGCTCAACCAGGGTGTACAGCAGGTCGAGCACGTCATAGTCCCCGACGAGCGCGTCAGCGATCTTGACAAAGGCAGCGCTAACCCGGCTAGAGCGGGTAGCCATTTCCATACCTGAATTTTACCAAGTCAGCGCGCTTTTGGTCAGGTCTGGGAAGGCGTGAAATCCAGGCGCCTATCCAGCACGTCGTCGGCGGTTTGGCGCAGGGTGAGGCCGTTGGCGAACGCGTGGGCTCGGAGTATCAGGAGCGCATCGGCGGCGTTTCCTCCAGTCTGTGCAAGCACCATCCCCGTTGCCTGATGAATTTCCCGTCGAGACAACATTGACCCAGGCTGGTGATCGGTGTCCGGGTCCAAGGCCAGGATGCTGCGCAAAAGAGTCCAGGCAGCGTCGTTTGCCAGGGATCGTGCATTGAGAAGGTTTGGTCCGCTCAGCGGGCCTGGGGTATAGCTATAGAGCTCGGCTACTCCGATGTCCATGGCGCCGATGACCAAGGGGAAGACAAAAAGAGCCTGGGCTTCCGTATCCAAAAAAGAGCCTGGGCTTCCGTATCCATGAGGGCGTTGCCGAACACCGGCCAGTTGCTATGGTTTGCCGAACGTACCCGGGGGATCAGCACCGGAACCCTGGAACGGGTAGCATCCCACCGCGGACCTTCACCGAGGTCGAACTGCAATTCGACCAGGCGCGCCGCGAGTGCGTCGCTTGCACCCAACGTTGTCTCCTGAAGGGAACCGCCAAACGCGGATAGGGCGGCTCCCGATATGGGGAGAGCGTTGATGAAGGACGTGCACAGGGTGGAACATACCTTTTCGAGCCCAGATACGGTGAGGTCAGGCATCGCTGAGCATCCTTCTCTCCGTTCCTCACGGCCGCCCATTCCCCGGCACTGGGCGCAGCCAAGCCGAAATAGAAGTCAGTCCAATTTTAGACTTTTTGCACCGGACTGGAATAGCCGTTGGAGGGAGATTCTTCGCGGACAGCAGATGTCCCGTGCGCACCCCCCACTGTGGGTGATTTACACGAAATTCCTCCCGGCGGAAGATGACTCGCATCAACAGGGGAGTCCAACAGAAGGTGGTGATCATGTACGACGAGATCAGGCCTACCATTGAACGGCGGATTAGCGCCGACCCACGGCTGAGCGTTGAGCGACTACCCAATGCCGACAATTCCCTCGAAGAGGACCGGTCCGAGGGGAATGGTGTGGGTGCCTTCAGTCGGTTCCTGTCGTTCAACATGCCGTTTGTCTCCGTCTCGGCGGGTCCTCCGGTGATCGTCAGATAGGTCCGGCGCGGAACGCTGGGATAACCCCTTGCAGTGCGCATCACCTCTGGTTTGCGCCGATGCTCCCGCCGTGGTCATCCATAGCAGGCGGGCACTTGTATGACGTTCGAGTGCCCCGCCGCTTATGCCGTGGCCAGACCCCTGTCAGACGACGATGCAGACAATTCGTGGGAGTGAATGATGGTCCCGGGTGCCGGTTCCAGGGTTCCGGTCGATCCGCCCTCGATATGCAGCACGAGGTGTCTGGGCCCGCTCGGCGTGGCGGTTGGGAACCAGGACCGGCCACGCTTGACCAGTATGAGTAGACCTTGAGGATCTCCAACAGGTTGAAATGTTGGTGCCCCGCCGCCGTAGGCATCCAGGCCGAGGACCTGTTTGGCAGATGCTGCGATCTCCGGAACGTCGTCGACGGCGATGCCCACTTCGCTGATGCATCGGACGTGCTCGGGTTGGAACGGCCCACCTTGGTCATCGAGGATGTCCCTGCGGATGATGAATTCAAGAATGTTGCCGTCTGGGTCAGCGAAATAGAGGGAATGGGCGTTCCAGTGCGGCGACGTTTCGAACTCGTCTCGGCCGTCGACATCAAGAAGCAGCGGAACACGCTGGGCTGTCCACTCCTTGGCGCTGTCAAACATGAGCCGCGGGATGGTGAAGGCAAGATGCTGCTTGCCCTGATCACGAGGCCCCTCTTTGAGGGTGAGCGTTGAGGAGCCCACCCTAATAGTGAGGGCATGGTCATCCCTCCTGGTGGGAAGGCCGAAAAGGGAACCATAGAACCTTTCCGCGCGGGGGAGGTCTTCTGTTTCAAACTCAACCGAGAGTATTCGCATGCTTTTTACCTAACACGCTCAAGTGCACTTGAGGTCAAGTCATTGACGCTGCCAGAGCGGGCCTCGGCCGACAATCGTCCCGCGGTACACACTGCGTCGAGCGAACTCGCAAAGGAGAGTTCCCCGCCAGCCATCGCGACGGACCCCACCTTCGTGCTCGTCGAAAGCCGACATACTCTGGGCTACCGACCAAGCGCCTGCTACCGTTTTCGCATGGGGAGCAACCGGTTTCAGCGTTGGGTTGGCATTGTTATCGCGGTCTTGGCAGGAGGTGCTGCGGCGCTGCTGTGGTTTGCCGTTGCCAGTGGCGATCCGGAAGTCCGTGAGGAGCCCACGGAAGGTCTCCTCCTTGGATTCTGGCGAGTCCTCTATGATTCTGAGGCTCCGGCGCTGCGCGTGATCCTGACCGCAGTGGCCATGGCCCTGTTGCTTGCCATTGGCGTTGCAGTGCTTGAACGGCGCATTGCTTCCAGGTCGCGACGTTCAAATGATTCCTCAGCCGCCCCGCTCGCGCCCAAGATCGTGATGGCGGCCACCCGTGGAGTGTATGCGGGTCCAGTGACGGTGACAGTCCTGATTCCCTCCCATAACGAGGAAGTGTCGCTGCCGGCCACTATTGAGTCGCTCCTCGCCCAGTCCCGCCCGCCCGACCGTGTCATCGTCGTGGCCGACAACTGCACAGACTCGACGCCCGACGTCGCCCGCAAAGCAGGAGTCGAGGTATTCATGTCCGTCGATAACGACCATAAGAAGGCTGGCGCCCTCAATCAGGCGCTGGCACAGCTCCTGCCGGATCAGAAGCACAACGACGTCGTCATGGTGATGGATGCTGACACCAGGCTCGACGACGGCTTCATTGAGGCAGCCATCGCGCGGTTTACCGATGACCGGGCACTGATGGCTATCGGAGGCCTCTTCTACGGCGAAGCTGGCCACGGTCTGCTGGGTCAGTTCCAGCGCAACGAGTACATCCGGTACGGGCGTGAAATCCGACGACGACGGGGCCGAGTGTTCGTCCTGACCGGCACGGCCTCGATGTTTCGTCCAATCTCCCTTCGAACCGTGGCGGGGAGCCGGGGGCAATCGATCCCGGGCCGGCCGGGCATGGTCTACGACACGGCCGCGTTGACCGAGGACAACGAGTTGACGATCGCGCTTAAGTCCCTCGGCGCCCAGATGGTGTCGCCTGCGCAATGCACTGTGGTCACCGAATTGATGCCCACCTGGCGGACCCTGTGGGCGCAGCGGTTACGGTGGCAGCGTGGCGCCCTGGAGAACCTTGGCGCCTATGGCGTCAGGGCCCAGACCATGCGGTACTGGGCGCAGCAACTCGGTATCGGTTACGGGGTGATCGCCCTCGGTTCGTATCTGCTGTTGATCCTGCTGGCGTTGTTGTCACTGGAGAACTGGATCTGGTTCCCCTTCTGGCTGGGACTCGGGGCGCTCTTCATCGTCGAACGGGTTGCCACGGTATGGAAGGGCGGGTGGCGGGCGCGGATCCTTGCGGCCACCCTGTTTCCCGAATTGCTGTTCGACATGGTCCTTAATCTCATTTACGTGAAGGGGATTCTGGATATCGCCGTCGGCAGGCAGGCGGCCTGGAAGCATGTCACCCACGAAACCCACACCCTGTCACAGGAGGCCATTCGATGATGAGGATGGTTGTCGTCGGGATGCCCACCGGGATCCTGTTGCCCGAATCGATTGTGCACACGGAGCTATTCGCAGTCCTGGCCGCCTTCGTTGCCATCAACACGGTGATGTACGCGGCGCTGGCTGCCTCAAAGATATTGCCCAAGGTCTACCCCTCGGATTGGGTGCGTGGGCGCAACCGCCGATCGGAGACACGCAGCATTTACCCGGAAGGTTATTCCGCGCACGAGGCCTGACGTGGTCGGTCGTCGATCCTCGCGAACATCCTCGTCCGTGGTCTTGGCTGCTCGCGACCGCGGGTCACCATGGAAGAGGAGCTCCATCCGACACTGATCCGCGGTCCCAGTAGCAAAAAGGAAGGCTGGTGCAATGAGCGGCACTGTGGGCCGGAATCGGCTGCTTCAGTTACGGCTTGGCGCCCAGCTGATCCGGAACGACGGCGGCGCCCGGCCATCGGTGCGCGACGTCGTCGAGCGTCTACTGGCGATGCAGGCCCAGGATTTCAATCAGGCACTGTGGGCTGTCGGTCTGCGGTCGCCGGGCTCAACCCGGGACGAGGTCCTTGCTGCTCTTCAACGTGGTGACATCGTGCGGTCGTGGCCCATGCGCGGCACGTTGCACTTCGTGCTCCCGGCTGATCTGCGCTGGCTTCTCCGTCTCACCACCGACCGCCTGGTCGCTGGCGCGGCCGCCCGCCATCGGGAGTTGGGGCTCGATCGGGCGACACTGGAGCGCGCACGTGGTGTCGCCCTCACGGTGCTGGCCGGCGGCGGCCAGTTGGGCCGCAACGAGTTCCTTTCTGCGCTCAATGCGGCGGGCATCGACACAACCAGTCAACGCGGCTATCACCTGATCTGGTATCTCGCGCAGACCGGCACACTCTGCTGGGGTCCACCCGCCGGCTCCCAACAGGCACTGGTGTTACTCGATGAGTGGGTGCCATCCGGCACGCAACCGGACCGTGAGGAAGCGCTGGGCAGGTTTGTCCTGGGCTACTTCACTGGCCACGGCCCGGCTACGCTCCGGGACTTTGTCTGGTGGTCCAAGCTGACCGTTGCCGACGCGAAGGCCGGTTTGGCTCTGGCCCGCAGCCACCTTACAGAACTGATTTGTAACGACATCACCTATTGGGTGGCCACGGCGCGATTCGAGGACCTACCGCGCACGTCAGGGATGGTTCTCCTGCCCGCGTTCGACGAGTACGTCATCGGCTATCAGGACCGTTCACCGGTGCTGGCGCCCAAGGACGCGCAGCTCATCGTTCCAGGAGGCAACGGGGTTTTTAGGCCTACCGTGGTAACGAACGGCCGCGTCGCCGGGACCTGGCACAGATCTGCGGACCGGTCCGGTGGCCCAGTAGCTAACCCGTTCGAGTCGATGACCGCGCGGGACGAGCGAGCGTTCCTCGAGGCGGGACGCTCCTACGAGAGGTTTATCGGCGCCAGGAAAAGCCGGTGCCAGCCGGGACCGGAATGAGTCCACTCGGCAATCCCGATGCTGGCGGGTGAAGTTCTGGGCGGCACGTCGCTCCCGTTGCCCTCAACGCGGAGCATGCTCCCGGTGGGTTGAGGCTTCGAGCCGTGCCTGATGCAGTCGGTCGTCGAGCTCTTCGAGATCCCTGACCGCCGCGCACAGCAGCAGCTGTCCGAAGGTGGGGGAGGCGAGAACCGGTGCCGAGCCGATGGCAATGGCCACCCCGTCAGGCTGGGCGGCGAGGGGGTGCGTAGCAGCGGTGCGCTCGCACAACTCGCGGGCATCCATAACCGCACGCACCAGGGGGTGCCGCAAGGCTTCCAGACCGGAGAGCCGCTGCTGGGAGCTTTCAATACGGCGACGGGGGATCCGCGAAGCGTCACGGGAGTGGGGGGAGTCCACCATGACGGCGAGATTGCCAGCCTGCGCGGCGTATGACCGTGCCAGGCGGCGTCCAGTGTCCGGTGATGGCCGTTGCGGTTCCATGCTGCCTTACGCTCGAATGGAGGCAGCACCCCAGCGGGCTGCCCGTACTGCATCACCGGCACGTCGTGTCCTCGCCGGATGGCTTAGCTATGGGGTTAACGCCCCGAGCGCACAGCCGGTTCCTGATTTCGACGATAGTTAGCCCCGGGCAACCAAACAACACTCAGCATGCTTTCTTTATCTGACTGTAATAGATCTCGCCGGGCCGAGATGTCTTCGCGACAATATCGCCGGCAGCGAAGTGGGGGATCTTATCGCACGCCAGTCGCCTATGGTTAGGTCTATGTCGATCAGTTCGGCTTCCGGCTGGGGTGCCTCACGGGTAGAACGTGTCGTTGAAACGGTGTTACCCACGCGCTACGGCGTGTTCCGGATGGTGGGCTACCGCGATGCCCAGGACAACGAGCACGTTGCGCTGGTCTGCGGCGATATCGAGAGCACCGTGCCGCTGGTGCGGGTCCACTCCGAATGCTTGACGGGAGACGCGCTCGGCTCCTACCGCTGCGATTGCGGCGAACAATTGGACGCGTCGCTGCAGCGGATCAGTGAAGAGGGCACCGGCGTCGTCATTTATGTCCGGGGCCATGAGGGTAGGGGCATCGGCCTCCTCGAAAAGCTCCGCGCCTACGCGCTCCAGGATCAGGGTGTGGACACGGTGGACGCCAACACCTCGCTCGGTCTTCCGGTCGACGCCCGGGATTACCAGCAGAGTATCGAGATCCTCCTTGGCCTCGGCATTACCCGGATCCGTCTGCTCTCCTCCAATCCGGCCAAGCAGGAGGCACTGGAAAGCGGTGGGATCACCGTCGCCGCGCGCAGCGGGCTGAACATTGCGCAGCGCCCCGAGAACGCCAGCTACATTGCCACTAAACGTGCCCGGATGAGGCACGACGGCGAACCCGCCCAGGATGTGTGGCGCCAGCTCACCGAGGGAGTTGTTCCGCGGGGATCGGTTCACGGCCTCGCCGCCGAGCTGCTCACCCGGTACGGCCCCCTGGTTGAGGCGGTCCGCCCGGACGGCCGGCTGGTGATCGGGCAGTTAGGGCAGAGCCTCGACGGGTTTATCGCTTCGCGCACCGGAGACGCGCAGTTCGTCACCGGGAGCGAGGACCGCGAACACCTGCACCGGCTCCGGGCCCTCGTGGACGCAGTGGTTATCGGCGCGTCAACTGTCACCTCTGACGACTGCCTGCTCACGGTCCGCGCCGTTGACGGCCCCAACCCCGTCAGGGCGGTGCTGGATCCGCAGGCACGCATTCCTCGCGGATCCGCGGTGCTGACCGACGGCGCCGCTCCCACCCTGTGGTTGGTCGGCAGCGATGCTGTTGTCCCGACCGCCCTCGCCGCGCACGTGAGCGTGAGGCGCTTGCCGGACGGCGACTTCGAGCCACACCGCATCCTCGATCTGCTGTCCGACCTCGGCCACCCGCGCGTCCTGGTCGAAGGTGGCGGGCACACGGTGTCACGCTTCCTCGAAGCGGGCGAGCTCGACCGGCTCTACCTCACGTGCGCACCCATTCTGGTCGGCGACGGTGTGCCGGGCATCCGGTTTACGGGCAGCGATTCGCTCTCAGGCGCTCTCTCCGCTCCCGTACGGCGTTTCGAATTTGGGCGGGACATCTGCACCGAGTTCGACTTTTCTGCCGCCGTGCCCGCCCCCGTGGCGTAGGAGCCCGCGAACCGCCAGCACCAGCAGCAGCGCGGCGCCGGGAAGCACCGACACCAGCGCCAGCAGTCCGTAACCCACCGACACCTCGAGTCCCAGGGCACCCGGGTAGCCAATCATCATGAATGCCAGCGCCGCCACTCCCTCGCGCGGTCCCCACCCGCCCAGACTCAGCGGGATGGACATGCCAGCCAGGCAGATCGCTGCGAGGACGACGACGTCAGCCACCCCCACCCGGGGTGCCGTCAGCGCCGCTGACACGGCAAACAGCGACGCGTAGGACGCCCACCCGAGCACCGACAACGCCCAGACGGCGACGACGGTCCGGCCGGGAAGCCGCCGCAAGGACGGCCAGGCCGCGGCGATCACCAGCACAGCACCCGCGGTAACCGCAGCAGCGAGCCGCCAATCGGCGGTGAGGAGCGCTGCCGCCGCGGCGAGGAGCACCACCACGGTGCCGGCCAGACGCTCACCAAGCACCGAGCCGATGCTGTTCAACCAGGTGGATCGGTGAGCCGACCGTTGGCGTGCGGTGCGGATAGCGTCGCCGGCGAGACCGCCCGGCAGTACCGAGTTCAAAAATGACGCCTCGTAGCACTGGGCAAGTGCGCCTCCCCGCGGGAGCTGCATCCCGAATCCGCTGGAGACCAGCCGCCAGCGTTGTGCCTGGGCGGCAGTCCCGATCAGGCCGAGCACCAGTGCCGCGGAGATCGAGGGGACCGTGAGAGCTTCTGCCCCGGCCGCGAACGGCGCGGTCCCGAAAGTGAGCACCAGATAGTAGATCAGTGCAGCGGCACAGGCCGCCTGAAGGATCGCCAGCCAGATCCGGCGGGTCATGGGCGTGGAGTCATGGGTCCGGGGTCACTGTCGCGGGTTCACTGCCGGGGCGGCAGAGCCAGCAGGTCCTGGTGGCCGATTGTCACGCGAAGCGAGCCGTCGCCGGCCTGGGAGCTCCGGCGGGCCAGCCACTGCCCGATGTCGTCGGCGAGCGCCGGATTCTCCTCGAGAATCGCCTCGGCGCGGTCGGTGAGGAACCGCTCAATCAACTGGGCATGATCGGCCGTGAGCGCCCACGGCGTCTCTACCGTGGTGACGGTGAACCCGGCGTCGGCGAGAATGCCGGCCGTGAGGTCAACGCCCCGTGGGCCGGCGCGGCCCCCTCGGTTCTGGTGGGTATTGAAGGTGTCATTGAGCGAGTCATCAAGGGGATCCGCTGGGTGGATGTCCATGATCCCGGTGACGCTGAGGCTGAAGAGGGCGGCAGTCTTCGTCTCGGCGAGCGCTGCGCACAGGGTGTCGAGCTGTGCCGGGGTGAGCAGATCCAGGAGGGCGGAGCAGGTGACAAACCGGAGTCCGTCCGCCAGGGTGTCGGCGCCGAGGATCCGCCCGAGGTCCTCGATCCCGGCCACTACTGCCTCGGTTCCGGTGACGCTGTCGATCGCCGGAGCGCTCGCCGTGTGCTCCAGGAGGTCAGGATCGTGGTCAATCAGAGTCCAGTGCTGGGAGACCAGCGGGAGGGGGGATTGGGGCAGAGCCAGCTGCGGGGCGAGCCAGGCCTGGTTGGCTCCGGTACCGGCTCCGAGGTCGAAGATCCGGATCGTCCGGGCAGGTCCGCGATCGGATGCCAAGTCGCCGTCGGGCACTGAATCCCCGGCGAGGAAGGCCTGCAGTTTGGCGATGAGCGGAAGACTGGCGCGCCGGGCGGCTTCGTCAGCGGGGCGACGGAGCGTGAGCCAGTCGCTGCTGATCGGACGAGGCGCGTCGGGATCGGCGTCGGTCACTGATGAATGATGTCCAGGAGTGCTGTCGCGGTGTTGGCCCATGTCGGCAGTGTATCGCGACGGCGCAGGGCGGCGTCCCGCCAGGATCGGCGCAGGGCAGGGTCGGTGAGCCAGTCCCGCAGCAGCCCGGCCAGGTGGTGTGGATTCTGGGGGTCGACGACGCCGCCCGGCAGTGTGCCGGAGGTTGGAACCTGGCCCGGACCGGCGGTGCGCCCAGCGGTATGTCCGGTGAGGGCTTCGACGGCGCCGGTGCCCGCGCCGACCACACCGGGGATCCCGCGCGCCAGCCCCTCGGTGACCACCATCCCGAAGGTCTCAGCGACCGACGGTAGGAGCAGCAGATTGGTCCGGTCCCATTCGGCGTCGAGCGCTGCCCCTCGCAGCACCCCGGGAAAGGCAATCCGGCCTGGGGCGAAGCGGCCTGCGAGGGACGTCAGCGTCGCCTCGTGGGAGCCGCTCTGCCCTCCGCCGCCGACGACGGCAGCGGTCCACGGCAGGTCGGTCACGTCGGCGAGCGCAGCCAGCACCATCGAGTGGTTCTTCCGTGGCGTCAGGGACCCTAGCATCAGCAGGTGCGGGGGAGTGCTGCCCGGAGACACTGCTGCCGGTTCGGTGCCGGGAAGCGCCACATGGACCAGATCCAGCCGGTAGCGGCGGAGCAGATCATCCCTGGCCCACGTGCTGGTGCAGATCACCCCGCTGGCAGCCTGGAGTGCAGCCTCCTCTGAGGCAGCAAAAGCGGTCATCTGCCGGTCGGAGAGGCCGGTCTCCGCGGGGAGCGGCAGATGCAGCAGCACCCAGACGGTGGTCCCGGCATTGACGGCTGTGCGGATAGCGTCGGGTGCTGCGGACGCGATAATCCCGTCGACCACTATCACTGGCTCATGGCGGAGCGCCCGGGTCAGCGCCCGATGGTCATCGGGAGTGGCATTCGGCCAGTTGCCGCTGACCGGGGAGATTGCCACGAGATGTCCTGCCTCGCCGAGGGCGGCGGCCAAGTAGTGGTTATAGATGCTGCCGCCGCTCGGTCCACCCAGGCCGCGGGGGACTATCAGCCCCAACTCCATGCTGCGGCTAGCCCGGGGCGTCTGCCGGGGTGAAGTCCACCGAATAGCCGGCCCACGCGTCGGGGTGTTCGCGGAGCACCACGTCCAGCCCGGCAAACAGCGCCGTGTCGAAGCGCTTGCCCAGCTGGTCCGAGATGTACCGGGCAACAGCTTCGGTCGTGGAGAGGACACCGTCGAAGTCGGCATGCTCATCGAGGTTCTTGTACCGCAGGCCGTCCAGCACCTCGCCCAGCGTGGCGGTCGCTTCGCCGATATCGATCACCACCGCATGCTCCGTCAGTTCACGACGCCGCCACGTCACCTCCACCACGAGCGTGGCGCCATGCAGCCCCTGGGCGGGGCCGAAGAAGGGGTCGGGCAGGCTGTGGGCGATCATCACGTGGTCGCGGACGGTCAGACGGTACATGGGTCTCCTGGGGTCGGGGGATGGTAGCGGCGCTGGAGGTATTCAGGTGGCGGGGTTGGGGGCGCCCGGGTAGGCGATCACATGGCAGAGCGCGGACAGGGTGCCACTGGAGAGATTGCGCATCACGTTGGGGAGGTCCTCGAACTGTGAGGTTCCGCTGAGCAGGGCATCGAACGCCGGGTCCTTCAGGGCGTCCAGGGCGGTGGCAAGTCGGTCCTGGTGGGTCCGGCGGGCGCGGCGCGGGGCGGCGATGGTTCCCACCTGGCTTGCCCTGATGCTGAGGCGTCGGGCGTGGAAGTCTGCGCCCAGCGGCACCTCGGGTTCGTGGGTGCCGTACCAGGACAGCTCGATCACTTCGCCTTCATCGCCGAGCAGCCCGAGTCCCAGAGCCAGGCCGGCAGCTGTGGAGGAGCAGTGGAACACGATGTCGCAGTTGTCCTGGGCATCGTCCGGGTGCACCCAGTCGACGCCCAGTTGCCGGGCGAGGTCGGCGCGGGTGGGATCCGGGTCCACCAGCTGGAGGCGGTCCAGCGGGAACCGGCGGAGCAGTGTTGCCACGGCCGCGCCGATCATCCCGCCGCCGACGACGGCGATCCGGTCGCCGATGCAGGGCCGGGCATCCCAGAGGGCATTGACCGCCGTCTCCACGGCGCCGGCCAGCACGGCGCGCTCGCTGGGGACGTCGTCGGGAATCACCGTGAGCGCGGACACCGGAACCACGTACAGGTCCTGGTGGGGGTAGAGGCAGAAGACCCGCTGACCTACCAGGGCGGCGGGTCCGTCCTCGACGACGCCGACCGAGAGATAGCCGTACTTTACGGGGCCGGGGAAGGTGCCCTCCTGGAAAGGTGCCTCCATCAGGGCGGCCACCTCGGGTGGGATGCGTCCGTCGTGGACCAGTGTTTCGGTGCCCCTGCTGATCCCTGAGTACAGGGTGCGAACCAGCGCGTGGTCGGGTTCCAGGGCGGGCAGGGGGGCGGTGCGCAGTTCGCCGTGGCCGGGCTTGGTGGTCCAGTACGACTGGCTTTGCTCCGAAGAAGTGCTGTCCATGATTTGATTATGCCCTGCGGCACTGACGGGGGTTCCCAACCTTTTGCCATACTTCGTCAGTAAGCTGGGCAGATGATCACTGTTAAGGGAACCATCAGTACACCCCTCTCGCCGTCGAAGGCTTTCGCCTTCCTTTCTGAGTTCGAGCACACCAGCGAATGGGATCCAGGCACGCCCGTCGTAGAGAAGCGGTCCATCGGGCCCGTGGCTGTCGGTCACCGCTACCATGCTGAGGCGGAGTTCCGAGGGAAGCGTCAGCCGATCGAGTATGAGGTCACCGAACTGCGTGAAGGCCACATCAAGCTGCGCGGCGAAAACAAGACGCTGGTTTCGTACGATTCCATCGATGTAGCCCCTTCCGGGTCAGGGAGTGATGTCACCTACACCGCAGAGTTCGAGCTCAAGGGGTTCCGCAAGATCGCTGAGCCCTTCGTGAAGCCAGCGCTGAACGGTCTGCGTGATCCCGCACTGAACGGTCTGCGGGACAAATTGAACTCGCTCGTCTAGTTCGACAGGCTTATCCCATGCGTCAGGTCAGCAGGCGGGCCCTGTTTGATGCGTCGAGTGCCATCCTGGGCTCGATCGGCGTCGGCATCATGTTGCTGGCATCGAACGATTCACACAACGTGACCAACCTGGCCGCGGTGGTGGCCGGTCTGACGCTGGTGTCCGTTGCTGCGCTCAGCGTGCTGCGACGTCGGCCGTCCTATTCCGGTCCCGCCGACCGCGTGACGCTGTTCCGAGCAGTGCTTGCCGGCGGATGCGCCACGATCGTGGTGTTGTCGCTGTGGGGCACTGTGCCTACGCGGTCCTGGTGGCTCGTGCTGTTGGCGGCGCCGGCAGTACTCCTGGACGCGGTGGATGGTGCGGTGGCCCGGCGGACGGGCACGGCGTCCAAAGCGGGCGCTCGCCTTGATATGGAAACCGACGCCATCCTGCTGCTGGTGCTGTCCATCCCTGTCGCGCTGACCGTCGGGTGGTGGGCGTTGCTGATCGGGCTGATGCGGTATCTATATGTGGCTGCCTCGTGGGTACGCCCCGCCCTGCAGCGGGACCTGGAGTTCAGCCAGTTCCGCCGTGTCGTCGCCGCTACCCAGTCGGTAGTGATGGTGGTGGTGTTGATCCCGGTGGTGCCGTTGGCCGTTGCCACACCGGTGGCTGCTGCCGCGCTCGCGTTGCTGTGTCTGTCGTTCGGCAGGGACGTGGTCGAGCTGGAACGGAATGCCGCCCGTCCTGTTCACCCCTGACCTGGTTGCTCAGTGTATGACCGGACTCGGTGGGCATGTCCGGAACTCTCCACCGAATCCGGGCGTAGGGTGGGCAAAACCGAGGTCAGGCGCTGATCTGATCAGGCCGCCCCGGGATCCTGTGCCGGTCGTCCTTTCCCGCGGAAGGCCACCAGCGCGACGGCGGAGAGCATCACCATGGCGCCCGTCGCCATCCACATCGTTTCGGACGTGCTGGCGGCGACGGACAGTGCAGCGCCCACCAGACTACCGAGCGGCAGGGAGCCCCAGGTGAGAAGACGGAACACCGAACTCACCCGGCCCAGCAGCTGGTCTGGGGTGCTGAGGAGCCGCAGCGCAAAGCTCGCCACACCCATCGCGGTGCCAAGTGCTGAGCCCGCCACCATTAGAACGGCCACGACCCAGAAAGAGTCGGAAATCAGCGGTCCCAGCATGTACAAGGACCACCCCGATGCGCCCAGGGCCAGCACCGCGTATTCACCCAGCCGGTTGATCAGCAGGTTGGCGGTCAGGCCGCCGGCGACCCCGCCCATCGCCGACACGGCCATGAGTGCCCCTAGCTCCGGTGGATTAAGGTGAAGCGCGCTGATCGTGGAGATGTAGAAGACAAAGAGTCCAATCCATACCCCGAACACCAGGTAGACGCCGAAGAGATACGCTCCCAGTCGGCGTAGAAAGACAGCCCGGTAGACAAATTGAAGGCCTTCGCCAAGATTCGCTGCAGTGGAGGGCTTCTCCGGGATCGAGCTCAGCACGGTCCGGGTCGTGTGGTGCAGTGAGGTCATCCAAACCGCAACCAGCGCATAGGCTGCGGCGGAGAACGCATAGGGAAGCCAGACGGCCAGCCCGATGAGGAGGCCACCCAGCGGTGGGCCAACGAATTCGTTGGACGTGTTCTGCGCAGCGGACACATAGCCATTGGCTCGCACCAGGTTCGCTCGCTGCACGATAGCGGGCGTCAGAGTCTGGCCAGCGACGTCGAATACCACCTCGCACGCGCCCGCTGTCAGCGCCGCTGCGGCCAGCAGGATGAGGCTGGTGGACCCGGAGAGCAGCAGCCAGGTCAGCCCGGCAAGCACCAGCACCCGGGCGGCCGCGGCGGCCTGGGCCATGCGGAGGCGGTCAACGCTATCCCCGAGCACTCCCGCCCCCAAGCCGAGGATCAGCCAGGGAACCTTGGTGCAGGCTGCGACGACGGCGGTCTGCCACGCTTCAGCCCCGAAAGCCACGGCGGTGAGCGGGAAAGCCAGAAGGATGATGCCGTCCGCCAGGTTCGATGAGGTGTAGGCACTGAGGAGGGTGAGGAATTTACGGTCAAAGAGTCGCATTCGGCCCGGAATCTGGGTCAGGAAGTTCCGGGGCGCGGGTCATAGTCGAAATCTATGTGCTCAAGTGCACTTGAGCACAAGCGTGAGGTCCACGTAGGTTCAGGGAATGACATTAGCCAAGGACAGCTTGCCCATCGGCTACATCGCTGAAAGATCCGGGGTCTCAGTCGCCACTCTGAGGTTCTACGAGGAGGCCGGTTTGATTCAGCCATCCGGTCGGGTGGGATCGCGGCGGGTGTTTGGCCGGCACGTCTTGCGCCGGTTGGCATTCATCGCAGCTGCCCAGCGGGTGGGGCTGTCCATCGCTGAGATCAGGGCAGCAATGACCGGCATTCCTGTTGATCGGGCGCCGTCGCCGGCTGAGTGGGACAGCCTCAGCGAACCGTGGAAGGCGCGGATTGACCTGGCGATCGCAGGTCTTGAGTCACTGAGAACGTCATTGGATGGCTGCATCGGATGTGGCTGTCTCTCGATGCGCACCTGCGGGATGCTCAATCCGGGGGACGAAGCCGCCACCGAGGGCGCCGGTTCGCGGTGGCTGAGGGGTGTTACTCGTGCGCGGGTTCCCCAGTGATGCGGTGGTCAGCATGGTTGAGCCCTTCTAGCACGAGTCGCACCAGGTGACCGTCGGGGATGCTGTAGATAATGTTCCGGCCCTCCCGTTGGGTGCTGACCATCCCGGAAAATCGTAACTTCGCCAGGTGCTGGCTGACGGATGTGCGGGCTGCGCCGGTCTGTTCCACCAAGGAGGTGACATCCGTCGGGCCCAGGGTGAGGATCCAGAGGATATGAAGTCGGGTGGGATCGGCGAGCATCCGAAAGGTTGCGGCCCCGGTTTCCAACCGCTCAGGATCAGGACGGGCAGGGTGATGCAGGCTCGGCGCTGGGTGGATCTGGGGATCATTCACTTCAGTGAGCCTTCTGTGTTGAGGGGACTTCGTGGAGCGATTCCTGGCCTCGGGGCCAAAATCGCCAGGCAGCCAGTGCGCCCACTGTAGACAGTATCGCCAGGACCGCCGCGGCAGCGGTCTGCCCCGCAGTAGCGCCTATCCAGCCAGCGATCGGGTAGGTGAGGATGAAGCAGGCGTGGGAAAGGGAGAACTGGGCGGTGAACAGGGAAGAACGGGTGTTATCGGTGGCCGCCCGGCGCAGAAGCCGAGCAGAGGGGGTGTTGATCATCGACGTGCCTGCACCCAATATCGCCCAGATGAGGAGGAGCAACGGCCAAGACTGTCCGGTCCAGGCAATCACTGCTGCCGCCATGATTCCCAACGGCACGATGATTCCGCCGAGGATCATCAGGGAACGATCCGAAACCCGGTCCAGCAGCTTTGGCGCGGCGAGGGCGATCACCATTGACCCTGCACCGTAACAAGCCAGGGCGAGTGCCAGATCAGTAGTGGATCCCTCGAACACATCCAGCGCGAAAATCACGGTGTTGACCAGGACCAGTGCTGTTCCGCAGGCTACGACGAGGTTCAGGGCCATCAGACCACGGAGCGAGGGCTGACGCAGGAAAATTCGTGTTCCGAGGGTAGTCCGATGAAGGAGCGACCCAGACCGTACGACGTTGGGGATCCGCGGCAGGCTAGTGGTGATGACCATGAGGGCAGAGACCAGGAACCCTGCCATCGTGCCGACGAAGAGGTCGTGATAGGACACCAACGTCAGGAGTGCTGCAGCGACCACCGGGCTCAACAGCGATTCCAGATCGTAGGCCAGACGGGACAGCGATAGCGCCCGGGTGTAGTCCTTCTCCCGTGACAGGACAACCGGGATCAGCGCCTGGAACGCCGGCGTGAAGGTAGCTGACGCTGACTGTAGGACGAACACCAGCAGGTAAATCTGCCAGATCTGATCAACGAAGGGAAGGCTCAACGCAATGCCGGCGCGGACCAGATCCGCCCCAACCAACACCGTTTTGCGCGGCAACCGCTCCACTAAGGCAGCCATCACGGGGGCGACAAACACATACGCCAGCATCTTGATCGTGAGGGCAGTGCCGAGAACTGCGCCAGCCTTCCCTCCAGCCAAATCGAAGGCTAGTAGCCCCAACGCCACCGTCAGAAGCCCGGTCCCCAGCAAGGCAACAACCTGGGCCGTGAACAACTTCCGGTATGCAGTGACCCGAAGTACCTCAAGCATCGTGAACCTTCCTTCGAACCTCATCAGCTCCATGTATAGCATACGTACACACGTAAGCACTTATGCATAAGGCCGCTGACACCGGATGAGCTGGTGCCATAGATTAGTATTGACACATACCCCTAGGGGGTATATCTTGAGGTTACCGAATCGGGAAGTCCGAGCCCACCAAACGGCCGCTTACTCCTTGAAGGTCCCCTTGAACGGCTGCAGCCGGCGGCGACCCCGGTGGCTGCGCCCACTGATTCCCGAATGGCCATTTCTCGTATTTTGGAGACCAAAATGTGCGGCACATCTTCCGATTCCACTTTTGCCGCTGCCGGGCAGGTAGCGTCCCGGCCGGTCGATGCGGACCATGAGGTGCATTCCCACGGAGAACATGCGGGGCACTCCACCGCAATGTTCAAGAACAAGTTCTGGTTGAGCCTGATCCTGGCCGTGCCGGTGGTCCTCTTCAGTCATATGTTCGCCATGATCGTCGGCTACACGCCACCGGATTTCCCGGGTGCGATGTGGATCCCACCAGTCCTGGGCACCTTTATTTTCCTCTACGGCGGTGCCCCGTTCCTCAAAGGTGCGGTGGCTGAACTGAAAACGCGGCAGCCCGGGATGATGTTGCTGATTGCTATGGCCATCAGCGTCGCGTTTATCGCATCCTGGGTGACCACCCTCGGGATAGGGGATTTCAACCTGGACTTCTGGTGGGAACTGGCCCTCCTGGTGGTCATCATGCTCCTGGGACACTGGATGGAAATGCGCGCCCTCGGATCCGCTGCAGGTGCATTGGATGCCTTGGCCGCGCTCCTGCCCGATGAGGCAGATAAAGTCACGGACGCGGGAATCGAAACCGTCCCGGTGAGTTCGCTGACCATCGGCGACGTCGTCCTGGTCAGGTCGGGCGCTCGGGTGCCCGCGGATGGGCAGATTGTTGACGGGGCGGCCGAGTTCGATGAGGCGATGATCACTGGCGAATCCCGCACCGTCCAACGCACGGTCGGTGATGTGGTGGTCGCGGGAACTGTGGCAACCGATAACGCGGTGCGGGTGAGGGTAACCGCGGTCGGGTCCGATACCACTCTGGCCGGGATTCAGCGCCTGGTCGCTGAGGCGCAGGCCTCGTCGTCGAAGGCTCAGGCCCTCGCTGACAGGGCCGCTGCGCTGTTGTTCTACTTTGCGCTGGTCGCCGGCATTCTTACTTTCATCGCGTGGATCCTGCTGGGCAGCCCCGATGACGCGGTCATCCGGACCGTGACGGTCCTGGTCATTGCCTGCCCGCACGCCCTCGGGCTGGCCATCCCGCTCGTGATCGCCATTTCGACGGAACGTGCGGCGAAGTCCGGTGTGTTGATCAAGAACAGGATGGCGTTGGAGCGCATGCGCACTGTCGACGTCGTCCTGTTCGACAAAACAGGGACCCTCACCGAAGGTCGGCACGCAGTCACCGCCACCGTCACCTCCGGAGCAATGAGCGATGCGGAAATGTTGGCGCTGGCCGCGGCGGCCGAGTCCGACAGCGAACATCCGGTGGCACGGGCCATCGTCAAGGCGGCTATGGACATGTCAGCGGCGAAGGCGTTCGGTTACCGCGGCAGCAGCTTTTCGTCGATGACGGGGCGTGGTGTCCGGGCGGCGGTCAGCGGGTCCGAGATCACCGTGGGTGGCCCGAATATGCTCAAGGAACTTCTACTGGAGACACCTTCGGACCTGATCGCTACCGTCCAGGACTGGGTCGGACGGGGCGCCTCCGTGCTGCATGTGGTCCGCGACGGCGTCGTCATTGGTGCAGTGCGACTTGAAGACCGGGTGAGGGATGAATCGCGGGCGGCGGTGAAAGCGCTCCAGGCCCGGGGTGTCAAGGTCGCCATGATTACCGGGGACGCACGCCAGGTGGCGGAGGCGGTCGGAGCTGAACTCGGTATCGATGAAGTCTTCGCTGACGTGTTGCCCCAGGATAAGGACTCCAAGGTCGCCGATCTGCAGTCCCGTGGCCTGAAAGTGGCGATGGTTGGCGACGGCGTGAACGACGCCCCCGCGCTGGCCCGAGCCGAGGTGGGAATCGCTATTGGTGCCGGTACCGACGTCGCAATGGAATCCGCTGGGGTGGTGCTGGCGGGCAATGATCCACGATCAGTTTTGGCGATGATCGACTTGTCCCGGGCCAGCTACCGGAAGATGATTCAAAACCTGGTGTGGGCCACTGGATACAACCTGATCGCTGTGCCTTTGGCCGCCGGCGTGCTGGCGTTCGCCGGTTTTGTCCTCTCGCCCGCGGCTGGTGCGGTACTGATGAGTGTCTCGACCATTGTGGTCGCGTTGAACGCTCAGCTACTGCGCAGGATCGATCTCAGCCCCGAACGCTTCACCACTGTGTAGCGGGGTGGGATGACTCCGGGCGCGTTCCTCCGGATTGGAGGACGAAGCCATGAATTCACTAGACTGGAGACAGCCGACGGACAGGAAAGGGTAAGGGCAGTGGCAGGCACGATCAGGCGAAAGGCAGTGCTGGATCTGTCGCGATCAGCCCTCACCTTTCTGTGGTTTACCGCCGTAATTATCGGCATCCTCGCGATGCACGTATGGATGGGCGGTCACGGCCCGTCAACGCACGGTGTTTCAGCGCAGGGTGCCTTAGCCCACGGCGCAGTGCTCTCAACCAATTCCATGACGTCGCACACCGAATCTGCCACGTCCACCAACGGTTCGCACCACGTCCAGGCAAACGATGCCCCCGCCGCCTCCTCTGAGGGGAGTGCCGGGGAACTGGTTCAAGGATGCGCTGGGTCCTGCGGCAATGACGGTGCGGTCCTCGGAATGTGTCTCCTCGCGGTCATCGTCGTCGCCGTGCTGGCGTTCCTGGTACGTTCCGGCCGGTTCGTTCCCGGGTCAGTACTCCTGCGCGGTCCGCCGCTGATCCGTCTACGACCCCTATCGATCCCTGCTCCTTCTCTGATCCAACTCTGTATCAGCCGGACGTAAAACACCGGCACCTGCCATCTTCGTGTGCTGCTCACATGATCGCGCACTCAGGCATGCAAGCCCAGTACGGGCCCCACAGACTATTCATCAGATGAATTCACAAAGGATCAGATCACCATGAAGCGTTACCTTTCCTTCTCAGTATTGAGCGTCGCAGCCGTCATCACCCTCGCGGGGTGCGGAAGCGACAACGATCCGGCTACCCCGGCGGCCGAGCCAACGGCGTCCACCCAGGAAACAACCACCCCGACAGAATCGGGGGCTGAGGTGTCCACCGAGCACAACAACGCCGATGCCATGTTCGCTCAGATGATGATTCCCCACCACCAACAGGCAGTGGAAATGAGCGAGATGATGCTCGTTAAGGGCAACATCAGTGCCGAGATTACCGACCTCGCCACCAGGATCAAAGATGCGCAGGGTCCCGAGATTGAAACAATGACCAACTGGTTGGAGGCCTGGGACCGGCCGGTCATGCCTGAAGGTGGCATGGAGGGCCACGACATGGGGTCCATGGGTGGCATGGACGGGATGATGGACGAGGATCAGATGGTTGACCTCGAATCAGCCGAGGGCGACGACGCGGCCAGACTGTTCCTCGAATCCATGACCGAACACCACGAAGGGGCAGTGGACATGGCTCAGGAAGAAATCGACAACGGCGAGAACCCTGAAGCGATCGCCCTCGCCGAGACGATTGTGGAAACCCAGCAGGCCGAAATCCTGGAGATGGACGAGTTGCTCGCCGAGCTCTAATCTGCCACCGATTTTAAGTGGGGAGGGCCAATCTGTGGCGCTCCCCACTCGCTCCTATTTTGACTTCAAGGACTATTGACATGCCTCGTATTCACCGCTCTTTACCCCGCCCACGACGGGCTGCCCCGGCGGTGGTCATGACCGCAGCGATCCTCGTCGTTACCGCTTGCTCACCACAACCCCCGCAGGGAGCCAACAGCGCCAGTACCGCGGCCCCGTCAGTCAGCGCGGAGGGTTATCCAACCGGTCACGTCCATGGCATGAGCGTGGATCCCAGCACAAACCGTGTCCTCCTCGCCACCCACGATGGCTTGTTCGACGTCTCAGAATCGCCCGCAAGTCAGATCGGCCCGACCATCGACCTGATGGGGTTCACCGCGGCAGGGAACGGTGACCTTTACGCCTCCGGTCATCCCGGTCCGGGAACCGACCTGCCCGACCCGGTGGGGCTGATCCGGTCCACCGACCAAGGCCAGACCTGGCAGCCGCTGTCCCGACAAGGAGAGTCCGACTTCCACGCCCTCGCCGCCACCGGCGCTGGGATAGTCGGTTTCGACGGCCAGCTCCAGACCAGTGCTGAGGGGGCGTCGTGGGAACCCGTTGATGAACAGATTCCCGTGTTCAACCTGGGCGCAACGGCCCGCGACAGTGTTGTACTGGCGACCACCGAGGAAGGCCTGCAGCGTTCCACCGACGACGGCGAAACGTGGGCTTCCGTGCCCGGAGCACCCCTGCTGATGCTCACGGCCCTTTCACAAGGAGCAACAGCCGGGATCACACCCGAGGGACAGATTCACACCAGTGATGACGCGGGGTTAACCTGGACCGAACAAGGAACAGTCCCCGGCCAGGTAGCGGCAATCGCAACCCACCTGCTAAAGGATTCCACCCAGCGCATCTGGGTCGCGACCGAAAACGGTGTCCAGGTCTCCAACGACAACGGGCAAACCTTCACGGACATCAGATCGAGCCACCAGTAAACGCGGGGTTAGGATGGCCGATCGAAATCCGGAAGCCCTGGGATCACCGCATGATACCGGGAGAGGGGCTAGCGCAGCAGCCTGCTGATTGCCTGTGTTGCTTCCTTAACCTTCGCGTCAACGGCTTTGGAGGACCCGCTGGTTTCGGCCTCCTTTGCTGCGGAGACGACACAGTGTTGCAAATGATTTTCCAGCAGGCCCAGACTCACGGCGTGCATGGCACTATTGACCGCCGCGACCTGGGTGAGAATATCGATGCAGTACTGATCCTCATCGACCATCCGCGCTATCCCGCGGACCTGTCCTTCGATGCGCTTCAGGCGCCGTAGATAGGCCGCCTTGTCTGGGGAGTAACCGTGTACTCCGCCAGCGGGAACCGGCTGGGCCGTTGCCCGGGACTCCGCCGTGGAACCTTCAGTGGAGGCTGCTTTCGGTGTGTCAATGGTCGTGCTCCGAGGTCCTGCTCCGGCGTTCACGGTCTATCCTTTCAATACCAACCGACCTGCTCGGGTAGTGCCCGGACAGGATCGATGGTGGGTCCCCAACGGCGCACTCCGCGCAGCCTTCTAAGTATTATCGATGTTTCGAACAGTCGCGAACGCGTGGACGTCGGAATCGGTTCCCTCCTCCGCCAGCGCTCCGCTATTCCTGGGAGCACCCTGAAAGGTTGCTGAATTCCGTTACCGTAATGTGACTTAAATACCAGGGTGGGGTATTCTCATTTGAGTGATCCTGGCATCCGCCGAGGTCATATTCCCGCGCAGAATGCCGAGTCCTGCCACTGCACCGGGAGCCGTTCGCACAATCCAGATGGCAGGGACGGGGGAACCACGTTTCCACCGGGCCACCGCACGCGGTGACCCTCGGGGTTAAGTCGATCCGACTATCCAGAGCAGAACCTGCAGCATCGTTAGCGATCGCAGGACAGCACAGATAGCGGTCGGCCGGGTGACTCCCATCCGAACCCGACAGCTCACCCCGCAGGCATGGGAGAGGCAAAACACCATGTCACGTACGTCCATTCCTGCACGCCACCGCGCCGCAACCACCCACTCCGTCGCCCTCACCGGCCTGGCCTACTCCGCGAAGACCAATGCCGTCGCACTGGGCAAGCCAGCCATCATCGCAGCCGCAACCGGCAGCCTCGTCTTCTCCGTCGGAGCCGCCGCCCACGCGGGAACCTACACTCAGGACACCGCACCCGCGCAGACGACAACCGTTTCGGCGCCGACTGCAGGTGTTCACACTGTCGTTGCCGGTGACACTCTGGGTGCGATCGCCTCACTGCACGGCATCAACCTCGATACCCTGTTGGCCCAGAACGGCCTCTCCTACGCCTCAGTGATCTACCCCGGACAGCAGATCCAGCTCACCGGCGGTCCAAGCGCAGCCGTCAGCCCCGCTACCGTTCCGGCCGCACCCGCGACACAGGCCTTTGCCGCGGCACCGGCCCCTGCGTCACCGGCGCCCGCCGCCGCGCCGGCCATGATGTCCCTGGCCTCGGGTTCCATTACTCCCATCGCGCCGGAAACCCCGTCAGTTCCCGCGAGCGGCGTCGGCTCAGCACTGGTCGCCTCGGCATACGGGCAGCTCGGCTCCATCCAGGACTGCACCATTCTCGTCGAGCGGGCGCTGCGCTCCATCGGCCTGAACGTCGGAGACCTCGGCCCCCTGCAGTTCGACCAGTACGGAACCCGGGTCTCGACCCCGGCCCCCGGTGACCTCGTCGTCCGCCCCGGCCACATCGCCATCTACGTCGGGAACGGAAACGTCATCAGCAGCGGCATGAACGGTTCAAACCTCACCATCGAGCACCCGCTGTCCGACCTCGCCGGTTCCTACTTCGTGCGAGTCAACGGCTAATACCCGACCTTGCGGAAATGCTCCGCAAGCCGATCAAAAGTGGCAGGTGTCCTGAGCGGAGGGCACCTGCCACTTTTGGTTCGCGGAGTCGGGTCAGACCGTCGCGGATCCTGCCGTTCGCCACGCCCTTACATCGAGTCGATCGAGGCGATAAGTATCTCGGCTGCTCGGCGGGCTTGCCGTGCGGGTTCGGTGGTTCCGCTGATCGCGGCAGTGGTTTGTGCGCCTTCGGCCAGGATGGCCAGCTGGGCGGCAAGTTCGGTTGTTCCTCCGGCGTCGGCGACGAGGCGGCCGAGGTATTCCTGGAACGAGTGTTTGTGGAGCCGCGCTACCTCGGCGACTGCGGGCGAAACGGCCCCGAGCTCGCCGAAGGCGTTGATGAAGCCGCAGCCCCGAAATGAGTCGCTGGCAAACCAGTCGGCGAGGTAGTCGTAAACAGCCAGAAGTCGGTCTTCGGGGGAGGCGGCACGGTCAACGGCTGTTGTGACGCCGTCGGTCCAGAGCTGATGCCGGTATTGCAGTACCGCGAGGACTATCGCTTCTTTTGACGGGAACAACCGGTAGAGCCGTTTCAGCGACACCCCGGATGCCTCTCGCAAAGCGTCCATTCCTACCGCCTGGATGCCGCGTGCGTAGTACAGCGCGTCAGCGGCCTCGATCACGCTGTCGCGTACTTTTCCCTCGTCCATTGTTCAAGTGTACTTGCGGGAGAACCATCGTTCCCGTACAGTCGGTGAAACGTAGAGAACGCTCGTTCTCACACTATTGGAGGGACACTCACATGCCGTTCATCACTGTCGGAAACGAGAATTCGGCGCCAGTGCAGGCGTATTTCGAGGACCACGGAACCGGTCAGCCAGTGGTGCTGATCCACGGGTACCCGCTTGATGGGTCGTCCTGGGAGAAACAGAGCGCAGCCCTGCTTGATGCGGGCTACCGAGTGATTACCTACGATCGACGCGGTTTCGGCCGGTCCTCCAAGCCGACCACCGGCCACGACTACGACACGTACGCTGCCGACCTGGCCGCCGTTCTGGAATCGTTGGACCTTCGCGAAGCTGTCCTGGTCGGGTTCTCCATGGGAACCGGCGAGGTGGGTCGCTACCTCGGAACCTACGGTTCAGAGCGTGTCGCGAAGGCAGTATTCCTCGGATCGCTGCAGCCCTTCTTGTTGAAGACCGACGACAATCCAGCCGGGGTCCCTCAGGAGGTCTTCGACGGGCTCCTTGAGGCAGTCAAGTCGGACCGGTACGCATTCTTCACCAACTTTTTCGATGACTTCTTCAATACAAGCGAGAATCTCGGCACCCGTCTCAGCGAGGAGGCCCTGGCGGCGAACAAGAACCTCGCCTACGCGGCGTCGTCCTACGCGTCCGTGTGGGCGCAGCCCACCTGGCTCACCGACTTCCGTGCCGACGTCGCCAAGATCACGGTGCCCTCCCTGATCGTGCACGGCACCGCCGATAATATTCTGCCGATCGACTCGACGGGACGCGAGTTCCACAAGGCTCTTCCTGAGGCCGAGTACGTCGAGATCGACGGAGCCCCGCATGGCATGCTCTGGACCCATGCCGCGGAGGTCAACGACATCCTTCTTGGCTTCCTCGCCAAGTAATTGACAGAAAACGGAGAAGAACAATGACCGATCAGCACACACTGGACCGCGCTCAACAGCTGAAGGCGCTGCATACAGCACCGGAGATTCTTCGGGTCGTCAATGTTTGGGATGCCATCAGCGCGGCGACTGTCGCAGCCCTACCGGAATCCAAGGCGATTGCCACGGCTGGTCACTCAATTGCCGCCGCCCATGGCTACGCCGACGGCGCTATGCCGTTAGAGACGGCGCTTGCCGGGATCAAGACCATCGTCGACGCCGTCGACCTCCCTGTCACGGCCGATCTCGATGACGGCTACGAGAACCCGGCAGAGACAATCCGTCGAGCGATCGGGCTCGGCGTCGTCGGCGCCAACGTCGAAGACCGCCTTCGCCCTTTCGAGGAGTCGGTTGCCCGTGTGCGAGCCATCGTCACCGCAGCCCACAACGAGGGCATCGCGTTTCAGCTCAACGCACGGACCGACGCTATCGTGCGCGGTGGTGACCGTCCGCTGAAGGACAGCATCGAGGACGCCATCAACCGGGGTCGAGCCTTTCTCGATGCCGGCGCCGCCTTGGTCTTCGTGCCCGGGGCGCTCACCCGCGATGTCATCGAGCCCCTCGTCGACGGTCTCGGACAAGGAAAGCTGTCAGTCATTGGGGCCCCGGTGCCCTCACAGCAGCCGAGATGCAGGACCTCGGAGTGGCCCGCATCTCTTACGGACCTTTCACCCAACGGGTCGCACTGCGCGCACTCCAGAATCTCGCCACCGACTTGTATGGGTCCGGGGTCATCCCAAAGGACACCCCTGCCCTGAACTAGTCAGAGAACGGACCCTCTGGAGGATTCGAAAAGTCTGCCCCGGCCGACCCCGGCGATGATGCTATGGCATCAGCGCTCGGGGTCGGCCGGTGTGTTGACCCGTTTCAGGCGGCCGATCGGGTGGTCCTGAATGCGCCGTTCTCTTCTGCTGAGGCTGTGGGCTCGCCAGGTAGGGCACCGGACCCGGGTTCATGAACTGTTCGGGTCGTACCGAAGTTTTCAGCAGGCTGCGGGCGTGAGATGAGGTAGCCCTGTGCGGTGTCACATCCCAGTTCGCGGAGGACGGCCAACTGTGTTTCCCTTTCCACGCCTTCGGCTGTCGTCTTCAGATTGAGGTCCCTACCCAGGGAAAGGACACTCGCCACCAGGATTGCTGAGGTCGGATCGGTATCGATGGTCTCGATGAATGACTTGTCCAGCTTCAGCGCGGTCAGCGGGAGCTCTCGGAGCAAGGATAGTGAGGAATAGGCGGTTCCGTAGTCATCGAGAGCGACGCCGATGCCGGCGTCGATGAGGACGCGTAGCTGGGCCGCGGCGGATGGCAGATCCGCGATGGCTACGCTTTCAGTAATTTCAAGGTTCAGGAGCGTTGCCGGCACCCCATGGCGTTGCAGGGCTCCCTGGATGTCGGCGGTAAGGCGCCCTGCAGCCAACTGCAGTGGGGAGATGTTCACTGAAACTGCCCGAGGGGTACCGGAGTCCGACCAGAGACGAGCCTGGGCGCAGGCTTGATCGATGACCCACCGGCCGATCGCGTGGATGTCACCCGTTTGCTCGGCGATGTGGATGAATTCATCCGGTGACACGTTGCCGAGGTTCTGGTCCTGCCAGCGAAGCAGCGCTTCAACCGCCAGGCAGGAACCTGTGACGATGTCCATCAGGGGCTGGTAATGCAGGGTGAAGGCTGCGTTAGTCAGGGCAAGAGGCAGGCGACGGCGAATCAGCGCTTGGCGGGCAAAACGGCTTGTCGGTTGCGACGGGTCTATCCTTCCCAGTTGTCCCTTTCCTTCGTGTTTGGCCTGAAGCATGGCTGCGTCAGCGTGGCGGATTAGATACTCAAGGCGCTTTCTCGGGTCTTCCTCGTCGGTGTCGTTAGCCATGGCCAAGCCAAGGGTCGCGGAGAGCCGGAACTCATGCCCGTCATGTGGGAAAGCCAGCTCCAGGGATTGAAGGACACGGTGGGCGACGGCGCGGGCAGCAGTCTCGTCGACATCAGTGAGTAACACCGCGAACTCATCTCCGCCCAGCCGAGCAACAGTATCCGCCGGTCTGGTGCAAGCTGACAGCCTTGTTGCGAAAGCGGTCAGCACGCAGTCGCCGGCCCGGTGCCCGAAGGTGTCATTGACAACCTTGAAGTTGTCCAGATCAATGTAAAGCACTGCGGTGCGGTGCGGCTCGGCCCCTGACAAACGGGCTGCTCCAGATTCCTCGAGGCGTAGCCGGTTAGGCAGATTGGTGAGTGGGTCATGGAGCGCGGCATGACGGAACATGTCGGAGAGACCTTCGAAAACCTCAAGTACCGGCACGATACGAGGGGGCTTGGCGGTGACTAGTACATCCTGATAGCGGTACTCTTCGGGCCGTTCCAGCAAGGCCGCGGCGGTAGATCTCAGATCCAATGATGGTGGAAGGCTAAAGGCTGATTGCGGAAGCAAAGCTTTGGCTGTTGTTCGGGCATTCAAGGCCCGGCCGTACCCGAGCCGTCCTGTCATCTGGTTATCAAGGTGGTCACGACTCAACACATACTGGGTGTCATCGACCTCGACGACGACGGCCCGGAGCCCCGGGTTGGACCTGAATAGCGCTTCGATCTCGCCCGCAGAAGTGCAACCCGGTAGGACTTTCGCTTCACAGCCCAGATCACCGAGCGTGGGAAGGGAAGGATGCGTCGCGCGGGGAGGAGCATCGAGAGAAGGTAAGGGATCCACAGGACCTTTTACTATCAGGCGAAAGCAAACGGAAACTTAACAGAGTCAATGCTTCACCGGAGGGATTGATCGGTCAGGGCGCGGGTCCGCCCAGGACTGCAGGAGCGGTAGCAGTGCTGCAGTGGCGGAGTTCGGTTCCACGGTGTAGACAACCAGTCGCTGGTCCGGGTCGTGGGGAGTGCTCACCGCTTCGATACCGAACACGAGCACCCCGAACTGGGGGTGGTCGATACGTTTCGTTACCGACGTTTGATCCGTGACGCCGTGGTCGTCCCACCACCGGGCGACGTCCGGATCCTCGGCGCGCAGCTCCGTGACGAGGGTCAGAAGCTTGCGGTCGTCAGGGCGCCGCCCCACCTCGTAGCGCAACCCGCCGACGGCGGCGGCCACGAAGTCGGACCAGTTGAGGATCCGCTGGCGGGCTGCCGGATTCTGGAACAGCCACCGCATGAACGACACCCCGGGATCGAGGTCGGCGCCGAGCACGGCGCACAGGAGCCCATTGCTTGCGAGGACCTCGCCGCGGCGGCCCAGGAGCACAGCGGGAACATGGTCGAGCGTCGTGAGCAGGCGAAGCATGCCGGGGTCGGCGCGCTGGGGCGCTTCCCACCCGGAGCCACGGTGCCTGCCCGGTGATACGGCTAGGTCGCCCAGGTGCGTAGTTTCAACATCATCCAACCGGAGTGCCCGTGACAGTGACTGCACGATGTCGTTGCTCAGTGTTCGCTGGCGGCCCTGTTCGATCCGGCTGTAGTGGTCGGTGCTGAGGCCGGCGAGCAGCGCTACCTCTTCTTTGCGGAGCCCGGGGACGCGACGGCGGCCCGGCAAGGGGTCGATTCCGGCCTGCGCCGGTGTGAGACGGTCGCGGCGCGTGCGGAGGAAAGCGGCGAGGGCGGTACGGTCTGCTGGCACCCTTTCAGTATAGGAAGCGGTATCCGGTCTAGCGTGGTCAGCTCCTGCCTAGGCACCGCTTGCACTGGTGCGTCCTTGGCAACTCGGCTGGAATGGGTTCATGACCACCATTGATCAGTCCCAGTCAGCTTCCCTTTCCCTTACCGGCCGCCGGGCGGTTGTTACCGGTTCCACCAGCGGCATCGGTGCCGCTACTGCCCGTCTGCTCGCCGCCCGCGGCGCTCATGTACTCATCACCGGTCGTGACCGGGGGCGAGGCGACAGCGTCGTCGCAGGCATACAGCGCGACGGCGGTGTGGCTACTTTCGTCCACTCGGACCTCTCCGCAACCCCCGACGAACTGCGCGCCGCCGCACGGTCCTGGGAGTCCGCCCTCGGCGGTACGGTCGACCTTCTGGTACACAACGCCGCCGTGTGTCCGGCCGTTGACACGTTGTCCCTCACGGATGAGCATCTCGCAGCTACCCTTGCCGTCAACATTCGCGCCCCGCACGTGCTGACCGCGGCGCTGGTGCCGGGCATGATCGAGCAGGGGAATGGCATTATCGTGGTGATCGGATCCTGGATGTCGACAGTGGGTCATGCGATCGTCGGACTTTATTCAGCGTCCAAGGCCGCGGAGGAACAGCTCGCGCGCAGTTGGGCTGCTGAGTTCGGTCCGAGGGGCATCCGGGTCAATACGGTTTCCCCAGGCGCTACCCGAACTCCGATCAATGCGGGCGCCGGGGACGTGATCACTCGGATGACGTCGGGGACACCCGGCGGCCGGCCCGGTACCCCCGACGAAATTGCCACAGCTGTTGCCTGGCTCTCCTCCCCGCAGGCGGCCTACATTCACGGAGCCACTCTCGCCGTCGACGGCGGGATCACCAGTACCCGGGCCGCCTGAGTTCCGCCCGGTCGCCCGACGGCGTTGCTCAGTGTATGGCCGGATTCGGTGGGCATGTCCGGAACTCTCCACTGAATCAGGGCATACGTTGGGCGGGAGCCATGGAAAAGGAGTCCCGGGTCATGAACCAGCGAGGTGGAGACCCCTTAGACCGCGTGAATCCGCCACGAGACAGTGTGCTCCGCACCCGGCTGCAGCTCTACCAGGTCCGTCCCCGAGTTGAAGGCGTCCGGCGGGCAGGTCATCGGCTCGACCGCGAGCCCCCGCCTGCTCCCCGCAGGATCCGCTGGCAGATCCCCGGTGTGCACCTGAACCCAGGGGAGGTCGCGGCCAAACGAGACTGCTGCCCCGCGCCCGTCGGCACCGGTCACGCGAACTGTAGCTACGCCGTCGTCGTACTGGACGTCAGTGAACGCATGGTCAAGGAACGCTGAACCGATCGGGCGCGCCACACGGAAATCGAAGTCACCCGACACGGGAGTCACAACAGTGGGAATCAGCCGGTCAGGCGTCACCTCCAGCACCGTGGAGGCGGGCAGGGTCAGGGTCCAGTCATCCACACGGCCGTCGCCGGCCACCAGGTAGGGGTGGGGTGCAATACCGTAGGGTGCAGCATCGGGGCCCGCGCTGAGAGCGGTGACTGAGGCGGTGAGACCGTCGTCGTCGAGCGTGTAGGTTGCCTCAACGGTGAGCAAAAACGGATACCCCTCCTGCGGAACCACTGTCGCCCGAAGCCGGACCGACGAGCCACTCTGCTCCACCGTCTCCCAGTCCTCCCAGGCGAGGAGCCCGTGCAGGGCATGGCCGCGCTCGGGCTCGGACAGGCCAAGCTGATGCGCGACACCGCCGAACGTATAGGTGCCGTCCACCACCCGGTTGGGCCACGGGACCAGGATCGCGCCCCGATAGTTGGGGCGGATTTCGTCTGCGTCATAGGAACGGATCAGGTCTCGGCCGCCGAAGCGGAGTTCGCGCAGCGAGGCTCCAACACTGGCGACGACGGCAGTGTACTCACCATGCCGCAGGCCGAACTGGCGTCCGGACAGGGGAGTGGGGGCGTGATCCATCATGAGCCCTCGGGCAGTTCCAGTTCGTCATTGACGCTGAGGCATTCGGAATCCTGTGCCACCAGAGACACAGCGGCCCCCAGATCAACCAAAATGGTGCTGGACGGCACCTCATTTGGATCAAACAGCACCTCCACCGCAGGGTCGCGGCCATAAGTGGTCGCGCGCCACACGTCGGCCTCTTCCTGGATGATCCAGTCGACGCCGTTCACTGACGCGCAGGAATCCGTGGTGGGTCCGGGGACGGCGACGCCGCAGCGCAGCACCACCTGCGAAGGATCGCCCCATGCGGCGGTGGCCTGGCTGTTGGTTTCGCGTAGCTCGTTCTCGGCAACCACCTCCGGCAGCGACACCATCACCGACGCGCATTCGGGGTTGGCGGCGTCGGCGGCTGCCTCCACACCAACGATCGGCGAGCAGGCCGTCAGGCCAAGGATGACGACGGCGAGCGGGGCAATGAGACGGGAGGCACGCATGGTGCCAGTTTACTGGTCAGCCTGGCGGGTCAAGCCAAGTGCTTCTCCTATTCGAGCCCATGAGGTCCCGTGCTTTCTTTGGAGCGGGTTAGCGCTCGCCTACACACGATCGGTCTGTGGGCATTCAGGCATTCCAAATAGTGGCGCAAACTTGCCCGGGCTGGGCCTCAGCTTGGAATGGTGACCGCGAAGGGTTGGCAGAAGCTGGCTGCGTGTCGGGATCCGCAATCCGTCGCGGGGACCCGCGGCATCAGACATTCGAGCCGTCGCGTGCCAGCGCGAAGGCTTTGGTAAGACTGCCCGCTGCGCCCGCGAGGGAAAGATAGGCCGACACAATCAGCACGCGGTATGCACCGTCACTAACGATGTCGCTGAGCATGGCGCGTCCGGCGAAGATGCCGATTGCGAGGGCAACACACAGGGCGGCGATGACGAACCATAACGTGCGGGCGTGTTTCATGGGATGTTCCTTATGAAGGGCGTCGGGGTGTGTGATGGTTATGCCAGGAGTGCTTTGCGGGCGACTTTTCCCGCCTCGAAGGGTCCGAAGCCGAGGGTGCTGGCCGCCAGGACGACATCGTCGTTGAAGAGGACGATTGCGGAGCCGTCGCGTGAGCCGCCGGTATGCCACCAGTAGTCTTCGCTCGACGCCCAGCCGGGCGGATTGGTGTTCATCGGCAACGCCTTGGACCATAGTCGAGAAGCTTGCCCGTAATCGACGAGGGCGTCGAGAGTTCCCCACAAGCCGCCGGCACCGACGAAGGGGCCATCGCTCAAGGACCAGGGCGCACGGGTCCGACCAAGCATGGTCTTTCTTACCAGTCCTCCGTCTGGTACCTCCGTGTAGATGCCATCCGTGATTCCCAGGGACGACAGATGACTCATGGCTAGATGCTGCCAGGTATGACCGGTGTGTTTCTCGAGGAGGTCTGTGAGCATTGCATACCCAAGGTTGGAGTAGATCGGGTCTTGGTTGACTGGTTCCGTGACGGTACCCCAAATCGCGGGAAGGAGTTTGTGGAACCGATCCATGGTCATCCCTCTGTAGGGGTCGTCCTTGTCGGTCATCCCTTCGGGCATCCGAGGCAGACCCGATCTGTGGTCGATCAGAGACCGTGGGGTGATCCAGGGAGGTGCCTCTTCGTAGGGGCCACTGGTAGCGGCGATTGGCTGGTCCAGGTTAAGGCGTCCGTCTAAGTGGAACTGGTAGGTGATCGCGGCCGTTAACGTTTTGGTGATCGACGCCCACTCGAAGGGCGTATCTGCACAGTTCTTGGGACTGATGTCGCGGGCGGTTTCTCCGTTGACTCGTAGGAGTGAGAACTGTTTCAGCGAAGCGACGGCTCGGGGGGTGGTCATCATGATGGCGCCTTTCGAGAGTCACCGTCGGGCACTGACACCTTCTGCTCACCGGGGTTGTCGGAGGGCCTGTCGGTGGTTTCCAACGGATACGATTCTGCGTCTACTGGGGAGGATTGTGGTGTTCCCGGACCTGGCGCGGTCTGAGGTGCTGGTGGTCGGCCCATGATCTTATCGGTGAGCTTGGCGAGATGGTGGCTGACGAAGATCGTGTCGCAAGCGAGCATGATCAGCCCGAAGGAGGTAAGCCCCATTATGACTGCGATGCCGAGGTGGAACATCATCATCAAGATGACGGCCGCGAGCCGGGTCCGCTGGAACAGAATCAGGAGGGGGAAGAACACCTGGGAGATGACGGTGACGTAGGTTGCCACGACGCTCGGAAAGGCGAAGTAGAAGAGGAACTCGATGCCGGGGAGATGGTACTCAGGATTACGCAGGACATAGTACAGAGCGGTGCCACTGGTCCACATCTCGCCTTGCATCTTGAACGATCCCGCGATGAAGTAGACGATGCATACCTGCATGGCGATGAGTAGAACGCCAGTGTTGTGTGTGAGCATGCTGAGCCATGAAGGGATCCAGCGGGTGCGGAAGCGGTAGCGTCGGCTGGGCTCTCTTGGAAGGACGGTGAAGCGGTCAAAGCAGCGTGTCAGGAGGAGGAAGATCCCACAGATGTACATAAGGTTGTCTCCGCCGTCCCCCAGCAACGAGTTCTGCGAGAAAAGGCTCCAGGTCCCGATGTACTGGAGAACCAGGATGGGCTTTCCACCGATTCCGAGCATCGTCAGTATCGCCACTGCTACGAAGAAGACGTAGAAGACATCAAAGCCGGAGGTCGTGGAAGCCAGATCGAAGATGCTCCACGCGTCCTCGTTTGTCCACTGCTCCTTCAGCCCGGCCGATGACAAGAGCCCAGTAGGTCCGAAGAAGAGGTGTCTGTCCGGCCAACTCGTGACCATGAGGCCCGCCGTAGTCAGTCCGTAAACAGACCGAAGCAATCCCACGGCAGCCAACCCGTGGTACCCCTCTAGCACCCAGTCAAGGAGTTGACGGATAGGGGCTCCCAAGTGTTGCACAACTTCAACCCGCATTGACCCACTCCGAATCGATCGTCGTAATCTGTCCTTGAGCGTCCCAGTCCCGGCGATCAGACCAGCCGGGGTAGTCGTGGATGACGTAACGGACGCGGACAGCATTGAATGCCCCACCGCACTCAGACGTGTTCAGCTTCCGAGCCGCGTACTCGGCCAGTAGTGCCTCGGACGCGCGAACGTTGCGAGCGCTGAGTTCGTCGGCATACTTGTCCACCGATTCCTGCTGCTCGATCTCAGTGTCCTTATCAATCAGCCGCTGCACAACCTCGTCCGTTTCGAAGCGTCGGGAGATCGCATTGGTGATCACTCGGTGTTCCCTGCTGGGAAACAGTCGAGTGCTCTGCAGTTCGGTGACCAGAACAGTCGTGATGTCCTGGAAGTCTGTCTCTACCCCGTCGGCGCATCTCATTTGCGCCAGAATTCCACGTTCCTGCGCCAGCGGATCCGGCGCGAAAAGTTGCCAATTCTGAAGGAAGTATGGGCTGTACAGAGATGTAATAGTCGGGGCAGCAGCAACTTTGATCGGGTTGGATGGCCCCGTGACGATCAGCGTCAGGCAGGCGTAGACGACAACAGCCGTCAATACCGCTGCGGCCATCACGTACCGCATTCGATTGTTCATTTACGTTCTTCCCTATCCAAACTGGAAGGCCCTCGCAGCACGAGGGCCCCCCAGCCTAGAAAATCGTTACGAATCCAGGGTTAGCGGTCGAACGCCTGATCCTGGTTGAACGACTTCGGGTTTTCGACCGGCGAGCTGGCGAGGAACGAACCCCAACCAAGCACTCTACCGACCTCGCGTGGGCTAGTCCCAGCCTTGAAGCCCGCGTATAGCGCCCGTCCGGCGTTGATAGCAGCTGCAGGCACATTCGGTGACACTCCAACGGCCGTCGAAGTTCCCCCTGATGCAGCCGCAACGTACACAGCCGATTCTGGGCCCGAGTTCGTGACGGCATTCGCTGCTGCCGGTCCGGCGGCAAGAGCACCAACGGCAACGATAGTGATGACACTCAAACGCAATTTTTTCATTTTTCCCCCAGTGAAAAGTTGTGCCAGCGGCACAGACAATCCCAGTGACCCGCGTCACCGAGCTTACGTGCTCATGCTTCACGAACCCACAGCGGTCTGTCAACGGTGGGTTTACTCATCACGACATCAGACCCCTCCGGCAGGCGAAGTCGAGAAGCCAAGAGCTAAAGTGCTGCGCTGGGCATCCCCGCTTGAAGGTGGTTGTGCAAGCACTGATCCGCTGCAAGCCCTTGGTTCCTGCTGTCCACGTGGTTGCGCCTCCCAGCTTTCTCCCACTGTTGATGGTTAGTATGAGGAGCTGTCTTATGTCAGGGAGAATCCGTCGTGTCAAATTATCTCGAAGAGCCCGATCAGCAGAGCGTTCGCAAGAAGCGCCGCCCGGTCCGGATTGTCCTTTTCTCTGCACTTGCGTTGGTGCTCGTGGCCGGCATCGTTGCTGGCGGATACCTGTTCAACCTCGCGAACACGTACAACACGCAGACCGAAACTATCGCTGAGGTGTTCCCGGAGTCGACGTATCGCCCTACGCGGGCTCCGGCCGCTGAAGAGGCACGGAACATTCTCTTGCTCGGCAGCGATGAGAACGGCGGCAGTGGCGAGACTGAGGACCTGCCGGGCGTCCCTAACGCGGGCCGCTCCGACACCATGATGTTGATGCACATCCCCGCCAATCGTGAAGGCGTGTATGTGATGTCGATCATGCGGGACACCTGGACGGAGATTCCCGGCTACGGCGAGCACAAGATCAATGCCGCGACGGCGTTTGGGGGAGTGCCGCTGCTGGTGGAGACACTTGAGGGCATGTTCGACGCACCGATCGACCACGTAGCCATCATCGACTTTGAGGGATTCACGGGCCTCACTGACGCGCTGGGTGGTGTGACGGTCACCAACGAGATTGCGTTCCAGTCACGCGGAGCCGACGGCGAGTTCTTCGAGCAGGGCGAGATCAATCTGCAGGGGGAGTCGGCGCTGAAGTTTGTTCGTGAGCGGTATGCGTTCACCGACGGCGACTTCCAGCGGGTGAAGAATCAGCAGCTGTTCATCAAAGCCGTTATGGGCAAGTTCCTCACCGCGGAGACCCTGACAAATCCGCTCAAGGTCAACGAAGTGGTCAATCAGGTGTCGCCATACCTGAGCGTCGATGAGGGGCTGGACGCCTCCACGGCTGGCGGCCTGGCGCTGTCGTTGAGGAGTATCCGCAGCGATGATGTGCAATTTTTCACGCTGCCAAACCTGGGAATCGGGACGTCCGCCGACGGTCAATCCATTATTCTGAAGGATGACGCCGCAATCGCGGAAATTGCCGAAGCGCTGGACACCGATACCCTGGGCGACTACGTCCAGGCCGCGGCACAGTAGAATCAGGACCCATGGGATTATTGATGCGCCGTGCTCTCGCCGGTCTAGCCGCGGCCTCGCTCTGTGTCGGAGCCGGTGTCGGCGCGGCTCACTCTGTCGAAGAGCCGCCTTTGCCGATCATTCCGATACCCGCGCCTGCGCCCACCACGCCGCCTCCAGCGCCCGCGCCCACTACACCGGCACCACAGCCTGCGCCCGCTCCGCAGCCCGCCCCTGCGCCAGCTCCCGCGCCGCAGCCCGAGCCCGCTCCGCAGCAGCCAGCACCGGAGCCGGATCCGCAGGAAGATCCCGCTCCAGCCGTTGATCCTGCGACTGGTTTCGCTGTTGACCCGGTAACCGGGTACCCCATTCACCCGCCGACAGGTTTCCTGATCGAACCCGGCACCGGCAACCTCATTGACCCGACCACCTTCCTCTATACGGATTTCAGGTTCATTGCTGTGACCGGCGCGGTGGTTGATTTGACCGAATCGATCGAAACTGAAGAGCCAGAAGAAACCCCGGAACCAGAGGAATCGGAGTCAGCTGAGCCTGAAGAGTCCGAGTCGCCTGAGCCGACCGCCACCCCTACCCGGACGGCTACAGCCACACCTACTCCTTCCGCTACGGCCACACCTACTGAGGCAGCCGTCGTCGCCGCTAGCCCCGCTTCGGAAGAGACCTCCATTGGCTCCAGCCCGGTGACCCGGGTCCTGGTCATTTTGGGCCTCGTCGGGCTGGGCGTGCTGTACTACGCGAAGCTCCGCGGCAGCAACACCACCCGTCCGAAGGCTGGAGAATAGTCCCGCAAGTCGGTGACGTTTTGATTACTCTTCACGCTGATCGGCAATAAAGGTGCTCTGGGCTACCACCTCAGCCATACGATGAATCGATCATTCGTATCTGTAGGGGGACCCAGCATGGCCAGAGTGGAATCAACGCGACCGGACAGCCAACCATCACCTCGGTGGGGCCTCAGCCGGCGCGCAACCGCAGCGGGATCAGGGCTCCTCGTATCGGGGCTTTTGATGGGCGCGGGGATCCCCTCCGAACCGCCAGTTGAGGACTTTGGTCAGATCACCGGTACGGTACTCGGCCTGACATCGAACGATCAGCTTTGCGTCTATGCTCTTCCGGCTCCCGTCCCAAACTCTGAAACCGGAGCCAGCTTCTCGCCAGCCGTCGGCCAGCTGAAGCCGGGCGTGCCGCCTCCCACCGAGGGTCCGTGCGCTGAGACACCCTTCGCTGTGGAGTCCCAGCCGGTGGTTGACGGCAGTTACACTTTCGTGGCGCTTGAACCCGGTTCTTACCGGCTTTACCTCGATGACCCTCGTCCGGACGGATCCAGCGTGAAGGGCACCTCTCAATGGGTGCCAGGCAAGGTCCTCAAGACCTCGGCGCAGATCGTAGCGGTTGAGGCGGGAGATACGGCGGTCGCGCCGAGCACCACAGCATTCCCGGCCAAGTCGTTTGCCGACGTTCCGCAGAAGTTGCAGTTCTCCGAGGAAATTTCCTGGTTGGCGTCTACCGGTATCAGTACAGGGTGGACTGATCCCAACGGAACGTCGACTTTCCGTCCGGTCACCCCCATCGCGAGGGATGCGATGGCCGCATTCATCTACCGTCTCGCGGGTTCACCTGACTACACGCCGCCCGAAATCTCTCCGTTCACCGACGTACCTAAAAGCAACGTGTACTACACGGCGATTTCCTGGCTCGCAGCGCAACGGATCAGCACCGGCTGGGCTCAAGAAGACGGAACGAGGCTTTTCCGGCCGCTGAGCCCGGTGGCTCGGGATGCGATGGCGGTCTTCCTATATCGGTTCGCTGAGCGGTCTGACCTTGAGAAGCCGGCGACATCGCCTTTCGCCGATGTGTCCGCTGACAACGTCTACATCAAAGAAATTTCCTGGCTGGCATCGACGGGAATCAGCGGAGGATGGAACGAAAGTAACGGCACCAAAACTTTCAAGCCCTACTCGGCGGTAAATCGTGACGCCATGGCTGCCTTCATGAATCGGTACGCGCTGATGATCAACACCCAGCCATAAATGCGTGTCACGCCTAATGGGGCCCAATCTAGAGATTGGTTGCTCGAGGTCTACACTTGATCCTGATCCTGATTGACACATTGCAACCTAGACACGTTGGGGGTGTACGTTGCGTATTTTATTGCTGACGCATTCTTATGCCCCGGAGCACAGCCCGCCGCAGAGAAGGTGGACACAGTTCGTCCGATCGTTCCGCGCCGCTGGCTGGGACGTCGATGTGGTTACACCGGTAGCGCATGCGCCCCACGGTCGGCGGACGTTGCCACGCAGCGTTGCGGGAAGGCCGTTCCTCTGTTCCCCGGGCGAGTATGGCGAACGAATCCGTAGGGTTCCGTTCCTCTGGCATCGGAACACTCGCTTGGGCCGGCTCGGCAACCACCTTTTTTCGGCAGGCTGTAGTGTGCCTGCTGCGCTAATCTCCAAGCGGCCCGACGTCGTTATTGTGACAGTGCCCAGTCTTCCGATCCTTGGGGCTGGTTATGTTGTCTCGAGAATTTTGAAGCGACCGCTGGTTGTCGATATGCGGGACGCATGGCCAGACATTGCTCGGGATGCACGGCTCGTGAAGGGCAGCGCCAAAGGGGTAGTCGAACGAATTATCATGGCCATCCAGGACCGGGCCGAATTGGTAGTCACTGTGACCCACGGCTTCGCTCGGACGTTGCGGGACCGAGGCCTGACGAACGTCGCAACCGTTACCAATGGAGTCGACCTCCATACCCTGGATAAACTTCAGCCGCGTCCACTGAAATCGGACCGGCTGGAGGTGCTTTATCTTGGGAACCATGGTGAGAGCCAACGGTTGGACGTGCCAATAAAGGCCGCCGCACTTGTCGGCAAGCAGATGCGTCTGACCATGGTGGGCAACGGAGTGCAGCGAGAGGGCCTGATGCGTCTGTCTCAGGAACTGAACGCACCCGTCGAATTTCACCAGCCAGTCCACGGTCCCGAGGTGATGGGGTTCTATGACCGGACCGATAGCTGCATCGTGTCTTTGCGGGACGACTGGAAATCCTTTGAGACCACCATTCCTTCCAAAACCTACGAAGTTTTGTCGTTGGGACGGCACATCACTGGCATCGTGTTGGGTGAGGCGCGGAAAATCCTTGAAGACGCAGAATCAGGTCACGTCGTTGCATCCTCGCCCGAGGACCTCGCTGAAATATGGAAGTCACTTCAAGCCGATCGATCGCTGCTTCAGGTGAACGGCGCCGGGCGTGCCTGGGTGGAAAACAACGCAGATGTAGAGACGTTAGCACAGAGCTATATCGATCTGTTGGCTGAGGTTGCTGGAGGTCCTCACCGGTGATGCCACTATCGGTGTTGCGTAATGCTCGGTTGTTAGGCGTCACAGTAATCCGTCACTTGGGAGACGACCCATTTCTGCTGTTTTTGCAAGTCTCGCGGAGACTGCCCAGCGGCATCGTTGATCGCGCGGCGGGGGTGGCGGCTCACCTGAATGGCGGGCCAGTAGTCCAGTCCTTGGCGGCACATCTTCGGGGAGACCAGTCGCGCACTCAAACTGTTTTGAAGGCGGCCCTATCCAACGGAAGTTCGGCTTTCCGGTCAGCTTTGCTGGCGGATGTTGCCCTCACCGCCGGGCATCCGTGCATGGCTGACGAGTTCCTCCTCCAAGCGCGGCTAGCCGGCGCTACGGATGTGAGCAGGACTGTTGCCCGAAAGCGATGGTTTGACGGCGATATGAGCGGCGCCATTGAGGAGCTGCAGTCTGCTGACCGATTCAGTGCCGCTGATCATCTTGCATCTGAGCGGAGGGTCTTTGAGGGGTGGACGCCCATGCTGACGGCAGTGAATGGGTATTCCCCCCTGCCGCAAACGGTGCTGCATGTTTTGACCAACTCTCTGCCGCACACGGGCAGCGGCTATGCCCAGCGCTCACATTCGATACTCAAGGCACAGCACGACGCCGGGTGGCACGTTCATGCTGCCACCCGTGTGGGTTATCCGGTGCAAGTGGGAAAGTTGTTCGCTGTGGACCTTGATCTCATTGATGGAGTGGCATACCACCGCTTGCTGCCTTCGCGACTCGCAAACGGGTTTGATGCCAGACTTCAGCAGCAGGCAGAAGAACTTCTGGCGCTGGCGTTACGGATCCGACCAACCGTGTTACACACAACTACACACTTTGTGAATGGTTTGGTGGTTCGCGAAGTCGCGCGGGTCCTCGGGATCCCCTGGGTCTACGAGGTTCGTGGTCAGTTGGCTGACACTTGGGCATCAAGTCGCAGTGATGCGGCAAAGAAGAGTGAACGCTATAGGCTCTTCACTGAAAGTGAAGCGCAGGTTATGCAAAGTGCCAACCTGGTGGTGACGTTGGGTGAGGCTATGAAGCAGGACATCGTGAGCAAGGGAGTAGATCCGCGCAAGGTTCTGTTGTGCCCTAACGCGGTTGGAGATGAGTATCTCGACGAGCCGATGGACTCACGGAGTGCGCGTAAGTTGATCGGGCTGCCTACCGACGGAGTGTATGTCGGCACGGTTAGCAGCATTGTTGACTATGAAGGGCTCGATGATCTACTGAGAGCATTCGCCGTCCTGGTGACTGATCATCCTGGATTACGCTGCCTGATTGTGGGGGATGGGGTAGCTTTACCGTCGCTGAAGACCCTGGCTCAGCAGCTTGGCGTGAGCGCCCTCGTGACGTTCACCGGCCGGGTGCCACGCGAGAAGGCTTGGCTTCATCATCAAGCTTTAGACATTTTTGTGCTGCCGCGGAAGGACCTTGAAGTGACTCGCGCGGTAACGCCATTGAAGCCAGTCGAGGCGATGGCCTGCTCCCGACCTGTGGTCGGTAGCAACTTACCGGCTCTTGCCGAAATTATCGTCGATGGAGTGACTGGGTGGCTTGTAGACCCCGAGGACATCGACTCCATGGTGGCAAGCGTTGCTCACCTGATCAGTTCACCATTGCACCGTCAAACCTTCGGAGAGAGCGGCCGAGAGAAGGTTCTATCCGAACGCACCTGGGTAGGCGGGGCGAGCAAATTGGCAGACGTTTATACGATGATGGGCAGTAGATTAAGTGGATGATGAAAATCAATCAACCCCGAAAACGACGAGAACGAAGACTGTGAATGTGTCTACCCGGGAAATGGTTCGAATTGGGGCACGCCCGGGGTTCTTTGATTATCTAGTTCAAATTTGGGATCACCGTGAGTTCATTATGTACGACGCGCGTGCACGGGTAAGTAGCGGTAATCGTAAGGATCGTTTGGGAAGCGCCTGGATGATCCTCAACCCCATTCTTAATGGGTTGACTTTCTACCTGATTTTCGGATTGCTTCTTCAGACCAGCCGTGGAATAGAAAACTTCATTGGATATCTGGTGATAGGAGTATTTCTTTTCCAGATCAGTGCCCGGGCAATTACCAACGGGGCGCGATCCATCCAGTCCAACCGCGCAGTCATCCAAGCCTTTAATTTTCCCCGTGCCACATTGCCCATCGCTGTGAACATGCGGGAGATTCTGGCTAGTGTTCCTGTACTGATTACGATGTTGGTACTCATACTTCTATTCCCCCCGGTCGAAGAGATCACCTGGCTGTGGATTTTGATACTCCCAGCCCTGTTCTTGCAGGCTGTTTTCAACCTTGGGGTAGGTTTAATACTTGCTCGAATCATTTCAAAAATAAACGATGTCACTCACCTGTTAACTTTCAGTTTACGAATATGGATGTATGCGTCAGCGGTGTTTTTTTCTTACGAGAGATTTATTGACAATCCCACCTTGCTGCGAATAGTCGAGTTGAATCCCCTATTTAATGTCCTCGATATTGTTCGGGATTCTCTTCTCTATGCGGTGCTACCCTCTTGGCAATCATGGGCAATTCTTTCCGCATGGGCCCTGACCGCTTTGATCGTCGGAATGGTTTTCTTCTGGAAGGCGGAGGAGTCCTATGGACGCGAGTGACCCATTCAGTGGAGACGCCACGGTGGTCATAGATCGCGCAAAAATGCACTACCGGGTGCCAACCACCGAGGCTCAGGCACGGCAAACCGGTGCGCTGCCTGGGAGGATTGCCAAGAAGGTCTTGGGGAGGTCACCTTTGGTGACGGTCTGCGCGCTAAACGAGATGTCGCTATTGGTTGAGCGGGGGGAATCTGTGGGTATCGTGGGCCGTAACGGCTCAGGTAAAAGTACCTTAATGCGACTCATCAGCGGCCAAAGTAATCCCACCTCAGGGGCTGTGTACGCGTCTAGCATCCCTGTCATGCTCGGTGTGAACGCAGCTCTAGTCCCCGAGCTCTCTGGTGACCACAACATAATTCTGGGATGTCTCGCCATGGGCCAGACAAGGGACCAGGTAAACCGCAACTTTGCGGCAATCGTCGAACTGTCCGGGTTGGAGAAGGCCATCCACCTTCCCATGCGGTCGTATTCTTCTGGTATGGCGTCGCGGCTTCGGTTCGCCATAGCAGCAAGCGTTGACCCGGAAATCCTGTTGATTGACGAAGCGTTGAATACCGGCGATGCCCAGTTCAAGGAGCGGAGCAAAGCTCGTATGAACGAATTGCGGGCGAATGCGGGCTCGGTTTTTTTGGTCAGCCATAGCCTTGGAACCATTAGAGATATGTGCTCCAGAGTTCTCTGGCTCGACGATGGTGACCTTCTGATGGATGGGGATCCCAAGACAACCACGGCTGCGTACGCGGATTTCACTAAACACCTATCCAAAGGAAACAACATCTCAGCTGAAAGGTTGCGCGAGGAAGCTCGTTCCTCAATTGCATTGACTGCAATTCAGGACTCTGGTTCTGGGCGGAGACGAGCATGAGGGGTAATTCGTCGGCATCCGTTACTAGCCTGCGGCAGGGCTTGTGGCACCTGCGGCGTGGCGGCATCGGCCAGCTAGCTCAGTGGCGGAGTAGGCAACGGGTGATGCGCCAACACGCAGTACCTGGGGGAGCGAGAGGTGCGGAGGGAATCTGGTTAGGAAAGGGTATTAAGCGCCGTCTCTCCTTCGGTGAAACGCCGATCTCCGCACGTGCGCCACGCCGTGAAGATCTGCGTGTCGGTGTAATCCTCGACGAATTTTCCACCACCGCATTTGCTTACGAATGGAGTCTGGTGGCCCTCGACCCGAAGGCCTGGCGTGTCCAGTTAGCCAAGGAGTCGCTTGATCTGGTCTTCATCGAGTCGGCGTGGTCCGGCAACAGTCGTCTCTGGCGTGGGAAGCTTACCGGTCCCAACGGTCCGGCTCCGGAGTATCGTGACCTGTTACAAGAATGCCGGAATTCGGGCGTTCCTACAGTCTTTTGGAACAAGGAGGATCCGCCTCATTATGAGGACTTCCTTTCCGCCGCCAGCTGCGCTGATTGGGTGTTTACTTCGGATGAAGGCAGGTTGGAGGCATACAGGAAGGATTTGGGACACGAACGGATTGCCGTCTTGCCATTCGCCGCCCAACCCGCTGTCCATAACCCGCTACGTCCGTCCCACGGGAGACATGCGAGAGATATTGCTTTTGCCGGTATGTACTTTGCCCATAAGTATCCGGAGCGTCGGATGCAGATGGAGTATTTACTCGGCGGTGCGCTCGATGCTTCGCGCAGCCTGCCGCTTGGGTTGGAGATTTTCTCAAGGATGCTCTTGGCAGGCAAAGATTATCAATTTCCTCAGCCGCTAAATTCTCGAGTTGTTGGCAGTCTTTCCTATGCCCAGATGCTGACTGCATACAAGGCGTACAAGGTATTCCTTAACGTCAATTCAGTGATTGATTCGTCCAGTATGTGTGCCCGACGGATCTTTGAGATCACGGCCTCGGGTACCCCGGTTGTTTCTTCGCCGAGCGCTGCTATTGGGGGCTTTTTTAATTCCGCCGAGGTGCCGGTGGCAGGAACACGCGGCGAGGCAATGCAGCTTTCTCGCGCACTGTCGAAAAATTCCGAGCTCAACGATCGGACCGCTCACCTTGCGCAGCGGCGGATCTGGAATGAACATACCTATGCCCATCGGGCTGAGTCCGTGCTCAGCGCGGTCATACCCCAACGGAGCAAGCCGGTCACGCGGCCACTAGTTTCTGCGCTGGTCTCCTCTATGCGTCCTCATCAATTCGAGCACGTGTGCAGGACAATAGGCGGACAAACGGGCGTCGACGTGCAGTTGATTCTTCTGGCGCATGGCCCGGAACTCCACTCCGAAGAGGTACGTGCCATGGCGCGAGAGTACGAGATTGCGGATGTGGTTTTGTTGGCTGAGCCGGCCAAAATCTCTCTTGGCAATTGCCTGAACTCCTGTGTCGAGGCGGCAGATGGGCGCGTGCTGGCAAAAATGGACGACGACGACCACTACGGCCCCAACTATCTTAGTGATCAGGTCTTTGCACTGGACTACTCGGGTGCCGACGTGGTCGGTAAACAGGCGCACTACATGCACCTCACTTCATCAAATGCGGTGCTACTACGCAACGGCTCCGCAGAGCATCGTTTCACCGACTTCGTTGCGGGACCCACCATAATGGCGTCGGCGGAGACGATGCGGAGCCTGCGATTTGAAGACGTGCGGATCGGTGAGGATACAGCTTTCCTTCGGCGGCTGATCGCTGCGGGAGGGACGGTTTACTCCGCAGATCGATACAACTATGTGCAAGTGCGGCGTGGTTCCGGACACACCTGGCAGATCGATGACTCTGAGCTGTTGGCATCATGCGATCTGAAATTCTACGGAAGGCCCAACGAACATGTTGACATCTAAACAGGAGCGAGCGGATTGCGTTGACGTAGTGGTTGTCGGCCTCGGATACATTGGTCTGCCGACCGCGGCGGTACTCGCGACCAATGGCCTGACCGTAATTGGTGTCGATACAAACCCCGACACAGTAAACGCAATCAATAAAGGTCTGGTTCCCTTTGTCGAACCGGACCTGGGTATTCATGTGGCCGGGGCGGTGAGCCAGTCTCGTCTCAGCGCGAGCATCAAGACCCCCAAAGCGCGCGCATATATAGTCGCTGTTCCCACGCCCTTCCTCGCGGACAAAAGCGCCGACCTGTCATTCATCGAGTCAGCGGCGCGCGGCATTGCCCCTCAGCTGGAGGGAGGGGAGCTCATTATTCTTGAGTCAACGTCGCCCCCCGGAACTACCCGACGCCTAGGTGAAATTTTCCTCGAGTTGCGGCCGGACCTCAGTCTGGACAGCGACGCAGGTCTCCCGGTCATCCACTTGGCGCACTGTCCCGAGCGGGTCCTACCGGGACGCATAATGATCGAGATAGTGACGAACGACAGGGTAATTGGTGGCCTCACCGAAGAAGCATCAGAAGCGGCCCGGGACCTGTACCTAACGTTTTGCCAGGGGAGCATCCATGTCACTGACGCGAAGACCGCTGAAATGAGTAAGCTGGTCGAGAATGCCTACCGCGACGTGAATATAGCCTTTGCAAACGAGCTAAGCGTGATCAGCGAAAATCTCAGCATTGACGTCTGGGAACTGATCCGGCTCGCCAACCATCACCCGCGGGTCAATATCCTCAAGCCGGGGCCCGGCGTGGGAGGCCACTGCATAGCCGTGGACCCATGGTTCATTGTGGCTGCGGATCCCATGCACTCAACCCTGATACGGACTGCGCGCGAGGTCAACGACGGTAAGCCGGCCCACGTCGTGAAGAAAATCATCGAACAAATCAACGGGATAGACACGCCGACGGTGGCGTGTCTTGGGCTGGCGTTCAAAGCTAACATTGACGACGTTCGGGAGTCACCGGCTATGGAAATTGTGCAGCTGCTGTCTGCGGCGGCTCCGCACGCACGCCTGCGGGTCGCGACGCCGCTGAGGAACGGGCGAACCCTCCCGCCAGAAGTGTCCGGGCTTCCGAACGTGGAGTGGAGTGAAACCCAGGACGCCGTAGACTCAGCCGATGTAGTCGCTCTACTCGTGGACCACGACCGATTCCGGGAGATACCAGTTGCCAGCCTGACGGGCAAGGGAATCGTGGATACACGAGGATTTTGGGGTAAAACTGCCCTGGCGGAGGCCGGACATTGACGATTTCCGGCCGCCCGAAGTTACCAAGCGGCAAATACTTCTCCTTGTCTTGGAGCCTTCCTCTGGTGCATGGCGGGCGAACCAGCGTGCTGCTTCACCGATCGAGAACCTTCTCCGTTGAAGGCGGCGTGCCCGTCGACATCCTCACGTTCGACAATTTCCGTGATTATGGAGAGATCCGGGGGGCGCTCCGCGAGCAGGGGAAGCTGGTGGACGGCGTGAACTTGAGAAACCTTTGGGAGGAATTGCCTGACATCGGCGCGGGATGGAGCAGGCCCGTAGCGTCACGCGACGGCGATTTCCATCCGTTGGTGTCCTCCGCGGAGACGACCGTAGAGCAGTCGGTCGGAGGACGGTCACAGATCCGCAGAACAGCGGACGGCGGACGCAAGATCATCCGGACCGATCACCTCCGGCCGGATGGAACACTGTTCCTCGCTGATGTAAGCGCGGAGGATCCAGATACATCTGGTGGCAAGCGAAGGATGATCCTTTGCAATCAGGCAGGGGAGCCCGTTGCTGAGTGGCGATCATCGTGGCAGCTCTACAGGTTCTGGCTTGATTACCTCGCTGACGGTGTGCGTTCACATTTTATTGTGGATAACAAGCATGTTGGCACGTTCATGGCAGGCTATTCGCGGTCACACGCTTCAGTAATTTACCAGGTTCATGACTCCCATCTGTCGAATGCCGCTCTGGGTCCCACCACGCCTCTTTCCGGCGCAGGCAATGTCCTGATCCCCAGGATTGATGCGTTCGATGGCGTGGTGGTTCTCACTCACCGACAGGCAGACGACATCCGGAAGAGGGTCGCCGACACCGGAAATATTCACGTCATTCCGAACAGTAGAAGCAGTCACCCAAGGGATACTGCAACGCAGGAGAGGGCCCGCAACAGTGCAGTGCTATTAGCCCAGTTGAGGCCTGTAAAGCAAATTCAGCAGGCTATTCAAGCTGTTCATATTGCCCGACGTCAGTTTAATGTTCCGGTCACTCTGGACATATACGGTGAAGGCACAGAGAAATACAATCTTGAGAATGTGATTGCTGGGAGAAATCTCTCGGAGTACGTCGCACTTAAGGGCCATACGCACGACACTCCCGCGGCATATGCGAGCAGTTCCTTTTCTCTGCTTACCAGTTCTTCAGAATCGTTCGGGTTGGTTATCGTCGAAAGCATGGCGGCGGGCTGCATCCCTATTGTGTATGACATCCACTATGGTCCGGAGTCGATCATTAACCACGGAGTGGATGGCTTCATCGTCGAGTATGGCAATGAGCAGGCTCTGGCCGAGACAATCGTCGAGTTCTGCCGGCTTCCGGAGGACCGGGTTTCTGAGATGAGGGCTGCAGCCATTTCCCGCGCTGCTGACTTTTCCGATGAAGCTGTCCTGACGCAGTGGGGCTCGGTTCTTGAGGCGGTGTGGAAGCGAAAAGGCTTCGTTGCCAAAGATTTCACGCTGGAGTTGCTCAACGCATCAAGTGCCATGTGGACCACCGGCGTCATCCAGCTCGACACGGAGCTTCGTCTGTCGGAGAACGCTTGGGCAGGGAATGACGCCGTGCCGCGCTTTCTGTGCAGACTCTCCGAGCGGGGAACAGAGGAGTACTTCCGAGCCGATGCCGACCGCCTGACCAGAAAGAACCAAGATGTGGTTAGTGTCTCGTTCAGCTTTAAGGACATAGCTTCCCGATTGCGGCTTCAGACTGTGTGGGACTTCGTCATTGAAGTCTACGTGGGCGCGGCGGTCCGCCGAGTCAGGGTGCGGGCAGATCTGAAACAGTTGGACGCTCAGTTTTACAGCACTGTTCATGGCAACCTTAGTATTCGGTCGGGTCTCCCGGAACCTGCCAGTGCGATCCCGTCCGTTGCGTCCCGTAGGATTGAATAGTGGAAAATCTACCAGTGGCAGCATCTAATCCGGCCCAATCGAAGCTGATTCCCGACGGTTACCATTGCGCTGTGACCTGGGGTATTCCTTTAGATTTTGGAGGCATGACCGAGGCAATGCTCCATAGGTCGCGAGCATTCGTCACGGAGGCAGGGCAGAATGTTGATGTCCTCACGTTCGCCTACGCCAATGATTATGCGGACATAGGCTGTGAGTTGTTTGCAGAGGGAAAGTTAATTCATGGGATGCGAGTGCGCAACCTATGGGACGAAATGTCTCAATTCCCTGACGAAATCCTTCATCAGGCGGTCAAAGCTAAAAGCGTGAAGGGAAAATTCGAACCGATTGGTCAAGACGGCGACTTCACGGAAGATCGATTCGATGGAATTCTTCGCCGACGGATGAGGCTCGGGGAGAGCAGGGAGACGACACTGCAGGTCGACTATTTGCGCCCGGACGGAAGCATATTCGTAAGCGATCGGCGGGACGTTGAAATAAAAGGCACAGTGGGCGGTCGAATCGTCACTCTATGTGATTCCCGCGGTGAAGCGGTTGTTTCGTGGAACCAAATCTGGCCGCTCTATTTGCTGTGGCTCGATGTTGTCGTGGCCGGCCGCGAGACATTCATGATTGTAGACAGCAAATCAACAGCTAACTTTATCAGCCGGTACCGGCGACCAAACGTAATCACTATGCACTTGGTGCACAACTCGCACATGGCTAGCGGAGCTGTGCCACCCCACGGTGAGCTGAGTCCGACCCGACGGTATGTGTTCGAGCGGCTTGGTTCATTCGATTCGGTGGTGTTTCTAACTCAGCAGCAAAAGGAGGATGTGGACACTCTGCTCGGTCGGCAGGAGAATACTTCGGTGATCCCCAACAGCCGGAGCTTGCCTGATGAGCCCTTCGTCCACTCGCCGCGGGAGATCGGTTCCGGAGTAGTTCTAGCTAGCCTGACCAAGAGAAAGAGATTGGGCCACGCCATTCGGGCGGTAGTTGAGGCGAGCGCTGGAGCTGACACGACTTTCACTCTTCAGATACACGGGCATGGTCCGGAGGCCGCCGCGTTGACGAAGCTGGTTCATGAGTCGAATCCGGAAGGCCAAGTTCAACTTATGGGCTACCACCCGGATGCGAAGGATCATTTCAAATCTGCGTCCTTTACCCTTCTCACAAGCACGCTCGAAGGCCAGGGTCTTGTGCTCATTGAGGCCATGAGTGTTGGTTGCATACCCATTTCCTACGACATCCCATACGGGCCTTCAGACTTTATTGAAGACGGTGTGAACGGATTCTTAGTGAAACCCGGCGATGTGTCAGGATTGGCGCAGGCAATCGTTCACCTAAGCCAACTCGATGCCTCCGCTGTGGTTTCAATGCGGAGAAATGCTCGCCAAACGGCGGAGCGATTCAGTGATATTTCTGCCACCGTGGGCTGGGGTCAAACGATGCGGGCGGCAATTGACCGCAAGTTGGAGCCATCCATCCCTACGCAAACGCAGAACGTTGCTATATAGCGTTGATGGTTGATGACAAAGGTCCATTTGTGGGCGGTCGATAGCTTGGTGTCAAGCGGTGGTAGCAACATTGTCGTTGAGTAGTTTGGTGAATACTTCTCGTGGTGTGAGGTAGCCCAGGGTGGTGCGGGGTCGGTCGTTGAGTTCGTCGGCGATGGCGTCGAGGTAGGGCTGGTGGCTGGTGATCTCGATGCCTTTGGGCAGGTACTCCCGGATGAGGC
>NZ_JADOUR010000011.1:0-117217 GCF_015751665.1 Arthrobacter sp. CAN_A1 | reverse complement strand
TGGGCAGATCCGATGGCCATGACCGGGCAGTTTTCATGGCCACCAGCGGGCAGTAATGCTGGCCACCCGTGGGCACCTTTAACTGGCCCTTGACACCCGATCGACGATGGCGAGCTTGTCATACCGGGAGGCGAGCGCGCGCTATTGCTTGGCCTGGCTGAAGGAGCGCGGATCTGCTCGAGCGCGGCGGTCATCATCGTGGTGTCGTTAATGTTCCCGCGCCTTGGCAACAGCGTTGACCGGCGATCGCGCGTCGGTAGCCCCGAGTGTGACAGCATGCATTCATGGGCATTCTTGACGTCATTGGACGCGCTTTAGGTAGCCTCTGCTCGCTGTCCGACGAAGAACTCGCAGAAGAACGCGAGGCGCTGCGAATGCGTCAGGTTTCCGGCGAAGACCACTACGACGAATTGCACAGCTACGACGACGAGATGGTGCGTCGTGCAAACGAGGCATACGACCGCGAGCATCCAGAGCCGCTAAATCCCAGGCATCGCGAGCATGGCTGGTATCTACCGAACGACGACTAGGGAGTGTCTTTTGGCGGGACTGCCCCCACCAGCCGTGTAACCAACGTCCTGTCTCAGTACAGCTAGTCGGCGATAAACCGATACCCGAACGCCGGGTCTTCGGCGTTAATGTCCGGCGCGGCATTGACCAAGTGGCTACACCGTAGCTACTCGGGATGCTGAATCTGTCGAGCGGCGGCCCGGTGCGGATAGGGCGAAGCCTCGCCTAGTGCCCGAGGAGCTCGGTCGCCATCAAGACCTGAGATCGACGCAAGCCAGCGGGGCTTTCAGGACGGTCATCATCGACTTAAGTTCGACCAGTTCACGGTAGGGGTCCGCGCTCATGCCCGTTTGGCAACCAAATAACCACAATGATGCCGGCGGTATACCACTCGCAGGGTTCGACCGCCTGCGTCTCGGCTCCGACGTATCGGTCAGGCTAGTCGAATGGAGGAAATCCGAGCACGGGACGTTGAAATTCCCTTAGTCGATTGCAAGCGAGCACAGCGTCTTCTCGCGACAACCTTCCAGTCCTCACACCCAATTGGAAGAGCTGCAAAGTCGTAACCGGGGTGATCTCCGTGAGTTGCAAGCAGTAATCAATCACTCCTTTATCCTCGGTGAGAAGCAGGACTTGCTCGCCAGGATACCGCTCCTGAATGATAGCAATCGTCTCAGCTTCACCTATGTGTTGACGAGGAAGGTCGCCAGGGCTCGCCAGATAGTCCCTTATTATCCGGACGCTTTGTAACTCAGCGGCGGTTGGATCGAGCGGTTGCGGCAGAAAGGTGAAAGGCTCGCTAAGGCCCTCCCATCCTGAGCGTCTACTCAGGTCTTCGGTTTCCTGACTAACAGACCGGCTCCACTGCGCTTTCGTCGCGACCAGATCGCGGAGAAGATCCATCTTGTCTGCCACGACAAAGTTAATGAACAGACAGGTGTCAGGGAATATTGCTACCGGCAAAGCGCTTATACCGCGCTATCAGCGATGCCAAATGCGGCTGTGAGGCTATCGAGGTCGTTCTCACGAGGAAGTCCCCAGGACGAGTTGATTTCCTCAACCGGCACGCCGAGCATCCATGCTAACGTCTGACCGGAGCTCCGGCTTTCCTCCACGAGTCTGCGATGAGCATCCAGGAGGGCCACGGGAAACCTAGGGCGCCGGAACCGCTCGGATCGAGTCATCACCGGAAACGGTCCAACGAACTGCTCTAATGTCCGGATGGTCGGCCTTTGAAGTAGGTCTTGCCGTCGCACTCCGCGAACGACACCACTGCTCAACCGGTTCGAGAGCGCCTCGGCAGACACTTGCAGGTCCCAAACCACCTTTACGAGCGCGGCGTCATCAAGACTATTCCAGTCGATCTCCCGCATTCGGTTGGCAGGCATCAGAAGCTCAGCAGCAAAAGCATTTGCCCAGGCTTCAGCAGTGCTGTCGTCTCTTGCCGTGTCAGGACTGAGCAGATCTTTTCGCAGGATATGTCCGAGTTCATGAGCTAGGGCCCAATTGATCCGATACCACGTACCAGACTCCTCCACGACGATGAAGGCAACTTCGTTGATAAGAGCGGCATACGCGTCGAACTTGTGTTGATGCCCATATACGAATATCGGAACACCGAAGGCCGCCTCAATCGCATCTGGGAAACTGTTCACGAAGTCGGCGCCCGCAGAACCGGTCAAGGTTCGTCTGGCCATCAGGGCCGCATCAGTTGGCGACCTGGACGACAGGTCTACCAGGTCCTGCTTGGGCTTGTAATCGGCCTGTCGGATAGCGAGAGCAGCGCTTTCGACTACTTCCTTTGCCTGCCGCCAATCGTGAGCTATATGAGAGCGAGTCTCCGGATCGAATGTGTGGCGTGCACTCAGCTTCAGCTCGTAAGGATCCGGTTCACCAGTTGCGAGCCAGTGCATTGACGTCCCGAGTACTTCGGCAAGATCGATCAACTCCAACGCGCTGAAGGATCGCTGGCCGTTTACTGATCTGCTGAAGGCATCGGGGGACATGCCAACTCGAGCAGCCACCTCGGACTGCTTGGCGTTTAAGTTCTGAAGGCGCGCTTTCACGCGCGCCCCAATTGGCCCTTGCATGTCTCAACCATACGGAAACATTGGGAAAATCCCAACTCTTTTAAAGGTTGGGAACCTGCTGACTTCCACATACGAAGCGGGCCGAACTTGATACTGCGGCCGGGCCGGCCCCTTCACATCCCTGAAAAACTCGCCCGCTCGCCTAGCCGAATAGGTGGGCTGGAAGTTCAGGAACCGGGCTTCTGCCCGAACCGTACTGAGCCTGTTTTCAGCCCCGGCCCAGCTCCCCTCAGGTACGGGCGCGTTCGATGGAGCGGTAGACAGTTCCTCGGGATACTGAGAAAAGCTCGGCGAGCTCGCTGATGGTGTGTTCACCTGCAGCATGCAACGACACTAGATGTGCCTCCTGCCTAGGGCGCAGTTTCGGTTGCCGGCCGCGGAGTCGCCCTTTTTCTTTCGCCAGCTGCATACCCTGACGTGTCCGCGACCTGATCAGATCCGCCTCGAACTCGGCCACCATAGCTAGTGTGTTGTACAACAGACGAGCCATTGGATCCTTCGGGTCGTGGATCGAGTTTCCTAACTGCAGACTCACTCCCAGCGTGTTCAACTCCTCCAGAATGTTGCGGGCATCAGGCAAGGATCTTGCCAGCCGGTCCAGCTTGGCGACGATCAACACGTCCCCCTCGCGGACCGCAGCCAGTGCCTCTCGAAGGCCCGGCCTATCCCTGGTAGTTCCGGTAAGCCCATGATCGAAGTAGATTCGTGTGGCGCCAAGTTCGCGTAGTTGGGTTCGTTGAATTGCGAGGTCCTGCTCCACCGTGCTGCACCGTGCATATCCGATCTTCATGCTCTTCTCCATCGTGTTCTGTATAGCGTCCGTTATCCGGACAGTTCATCGGACGGGTCTAACGGACGCTCCTACTGAGGCGTGTTCTTGTGAAAGTCCTCGTTCCGCTGGACGATCCCCATACGGACAGTTCAGCCACGGTGACTCCAACCTTCAGAACAGTGCACACAGGCCCTTGGCATGTCATTGCTTATTCCTCGACTCGGCGGCGAGATTGATCAACAGTTGCGCGCGCCAGGCGGGGTCGGTCAGAAGGAAGGCGAGGGCGACGAATTCAACCTGCACCGCTCGGGAGAAGGAGAGCGCCTCTAATTCCCCCGCGAACTCGAGCAGCTTCACTCTCGGGTTGTCCTCGTGAGGATAGACCGCGTCACAGAACCGGGAGATCCAGTCCTTCGCCGCTGCCAAATCCTGCGCCCGTTCGGTGACTTCGACGAACAAGTAACCGTCATCGCGGTTCGCCAGGATCAGTTGCTGGTGCTCCTCAACCCAACGGACGGGATCCGGAACAGCGTTTTCGAGTTTGAGAGCTACGGCACCGAGGAATAAGATGTCCTCCAGCAATTCCTCGATGACGCCGAGTGGCGCACCCTGAATCCCGTCATATGCCTGCTGAATTGCTTCCGCGCAATAGTGGTAGGGCTCGTACATTCGCTTCTCCTCCGGTAGATGATCTTCACAGTTCGTCATGTGTACGGATCACCCATGAACTCTCACCGCGATTAGACGGAGATTGAGACGGGGACGGCACGGACCGGCTCCGAAAGGTGTCGAGTGCCAAACCGCGAGCTGAGCTAGCCTCTTTCCACAGGGTGTTGGGTCCCTACTGGCGCCCTTCGACAAGCGGCCTGGCTGATAACCACCCTGCCGCGGTGTTCGGGGACTGGGTAGGGACACCTGTGGTGAGGTGGTTTGCGAACGTTTGTTCATGTGACGACCACACGTCATGGTCTTTCCATGGGGTGGCCGCACGCGTCGAGGGTCCGACTACCGCCAAAGGGGTCCGTTACCTTCTCTTAGCGGTGTCGGCCGCGCTCTTTGAGCACGGCGTATTCGGCGATTTCCCCGACCGTGTATCCGGCTGCTCGCGCGGCCAGAATGGGTCCTTGGTTGCGTGCAACGATGGCGTTGCCGTCGATGCCGTCGATGCCGTCTTCAGTGATGAACATCGCGACGGCGCCTAGCCAGAACGCGTCTGGGACATCTCCGTCGTGCAACGGTGAGAAGTCGTCCTCGCCCAGACCACTCTCCTGGCTGAGGTAGAAGTTGCGCTCCGCCTGCACCAGGTATTCGTGGGCGGTCGAAATGTCTTGAAGGTTCGAACTTGCGGTGGCCATAGTGTTCACTTCCTGTTGGTGATGTCGCCCGGGGCGGTCGCCTTCCGGCCGTGGCAGTCATGTGTGCGGCATCCGACCGAACCCTGCCCGCCCCAACTGCAGGGCCACTATCTTCGATACGTTCTTGGCGTGTACGCAGGGTTCAGATGGGCTTTCTTCATAGGAGATAATTGGCGGATGAGTTTTTTGGGGATCTCTGCCAATTCGGTCCATCTCGGGGATGCCCGCCACGTGTTGCCAAAATTTTTGGCCACCGGGTTGAAAAGCAGCGTGAAGCTTTGTTACCTCGATCCGCCGTTCAACACCCGCGGGTCGCAATCGACCCGTGGCCACTATCGTGACCATCGAACAACCGGCGGATGGGCGGGCCTGATGCGCGAAGTCCTGCGGAGCGTGCACTCCTTGCTTAGAGAGGACGGGTCACTATGGCTACACGTGGATGCGAATGAACTCGGCACAGCGCGGGTGCTATGCGACGAACTCTTCGGCGCGGACAATTCCGCCGGGATCATCACCTGGGAACGCACACGGCGCCCGGCCTACCTGCATGGACAGATGTCCTCCGTGACGGACTTCATTTTGGTTTACGCAAAGGACCGCTCAAAGCTTCCACCCTTCACAGAGGGAATCACGAAACCTGGCACGCGGACTCCGCTCGCCCACAGGGGAAACCGGGTCGTGGAACTCACCTTCCCACCTAATACGGTCAGGTTCAATTGCAGCGACGGAACCTACATGGCGGGCAATCACTCATCTCCGGGCATTGATGCCCATCTCGTCAAGGACGTCAATGTATCGGGCGGCCGCAACACGACCTGGCTGCATATGACGCTCCCCTCGCGTTATTCGGCGGCCAAGGTGGACCTGTTGATCTCCGACGGCGCCGAGTTCGTAATTCCGAAAGTGCCGTTCCGGATCAGCTATGTTGCTCCTGGTGGGAGGCCGAAGCTGGTAACGAACCTCTGGTCGTGGCAACTCAGCGGGATGGAAACCAATGAAGACGCTGCCCGTCAGCAGCAAGAGCTATTCCCGGGCCGACCATTTCCCAGTGCGAAGCCGGAAGGCCTTCTCCGGCGCATTCTGAGCCTGGCTTCTGAGCCGGGCGATGTCGTCCTTGATTGTTTCGCCGGGTCGGGCACGACGGCTGCCGTTGCCCAACAGCTGGGGCGGCGTTGGATTGCAGTCGAAGAGAACCGTCAGACCTTGGACGGTTACCTTCGGCCAAGAATGTCCAATCTGTTGGACAACGGCTCGGAGACCGAAGTCCGGACGGAGGTTCATCTTTGAGCACTCGAACCGACGCCTCACGCTTCGCAGCCGGGGTAATCCGGGTGTCCCGGTGCAGCTTGCTGCGGAAGCACGTCCTTGACCGCAAGCGGCGGCTCACACGACAGAGCCACTGACCGTTACGGGAGCTCCTTTCCATGCCCGCTGCACGAAAGTGGAAGCGACGGCTTCCGGGATCATTTGTAGGCCATTGCGGCTTGCGCTCTGGTATGGGAGGTCAGCGCCGGGGCTGGCGGATGAGGCAGTATCGGGCATCCGGCAGAGGCGGTGCTTGAAGCCGTTTCGGGAGGTCGGGAGCTTGCTGCGGAAGAACGCCGGATGCCAAGCCTAGGCTGAAAAGCGCGGGTCGAGATGGGAGGTGACCGAGAACGGTGTTTCGGGTCGGGTCTGTCCCACCGTGTCCGGCAACGTTCGACCAAAAAAGAGTCAGTGGTCGGACGGTATAACACCTAGTGAGAGCAACTTTTAAGGCAGTTCTCAGCCGGTGTCCGACCAGACCGGCGCGAAAACAGGATACTCAAGGGAGAAGGGGTATATATGTTTCCGAGGAGGGTAGAAGCATATATAGGGCCCTTATGTGTGGAGTATATAAATTATGTGAGGTTAAGTAGGACAGATAGATAGATATATCCTTTTGCCCAGTAACGGCGCGGAAGTTAATGTCCGACCAGCCAGTTGGACAAGCGCGGACACGGTCGGATTGCCGAAAAGACTCCTGTCGAACCCCGTCCGGGCGCTGCGGACCGGGTTGTTTCGAGCCCTACACAGCCCGGAGCCGGGGAACGTCGAAGAGCCGCTCCGGTATGAGCGGCCCTTCGTGGTCGAACCTAGAGGCCCTGGACGAGGTATCAACCAGCGGCAGCGGCCTCCCTAGCGTCCATCATCGAGGGCCCGGATGGCCGTCGTTGAGGATGACGGCTAGGGGCACCGGTACCCCCGTGATGGCGATCGATCCTCGGCGCGCCCGCCAGGTGTTGATGGGATTGCCGCGGCTGTTCTTCGGGTGCTTGAGAAAGACCGGTGCGAGGCCCTCATTCCAGACCGCAGCCCACGCCGAGGACTGCCCCTGGCCGGGCTGGATCAGGGACGGGTATTTGCGCTGGGCTTCACCGAAAGCGGTTTCCGTTGAGAAGAGGATCACGCTTACGTCCTTGACCGTCACGAGCGTTCCGATGTTCGGCCCGGACGGTCGGAGGCTTCCGTCCCCGCTGCCGCTGGCTACCCAGCCCAGTCGGTGGTTGTCCAACGCTGCACCATTCACTTCGCCGAGCAGGGGAGGGCGGGTGGGGTCGTCAGCGCTGATGATGTGCCCCTGCCCGGAGGCCATGAGCGCAGCCAGCGCGGAAGCCAGCGACCGGCCGGGGGAGGCGTCCTTGTTCTCGGCGTGGGCGTTGGTGATCAGGCGTACGAGGTCCTGGCCGATGCCCTCCAGAGAGAGCTGGTCGACGAACTCCCTTTCCATGTCCAACTCGGCCGCCAGTTGCCGCAGCATCTGGAAGGTCAGCAGCAGGTCCGCGACGAGCTTTGAGGTGCGCTCGAGCGAGCCGGGTGCTGCGTTCATCTGCTTCATCATGTCCGCAGCGGCCTTGGCTTCGCTGTCGCGGATCTTACCCAGGCTTTCAATGAAGGCCGCCCAGCCGCCCTCGTGGTTGATCGCCGTGTGGCGAATGAAGCGCAGCAGGTGCAGGGTGAACCGGGCCTGCACCCGGTCCTTCCTGGACATATCGCTAATGCGGTCGGTGGAGACTCGTGAGGGGTTCAACTTGCCGGGACCGATGTAGGCCGGGATGAGGCGTTCCTTCGCCGACGGGGTGGTCAGCTCATTTTCGGCGGTGATGATCAGCTGCGCGATGGGCTTGTTGACCCTGCGGCTGGTCATGTCAGCGTTCATGCGGCCTTTGGCTGCGTTGTTGAAGATGGACCGGGTCAGGTCTGCCAGCTTCGCTGATTCTGACTCGGCCTGCCTGCGTAGAGCGGAGGGTGCCAGGTCGTCGACGACCCAAATGGGCGTATGGGCAACGCAGTGCTCGAGGTAGGCGACGGTGTCCTTGGCTGCTCCGGGGAGCTGGTCCTGCCAGTCGGAGCCGTCCCTGGCCCAGAAATACATGGAGCACCTGGCGCTCCAGGACTTGCCGGCGTTCGGCGGGCCCCAGAAGAAGACGGTGGAGCGTGGGCGCAGCGGGATGGCCGGCCGCAGGCCCGCGGATAGGACGATCGCCGCGGTGGCGGGCTCGGTCCAGGCCGGGCCCACCCCTTCGAGACCGGTGATGTAGGCTTCCATGACCTTGCGGAAGTCCTGGCGCACCAGGTCCCGGTACTTCTCATCCTCGAGGTCGCCGTCCTCATCCTTGGAGGGGAACTGGACACCGTAGTGGGATGCCACCGGAATTTCCTTGGCATCGACACCGCAGGAGGCGAGCTCAGTGCTGTCGGTGTCGCCGATGATCTGGTTGCCGATCAGGAAAACCGGGTCACCACCTTCGACGGGCACCCATCCCATCTGCATCCACTTGGTCTTGATGACCGTCTCGTCGGCGCGGTGCTCCTTCATGGCGGAGAGCCATGACTCGCCCTTGGCGGCGCGCGGTGGCCACGCGGGGTGGCACAGCAGATTCGACGGTATGACCGCTTTTTCGCGCACCCAGTCGGCCGGGGCGTAGTGCAGGATGGTCTCCGGGCCGGTGACGAGGGCCGAGCGGTCCTGCCCATGGTCGATCCAACTGACCTCGATCGCGACTTGCGAGTCCTCGATGTCGTCGGCACTCACGTTGGCGTCGAAGGTGCCGGTGAGCAGTTCCTGGGGGGTAGGCTGGCGCCAAGTCTCCACCCACACGACACGGCCGCCCAGGGGCACCCGCTCCTCCCACCGGTAGCCACCGATGGTTCCTCCGGGCCCGTTCATGACGGGAACACACTCCTCGGCTGTCTGTCCGCTCCTGGAGATCCTCCATTTGCCGGAGCCCTCCTGCCGGTCGCGTGGAGGCGCAGCGGGCATGGTCTTGGTGAGTTGACCGATCAGGTCCTTCCAAGTTCCGGTCTTGGCGAGGTAGTTATCGACGCCTGCCTTGGATTTAGTGCCGTCATCGCCACGGACAACCTGGGGGTTCAGGAACAGGACCTTGCTCATCTTGGACCGCTCGATGAGGCGTTCGAACAGATTGCTGGCCGCCTTGTGGGCGTGGTGGTTGGACGCTAGCGCAGCATCGAAGGCAATCCAGCCGATCCGGTCCTTGAGGCTGATCTCGCGCCAGTCGACCCGGTTCTGGATGGCGTTGCGGATCCCGCCGATGGAGATGATCAGAACGTGCTTTTCGGCCGGGATAGCTTTCATGACGGAACGCAGCTTCGCTGCGGGGTCATCGACGCCCTCGCTGCGCAGGTCATCCCAGGGCACCCCGCAGTCGCGCAGGTACGCGCTGAGCGCGGAGTCACCCTTGAGCATGCCTTCGGCGATCATGACGACCGGGGTGGTGTCGATCCACTCGACGGGGGTAGCCGGGTGGACATCGAGCGATGGGCCAATCCCTGCGACGAACTCGTACTCGATGGGTTTGTCGTGGCCATTCTCTACCGGGTGCGAAGGCCTGATCTGGTGCGTGAACGGGGAGGGGAAGGGTGAGGTTACATCGCGGGAGGCGATCTGGATGTCGGCGGGCGAATACCAGGGCATCGTCATTCCGTCCCGGCCGTGGATCTCGCCCACGAGGCGCTTCAGCTGTCGACCCTGGCGGGTGGTGGACTTCACGCCCAGTGTCTTCAGTTCGGCGGTGAAGTTCGCTTCGTGAATCCGGCTGTAACCGCGAGCTGCTGCGACCAACGGCGCCACAGCGGAGTCTGCGAGCTTGTCTGCTCCAGAGCCGGTAATGAAGGAGGAGTAGTCGGCGGCGGTCCACTGCGGAAGGTCGGGAATCGTGTGAACAAGGGCGTCTCTCGTAGCCCGCTTCGGTGTCCCAGGGCCTGCAGGCGCCGCAACATCCTCTGTACCGGTGGTGGACTCGCTGATGGCTAGTCCTGTCGGATTCGTGTCGTTCATGAAGTACCTCCTTGCGGATGGATTCTGGGTGGCGGTCGATGGTGAGGCGACTTCGTCGCGCAGTGGCGCGAAGTCGTCTTCACTCGGTCCGTCATCCTGGGCGAGCTGGAAGATGTGCTCCGCATGCACCAGGCGATCATGGGAATCAACCTCGTGGCGGTTCGAACTTTCGGGGGGCATGATGCTCCGTTTCATAGGTGTCGCTGTCGTGGATAGGTGTTGCTATGGGCCGTTACTATCAGGCCGTGACAGTCATGTGTGCGGCGTCCCGCTGAACTCTTCCCGCCCCATGCGCAGGGCCTCGACTCCTGATATGTCCGTATGACAAGCCCGGCGGCGGGGCCTTGTGGTCAGCCGATTATTTGTAGCCGTGCCGGCGGTTGAGTGTCTCCGGCGACGCCGACGCCTGCTCCGAGCGGGCGGCCCTTGACCAGCTCCGGTCGCACAGGTGCCGGGTGGGGGACTTGCACGCCGGCGCGGTCCATTGGGGTGCCGATCAGGTGGGTGTGTTCTCCCTTGCGTAGCCAGTGAGGGGTGGCGGTGAGCAGCTTCGAGTTGTCGACGAGGGCAGTCGCGTCGAAGGTATGCCACGGAACGAAATCCATATCGAGGAGGCTGCGTGGCACCCAGCGTTCTGATCCTTTGCCGTTCTTAATTGCGAAGTCGGCACTCAGGCGGAAGAACGCTTCGCTCATCTCGTGGCGTGCTGGGAACCATTCGTCCCAGGAGGTGACACCGATGCGGGCAGCGGGTGAATCTTTTCCCGAGCCGGGGAATTCGCGCAGTACTTTGGCGAGGCGGCGGTAGATTTCCGGGCGAGGGTCGGCGTGGCTGCCCAAGCCGAGGTTCGGGTGGGGTGCGGCGACAAACACGACGGTCAGCCCGGAGGTTTCCAGAGGGTTCTCACTGATGAGCTGTGCCCAGCGCCGAACCTTGTTCTCAAACCCTCTTGTGGCTGACGCGGTTAGTTCGTAAGCGATTCGCATGCCGTCCTCTCGGACGATAGTCCCGTCGGCGCGGCGGTTGTCCGGTTTTTTCAATTTCTTGCCCAGCCCTGATCCGGCGAGCAGGTCCACATTGGAAAATTTCTCGCCCATGATGGCTCCTACGGGTAGGTACTCAGCGGCGCGAAGAGCCAACTCTACGGCTAGGAGGTTGTGCCGATCGTACTGACCGCCTGCACTCCAGGGGTAACCGCCGGTGATCGAAACCCACTCCGGCCAGGTGAGTGTGTCCTTGATTTGGCACTCGAACACAGTGGAGTTGCTGGGCCGGTAGAGGCTGCTGCGTGTGAGTCCCGGTGCCATCATCGAGGGACTGGTGTACGCGCCGATGTCCAAGACGTTCATCGCAAAGGACGCGCTAACTTGTGAGAAGTTCGGGTCCAGCAGCAGCCGGTAGCCGGTAAGTGCGGCGGCTTGTTCGGCGGAGACCGTGTGCCAGGAATCCAGCACGCCCCACAGGGCTTGACGGGGTGCTCGCCCGCGGTTGGAGGTGAGGTAGCGTATCGCTTCGGCTTCGTCTATGACTTTGCGTTGGTTGACCCGGCCCAGCTTGTACTTCCAATGGTGACGCGCGGTTTGGCTGTCGATCCAGGCTGCTTGGGAGCCCGGTGCCCAGAGCCGGTCCCAGTAAGGATCGCGGCGGGCTTGAGTGGACAGTTCGTCGTCGATGCACGCGGAGGGGACGAGTTCGGCGTGGATCGCATCAATGCCGGAACGGCGGCGGGGGACAACGCTGATGGTCATAGTCCTACTCCTGCCTTGTTGTCCCGCAAGGCAGGATTGGCGGCATGGTGATCTTGTACAACTGGACACTGAGGATCGGTGACCGGCGCCGGTGGACCCGGGATCCAACACCGTGCAGTAGTGCCGATTCTTATCTGGCGGTGCAAGGTTGTGTCGCGGGTGCGGCTGACCCTGTGAGCGAGGGCGACCCTCAATTGACGAGTGGTAGTGCGACTGTGTGAGGTAACGCCTGGGTGGGCGAACCGACGGAGTATATGTTCCATACTTTGAAACATGCGTAGACAGCGGCAGCACGGCGGCGCGACGGTAGACCCTAGATTTCGGCCGAATCAAATAGCGGAAATCCTGTCGCTTTCACCGCAAATTACCGGTACGAGGTGCCGAGTATGTGCCTCAGTTACGGGTCATCTCAAAAGGGTGTCACCGTCGTGGCGCTTGACCGCTCGCTTTACGTGTGGGGTCAGCGAATAGCGAGGGCTGATCTCAGCCTCGCTGGGGGTTCCGCCTGCGTCCTAGTTGTCGCCGCTGTTTCTGACTCGTTCTATAACGGCTGTGTGGATTTTTAGCGCATTGTTGGGCACCATTTTGTTGCATCCTGCTGGGCAAGAAGTCATCCTCAGAGATTTGCAATGGGCGGATATGGGCGGGACGTCCGATGGTGGGTCAAACAATCGTCGATTCGGGCCCCGTGCAGCGCGTCAACATGGAGAACTGTCAAAGAATGCAGCATGAACTTGGTGTAAACACTGTGGATGACGGTACTGACTACGACTGGAAGTCGACTGTAGGCCCGGACAGAGAAGGGAATCCAACATTGTGAATGAGGCCGGGGCGCGCCTAGGTGTACCGGGTCATGAGGTTGGTGACATTTGGGTGATGGGTGTGGTTCCGATGCCGGTGTGGATGCGTTCAGTGTTGTAGTGCTCGAGCCAGGGTGCAAGGGCTTGTTGGCGGTGGATGCTGCTGGTGAACATCTGGCGGTAGGCCCATTCGGTTCGCTGGGTGTGGTTGAAGCGTTCGGTCTTGCCGTTGGTCCAGGGGCAGTGGGGTTTGATGAAGCGCTGGGAAGCGCCGAGCCCGGCGACGGTCTGCTTGAAGGCTGCGGAGTTTCGGTAGGCGAACGCGTTGTCGGTGATGACGCGGTCGATCCGGTCGATGCCGGAGCGGGTGAAGTACGCGGCATCGCGGGTGAAGGCCCCGGCCGCGGTGGTGCCCTTCTCATCGGCAGGACCTCGGCGTAGCCCAGCCGGGTGTGGTCATCGATGACGACGTGCACGTCGTCATAGCCGGTACCCCGCCCCTTGACCTGTTCGGAGCGGCCGTGGGCGAGTCCACCTAAAACCCCAGTATCGAACCCCCGATAACGCAGCGCACTTGGGCATGGCGGTGACGGCATGTCCCGGAGCAACAACTCACTACGGTGAACAGGATGCAATCGGGTTGCTGGCAATGGGGACTTGGGCGGAGTCCCGAGTCTTCTTGATATAGCTTGCAACTGCAGCACAACACAGCTTTACTGGCCGAACCTGCGGCTACCGCCGGCCCGACACGCCGCGGAGCGGCTAGAGGGACTCGTGGGCAGCCCTAGCAGGAGCCAGCGCCACCAGCAGCGGGCCGGTGTAACGCCCCTAGTACATTGACTACCGTTCTGAACCTATCGACTCACCTTCCGGGGAGCGGCGCCGGATTGGTGTAGCAGTACGCTCACCCTCGGCACTCCCACTACCAGCAACTGTCAGGACCCAGGGCAAGGGACATGCCCTGCGCTGGGTCGAGTGACACGAACGACTTCGACGACTTCACCTCGCACCTGACGGCAGAATTGACCATTTCCTACAAGGATGAAATTACCGCATGCCTGTTCTGAGTCCGAAGGTTATAAGCACCTCAGGTATAGGGCTTCTTACCCATCTTCGCGGATATAGGTGACCCCGAAGGCGCGGACCTGCCGAAACTCTTGGCGGCTCGTGCCGAAGTCGAACCAGCCGCCGTCTGACTTCTGGAAGATGTCGAGACCGCGTCCAAGGTTGATGCGCCACCCGGTGTCGGTTCGGATCCAGCGGTCGTGGCCGCCGGGATCTTTCGCTACGTTGACTTTGATGCCTTGCTGAGCAGCCCCTTGAACGATGTCGTTGAGCATCTGAAGTTGCTTCGTCTGGTGCTCGGGGTCTTGGTCGAGCACGGTGAAGAGGTTGACAGTGACCTCGTCAGCCGGGTCTTTCGCCGCGGCGATGAGTGCGAGCAATTCGACGAGATTGCGGCCTTGGTGTCCCATACGGATGTACGGGTCGTGCAGCTCGATCTGTGTTGCGTCTCGCAGGTACGGCATGAGCAGCGTCTCGTAGGAGGCACCCCGCTGATTATCCAGGAAGTCCCGTTGTCCTCGGAACAGTTCCGCCTGAAGGGAGCCGGCCTCGGGTGCGGGAAGCGATGATGATGCACCGGTGGAGACTACCTGCACGTCCGACTCGACCAATGCCCCACCAGCCGGATGGGTCGAGTGGCGTCGATGGTAGTGCGTCGGGTATTCGTCTTCCTCAAGCGTCGTTACCGCTGACCAGCGACCGCCGAGTGACTCATAGCCGAAGTTCACTTCCGTCATGGTGGCGTCGATCCGGAGGATCTGGTCCTTGACGCGCTTGCGCCCTTCGATTGCGAAGCGTAGTACCTCTTCGATCTCTGCGGTGGTCGCCTGGTCATGCGGGTAGAGCAGCTTCATCAGCCCAGAGAAGGTCTTGTGGATGCCGTCGCGATCACGTGTCGAGATGTCGGATCCGAGCGTGAAGTGCTTGTGGTAGCGGTCAGAGTAGTCGAGATTGCGCATCGACCTGAGGACCTCGGCGATGTAGTCAACGACGAACCCATATCCAGTCGAGAACATCTCGCTCCGGATCGTGTCCACTTCCCACCCGGGGATGTAGAAGTGCAGCCGGTCGAGGTATGCAGGGTCGTGGTAGGTCTCGGGCAGCTCGTCAAACAGGTCGGAGTGCTTGAGCATATACGGCACGGTGTGCGAGGTGTTGCCGACGAAAACCATCGATGCTTCGGCGCCAAGCGTCTCCACACCGCGGGAGAACGACTTGTTCGCCATGTAGTTCTTCATGATGTCGACCAGCGCCTTATCCGTACGCTTCTTCTTGCCCGCAAACTCATCGAAAGCGACGACGTCCCAGTACCCGACGAGGCCGAGGCGACCGTTTGCGTTGTTTACGAACAGCTTCGGCACGGTCACCTCTCCACCCGAGATGAGCATCCCGTGCGGCGAGAACTCCGAGTAGATGTGCGACTTGCCGGTGCCTTTGGGGCCCAGCTCAACGAGGTTGTAGTTGCGCTCCACGAACGGGATTAGGCGCACCAACTGCAGCAGCTTGCCGCGGCGCCCGAATTTATCGGGGTCAAATCCGATCGACTGGATTAGCAGGTCGATCCACTCATCGGTGGTGAACTTCACTCGTGCATCGAGATACCCGTCGTAATCGAAGTTCGACATCTGAATCGGTTTGAGGGAACCAAGTATCCACGGTGAGACGCGCGCGTCCTCAGTGTGGAAGTACTCGACGTCGCACAGGCACCATACGCCTCCAACAAGTAGCTTTTGGTGGGCATTGACGGTAGCGGAATCCACGACCACGCTGCTGATCCCAAGGTTCGCGAACGAGGCGTTGTAGACATCGTCCTTCTCGTTGAGAGTGACGCTGACCTTGTCGATGATCCGGTAACGCTCGCGCTCTTTGATCTTCGACTTCACCAGCTCGGATTCGTTACGATGCACGTAATGCTGCGCGAGGATGTCACGTACCTTTTCGATGCCCGCTTGGATCGTGGCTTCGTCGTCCGATGCTGCGTACTGGCCGAGCAGATACTCCAGCACGTATGAGGGCACTATCGCGTTGCCCTTGACCGCCTTGACGAGGTCTTTCCGGACCACGGCGCCTGCGAAGTGTTCGTTGATCTTGCGATCTAACTCGCTCGGCGCGCCACTCTCAGTGAGCGCGGTGTCGTCGACGGGCGCTACCTGGGTTAGGTCGATGTTCTCGCTCAAGAGTGCTCCTTAGAAGTCGAAGTCCGTGGTGAAGGAGCGCTTGAGCGTGTAGGGCACGCTCTTGTACTTCTTCCACTCGCCGGTGTCACCGATCGGCTCGGAGAGCCGGAACTCCACGCTCTGGTTATTCGCCTCATCAGCGTCCTTGCTAAGCAGCAGACGGACAGTCTGGAACCGATCACGCCCCTCTGTGCTCTCGGCATCGAAGAGCAGTTCAGCTTCGTTGGAGATCAGCTGGTCACCGAAGTAGAGGCCTGCACGCAGCTTCCTTGCAGTGCGCTGATCGGTGACAGCGCTCTGCTGGAAGAGCTTCACCACGATCTGACCGGTCGTGATCTTGTCGGACTCCGGGTGGATGTCGACGTTCACAGGCTCGACGGTGTCGGAGCGTCCCTTGTTGATCGAGATGACTGGCACCACAATCTCCTGCAATGACGCGCCCCCGTGGACGAACTGGAAACCGGCACCAGGCTTGACTATCCGGCAGATCGAGTTCGGGATCTGGACTTCCAGATCACTCGACAGCCCAAGCTGCTCGGGCAAGAAACGGCGGAACGCGTCATCTTCTTTCAACCTTCGGCCAAGAACGTAACGGCGGTTCGCGACCACGACCTTGTCGCCCTGCGGCTTCACGGTCAGATTGAACTGTGGCGCCAGCTTCGACTCCTGATATAGGAAGCCGTGGTCTGCTGTGACGAATATGTTCGTCGCGTTCGCGTTCGCAAGTTTCTTGACGATGTCGACGAGGTCGTCGATCGCATCGGCCGCGGCCTTGAACGTCCGGTGCTCCGAGACCGCCTTGTCACCGGTTGCGTCGATGGTGTCGTGATAGACGTACAGCACCTGGTGCGCTGCGTAGAGATCGCGCCGCTCCGCGGGCTTCATCTTCAGGAATTCGGTGGCCTGGATTGCCGTGCCGCCGACGGAGCCAAGGATCTTCGAGCGGTTCGCCGTGCCGTTAGAGGGCTGATTGTCGACGAGCACAGGGTCGCCGTTCTCGGAGTGCGCGAGTGTCTTGTGTGGAAGCAGCGACGCCATCCCTAGCTGGGTGTAGCTGGGCAATACCCCGAGAATGGCCTCGATCTTGGCGTCGTACTTGTTCTCGCCGCGGATCCTGGAAGCCAGTTCGTCGGCGACCTCGTAGCGCAGCGCGTCGGAGATGACGACGACGGCCTTCTTGCGTCCACCTCGCACCTGCGGGGCGATGTAGTGGTGGTAGAAAGAGCTCTGCGAGGTAATCGCGAGCGACTTCCATGTCTCGACCTGGTCGACCTGTTGTTGCCAGCTGATCCCGAGCTTGGATAGGAAATCGGTGACGTAGGCGTTCTCCACCTGCTCGTTCAGCGCTTCCAACGGCTGCGTGAACTCGGCTGTCTGTGACGCGAGCGTGTACTGCCGGTAGAGCTGGTCAATGCGGAAGAGATCATCGCGGTAACGGCTGAACCCATCTTCGAAACTCGCCACATCGGTCCGGGCAGAACGGATCGCCGGGATCAGCTCGGCCGCGGCCCCGAGCGCCGTAAAAAGCGTCGCATAGTCGTCAAACCAAATGCTGTCACGGCGACGAGTGCGGATCATGTCGGCAATATCACTCCGCTGGATCGTCTGGGCGGCAATGCCGTCGATCAAGCGGCGAATAATCTCTCTTTCACCCGCGTCGAAAATGTCGGTGGTCACCAGCTCAGCAAGCGACGCGTCCTTAGCCTGCTCGACGTGGTCCAAGTCAGTTTCGGCCTGAAGCGCGAGCTTCTTTAGGGCGACCAGGCTCTGACGGTCATTCCGGAAGCTACGAAAGTCAATCTCAATGTTGCGTGCGGCATTCGAGGTCGTGGGCGCGAACCCGCCCCGGGCTTGCTTGAACATCCACAGCACGAACCCGGCCACGCCCGGCGTCTCAGAGTGGTAACCGTAGATGTTCGCGGCCCCTGCCCAATGGAAGTCGGCAAGCCCCTGTTTGACGAGCGCCTCGTAGCCGGCGTTGTCCCCCGCCGCGTGCTGTCCCAGCAGTGTACGTGTCAGCTCGGAGAAACTATGTTCCTTCTGGTCGAGTACAACCGCGCACATCTTCGCCTGCACCTTGGCGAGATCATCGTCATCGCGCAGCAACTCCCCAAGCTTTGCAACGAGCTTCACATCGCCGAAGAAAGTCGCGTGTTGAGCAAGCAGTTCGTCGGATCCAGGCCTAGTAAGACCCAACTCTGCACGCATGAGAGCGCTGCGATCTGCGGTGAAGACGCCGTACGCGAGGTCGAGATCGAGCAGCCAGTTTCCCGCCCCTTCAGCAATACGGCCGCTGCGGTAGATCAGAAACTTCGTGCTGGGCTCGTCGCGCAGCACGCGGTGCTTGATTGCGAACTCGTCATTTTTGACCCGCAGCACCACTACACCGGTCGGCGCCTGGGAGGCGACATCGTTGGCGTAACTGGCACCGGGGTCGTGCCACATCACCAGGCGGTGCTGATCGAAGCGCGCCGCAAGATGGGTTGAGATCGAAGACGCCTTCCTCACTCTGCCGCCTCCAAACCTGTGATCTTCTTCAACGCTGGATAGAACTTGGGATAGTTCGCCCTCACGCCGTCGTCGAGGTCGATCGCGAGCTGCTGAGTCGCCAATGGATAGAGAACATCGTGCTCATAGTCACGGAGTTCCGAGAGTACCTTGCGCAGCCGGTCAGCTTCCTTTTGGTCCTTGGCAGAGCCAGCAGCAGCCGCTTGCTCGGCGTTGGCCTGCGCGACCTCTAGTTTGGCTCTGTACTCGCGTAGATACTCGTTCAGTACAGTCGGGACCGTTGAAGCGGTGTAGTGGTGCATGTAGATGAGTGCGTTGAACGCGCCCGACCGAGAGGAGAACATCCAGTAAATTGGACGCTTTTTGTACCGTTGCCCGTGATCGTCGTAGAACTTGGACTTGCCAGTCTTCGTAATGAAGTAATCTCTCAGCGTCTTCACGCCAAGCGACTCCTCAACAAAGCGGAGATTCTCCTCGAAGTACTCCGCCCCGAACGCAGTACGCAGGAATTGACGAAACCGCTCGACGATGTCATCTTCGAACCAGCCGTCATCGACGAACGGGATCACGTTGTCGGCGTCGGGCTCGAACGTCGGGGACGGAACCTTTGCATGGTAATCGAATGCCGATCTTCCCTGGTCGGCGAGGATCAGGCCAGGCCCGTCCAGGCTGTACCGCCCGAACATGCAGCCGACGGCGTACGAAACGAGATCAACCACAAGCTCGGATGCGGCGGACACTGCGATGCCTTCAGGTCGGTTGAACTCGATGGCAGTCGGATCCACGCCGTACGCGCGACCGTAGATCGCGTCATTTTCAGCCTCTATCTCAGCCAACTCAGCAGCTATAGTCGTAACACCAGCTTGAATCGTCTCGACGAGACGTCGCAGGCTGTCACGGCGTGACGTCCGGCCCACGAGTTGGTTAACGCCAAAATCGAATGAGACCTCTTGATTGTCCCAGTTCGTTCGCACAAGGTCGATCGCACGTTTCCCCAGCTCCGTCGAGCGTGCTTCTTCCTCATGACGCGGGAACGGGATCTTCTGCACAGTCCCTGACTTGTAATGGAGATTTGGCATCAGAAGTTCAGCGAGATGCCCAAACGGCTTCGAGTTCATGCCAGCGACCAAGAGCTCCGTCGGAGCCCCATCAGTCACCACTACGGGGCCCGCACCGTCGAAGAGATAGCCCTTTGGGAAGTACTTCAGCGCAAGCCCCGCGGAGCCGACATCCGACCATGTGGCACCCTCATTGAAATAGAGGGACTGACTCGGCCTAACGTGACCAGAGAGTTCAGCCATTGCCGAGCGCGAGTCGTCGTCGTAAGCGATAACCCAGTAGTTGTGGCCATACCACCGCGCGTACGTACCGCCTTTGTTGTAGGGAACCCACCGTCCGCCTTGGGCGTCGATCTCCGATACATCAGTGGCATCATGCACGAGCCGTCGACGCGACACCTCCCACCAGTAGCGGAGGTAAATTGCGTTATCGCCGGTGTGGATTCCCTCGCGAACCGTGGCGTAGGTACTGAGTGGGCGCATCGCCTTGAAGGCCTCCGCCAGGTACTCCGCCTCCCAGTAGACCATCGCATAGCCCGGGATCTCGCGGAGTAAGTTCTGCTTGACGGTGAGGGCGTCGCCAGCACGAATGGCCGCTGACTTCGCTGCTGAACCACCTTCGACAGCCCGCACATAGCGACCGGAGGTTCCGGGTACAGGCACGACACGGGACACAATGTAGGCCACCGTTGATACGACCTCGCCGGAGATGGAGTCGAACGCTCCGCGTCCAAGTTGGGCGAGCGCGACCACGCGGTTCTCGTCAAGAATGCGCTTACGCAGCAGCTCGTATGAGGTTGTGAACATCCAGGCTTGCATGGTCACCATTGCAACGTATCCACGAGAAACCGCAAATATGAGCGCACGCTCTACGAACATCACATAAAGGTCGGAGCGAGTGACCTTGTAGGAAGATGAGAGTGCTGTGCGCGCCTCTTTGGTCAGATTCGAACTTCCCATGTAGGGCGGGTTCGCTACGACAATTGCATATTTTGGACCAAGGAAATCGGCTAGAAACACAACACGCCGCGCGCGCTCGATCGTGTTGGCCCTGTAGAGATCCCCCCCGTCATCTAGGGTCACAAGATGACGGGCGGCTCTTGCGGTCACCTCGGGATCAGGTTGGATCAGAGATCCCAGCGTATCTGCCTTAGAAAACTGGTTCCAGAAATCGGTCTCCTCCTGGCGGTCTCCGCTTGGCCTCACGAGGAAGTCCAGCTCGTCGGGAACGAACGCGATCGGCTCCATCACGCAGATGTTCGGCTGGGCTCGCTTGTTGAAGAAGGTGCGCTGTCTGGCACGACCCTTCATTGTCAGGGCGAAAGCGGCCAACGAACCTGCGCGTGGGTCGATCTCGGTGCCGTAGAGGTTGTTGACGAGGATCAAGCCAGGGATGTCGGATGGGGCGTAGCCCTCTTCCTCGTAAATCGCGTACAGCAGGTCGAACGCGTAGGTCAGCATGTGGCCCGAACCACAAGCCGGGTCGAGCACAGTCAGCTCTTCGGGACCAGTGATTTTCAGGAAGTCGGAATCCTCGTCGACCGGGGCGATGTAGTAGTCCATCCGATCGATGAGTCGAGAGGTCGGTCTGTTGAGCATCCACAGACGTCCGAGAGAGTTATCGACGAGGTAGCGGACGATCCAGTGCGGGGTGAAGAGCTGAGTGGCAGCGGGAATCTCGTCGGCGCCAGCCTTCTTGTTATTTTTGAATCCGGCGAAGACCTCGTCTTTCCGCTCCGAAATATAGAACTGGTAGAGCCAGCCAATCACCTCTACATCATTGCAGGCATCTTCTGTAAGCACCTCGCGCGCCCGGGACAGGATGGCACCGTCCGCGAGCAACCCGGTGGGGACGAGCAGCTCGGTGTAGTCTCCCTCACGTTCGAACATGAACGGCATCGACTTGTGCCAGTAGCGGCAGTAGTCCGTGAGCAGTAGCGCGTAGGCTTCACCTTCGGCATCGGTGCTCCGGCGTGTGCCGTCAAGCAGTCCGAGAATCGCCTCTGCCGTGTTCTTGTTGATCACAACGTCGGTATTGAGGTTGCCGCGCTTGGCATCCGCGAGGATCTCTGGCTGGCCATGCCGCTGGCCTTGAGTGGGCGAAACGATACCAGCGTCGGTGTAGCTGCAGGCGTCCATAAAGCGCAGCGCGACGATGCGGTTGAACCAGGTGTAGGCGACCTTATCGATCACGTGCGTGCGACCATGTGCAGAGATTTCGGCTTCGAGCTTCTTGACCGCCTCGGCACGCTCACTGCGAGCAACAGATCCGGCGGCGAGTACAGCGGTGGCTTGGGCGTCGACGGCGGTGATGAGATCACGGCGTGCCTGCGTGGCAAAGCGCTCCAGAAGTTTGGTGTCCACGTCGTTACCGTCCTAGAGGGTGATGCGCTTGTTGTCGTGGATAGTCGCGAGCAACGTTTCGCGGAGCTGATCGATGTAGCTGTCAATGTCGGCCCCAGTTTCGAGCACCTGACCGGCGCCGGGGAGCGCCAGCTTGTTGATCGAGACGGTCTGCTTTACAGCAGTCGGTCGCGGTGTCGGCTCAGCGTCCGAGGCGGTACCGGGGGACCGCGGCTCGGGCACCGGGACAACTCGTGCCGCATCCAGCTCATCGAGAATCTGCGGGTAAATCGAGTCCGCGAACTGAGAGCCGAGATTCTTGATCGCGGGGATCTGTGTTTCGTGCTGTACTCGGTCGAGCACGCTTCGGGCCGTGCGCGTCACCGCCTGTCGTGCGGCCTCAGTCGCGTCGCCGTAGGCCTTGCTCGGGGGCACCTGATCCCAGCGTGCTTTGATGTCCGCCGTGGCGGCAGCGCGGTGCGCCTCGATCACGTGGCCGAGTTGCTCCTGCAGGGCTTTGATCGCAGCCCCGAGCTGTGTGGTCTTGGTGCCCCTGAAGATCTGCGGATCGTCGAGGGCGTCCGCAGCAGGGTCGGTGGCGCTGGCGGGAAGGTAGGTGAGGTTCGACTGATTCGCTTGCATAAAGGCTGCGGCGGTGTCGTAGATGCCACGTTGAGTGCCATGCAAGAACGCCTTGATCGGGTCAATCACGCTTTCTTTCGCGTCGAGCAGGTCGTCGGCGCCGGCAAAGTCGGTGACGAACCGCTCGGCCGTGTTGCTGCACAGTTCATCGAGCACCCGGATCGGCTCATCGAGCTGGTCAATGAAGGGGTACCGGGACCCAGTGCGCAGAGCTTTCAATTCTACAAGTTTCGCGTCAAGGTGCTCCTTGCCTGCGCGTGCAAGCTCCAGCGGATCCTTGGTGATCGCGCCGTCGTCGGTGAACTCGATCACGAATTTCCGGAATGCACCCACCACCTTCGCGTCGAACACCCGCTGGGGGACGATAACCATGTTCGGGTAGCTCTGGGTGTTGCGCAGCGCTGGGGATATTTCGGTGCGCGCGAGCACCTTGCCGTTAAGCTGAACCTCGATCTTTGATCCACCGGCGAGATGGGCGACCACGGCGGCGATCGACCACTGGTCCCAGCCGTATGGTTTGGTCGTGTATTTCTCGATGAGGTGCTTCATCGTCACCTGCACGTGGCGCTTACCGCTCATCTCCAAGTGGGCGAGAACATCATCACCGGGCACTGCCAGGATGCTGGCGGTCTCCCCGAACAGGCCACCCTCAGGCGGGTTCACGAACGTGGACAGCTGCTGCTCAGTGAAGCTCATGCCGCCCAGCAGGGTGAGATTGGTGTAGGTCGCCGCGATGACCTTCTGAAAGCCGTCGTTTATCCGAGTCACGGCGTCTGCCGAGGTGACATCAAGGATGCCGGCGTTGTGAATCAGGGTCGAGCGGCCGACAGCGGTGCGGAGGCGTTCGACGATCTCATTCTCCCGCTCGGCGTTCTGGGTGCCCTTGAGTTGCAGGATCGTCTGCTCGATCGAGGTACGACTGGCTCCTTGGGCGCGCTTGACGTACTTCGCGGTCTTCAGGAGGAGCCGCAGGTCGGCGAGGATCCGGTCTGTCTCGGTTGGGAGCACAACGCGAAGTTCATCGAGACCGGCACTGTGGGCTTTGATCTGCTCCAGGCTGAATTCGGTCTCGGGGCTGGTGAAGTGCAGGGCGAGCTCGTGCTGCTTGCTCATCGCCTGCCCGTCGAGTTTGAACCCGACCGGGAAGTTCTGGCCGTTCTTGCCGTAGACGACCTTGGTCGCCTTGATGACCGAGCCGGTGAGCAGGTCGGAGAGCTTCTTGGAGACCTCGGAATTGTCGATGTCGACGTTCTTGATCTCCTGCTCGATTTTTTGCTCTTCGTTGGTGAGGTAGTCGTAGAGGTCTGCGTTGCGCTGGATGTAGGTCTGCGCTTCCAGCGCGGCAAGGGCTTCGTTGACGTCCTTGCCGAGCTGCGTCAGGTCGGCGCCGAAACGGTCGTAGACCAGCACGGTGAGGTTGCGCGGCGTCGCCTTGAAGGTATCAACGTACTTGACCAGGAAGAGGGCCTTGAGGAGGCGAATCGCAAGAGGCGGCAGGGACGGGCTGCGTTCCGCGTCGGTGATTGCGCGCTGGTTCGCTGACTTTAGCGAGGCACGGATGCCTTCAAACATCTGGTCGAATGAGGCGAGCTGGCCTAGAGGTTTGTCGGCCAGTGTGCGGGCAACTTCCTGGACGACACCGAGCATGGAACGCTCACCGACCGAGCTGTTGCGCCCCTCGAATATACCGTGGTCGCTGATGCCTTCGATCGCGGACTGGAACAGCGGGAATTGATAGCTTACGAACGGGTAAGTGCCGACGAAGTGGGTCTCGTCACGGTAGTTCGGATAGTGTCGGCCGTCGATAAAGTCAAAGAGAGTCTTGAAGTTCGCGTGCTCAGTCGCGTAGATCGCAGCGACATCGGTCTTGGCAGCCTCCGTCTTGTCGAGCAGACGCTTACGGATGACCTCTTCGACGTCCTGGCTGGTGAGCTTAAGCCGATTCTTGAACCGGGCCTGGATCTTTGAGAATTCGTTGGCCTGGGACTTCGTGCGGTCACCGCCGACCTTCTCCATGTCTTCCTGTGAGGTGACAAAGATCCATGCCCGCCCACGGCACTTGGTAGCCAGAGATTCGGCGATGGTCTGGAGGTTCAGCATCAGCTGGTTGTTCGTGCCGATAAATTGGCCGACTTCGTCGACAAAGAAGTTAAGGCGGAACCCGTCGGGTTGCTGGCCCAGCCAAGCTGCGACCTCATCAGCGAAGTCCTCAATCGAAACTGAGTAGTTGGTGCTGTATTGGCGGATGATGCCGGCACTCTCAGTTCCGTTTACCGCGGCGAAGGCCTGATCGATGTGCCCGGCTTCGAGCGCAGCCTGCTCACGTCCCCGGGTCCACGGGATACCGGCGATCCGTTCGAACGCGGCCTTGAAATCGTTGTACTGTCCGCGAGTATCGAGGTCGCGTTCGAAGCGGGCAATGTGGCCCTGGTTTCCGTAATACCCGCGGGACTCGTCGAAGATCTTCACGAACACCTTGAGGAGGGCGTCGTTCTGATCCTTCGAGATCAGCGTGGCCTTCTGGTCGATGTTAAACAGCAGGCTTTTCGCGGCGATGCGGTCAGCCTTTTCGATCAGCGCAGGCAGGAATGCGTCGTCGGCCTTGGCCCGGAAGTGCTCAGAGACCTTGGCCCGCTGGTAGTCGTGGCCGTCGATGTCGCCGAGCAGGTGCGCGAGCATCTTCAGCAAGTGTGACTTACCGGAGCCGAAGAAGCCCGAAATCCAGACGCCGTTGGCGTTCGTGTAGTTTGTGTACGCCTCCAGGGCGTGTTCGAGGCCCTTGGCTGCCTCGTTGGTGAGGACGTACTCCTCGACCTCGGTGGCGAGGTGTGAGGTGTCATCGGCCTTGATGACTCCCTCGATGGCCCGATCGATCGGTTTGGCGAAGATTTCGTTGATCATGGTCATGCTTATGCTTCCTGTTCCAGAATGTCCTTGGCCCGGTAGTAGCTATCGCTGGCGCCAAGGTTCAACGCGCGCAGCTGGTGACCACTGGCCCGAGTGAACTCGTACGCCCCCGGGAACCATGCCAGCATCGGACGACCCGTCACGACACTTTGCAGGTTCTCCAACACTGTGTGAGTTCGAATGAAGGGGAAGACCTCGCCGATTCCTGCGAGGAAGACCATGTCGCTCGGCTCTGCGTCGACACGGGCACGGATCGCGGGTGCGAGGTGATCGTGCGGGTCAAGCATGCCCTGCAACGTCTCGCGGAACTCGGCCTTGTCCATATCCGGTTCCAGTGCCAAGACGCGATCCCACACCCCACGTTCCTTGAGCAGCTGCACGGCAAGATCGTAGAGGTTGATCTCCACGACCTTCAATCCGTCGTCACTACGGAGTTTCGTGATGACGCGGTCGCGGAGGCCTTCGACGTCACGCGCCCACGCAGGCGGGTAGTGATAGATGAAGAACGGCACCTCCTTGGAGAGGCCCTCCATCTTCAAGAACCGCGTACTGCGCAGCACCTCGTAGACGTGCTTCTCATCCGTCGTGAGGCTTCGCTTGGTCGTACTCATCGCGTTGACTCCATAGGCAGAGTAGTGGGGAAGAATCGGATGTCACTAGGGCCACGTGCAGCAAGGGCTCCGTAGACTCGCTCTGAGAGCACCGCCGGAACGATAGCGCCTTCTTCGCTGCGGAGCCCCGCTTCGTGCAGCATTCGGAAGATGTTCTGTCGGAGCTTGGAGCGCGTAGAGGGTTTCAACTCGTCAAGCTCGGGGTGCCACAAACCCTTGCCCGTCATGAACCGCTCAAAGTCCTCGGTTCCGAGTGTCGGGGTCATCAGGAGGAACCGTTCGCGGACCACCTCTTCCGCGAAGTCACCAATTAGCTCGTAACGACGGCATGCAGCGGCCCACATCAAGTGGCACCGCTCGGTGAGACTCGACTCCGCGACAAGTTCAAGTTCCGAGTCATCGAAGACGCCCAGCCGCTGTATCGTCTCCCGCGTCAGGCGAACACTCGATGAAGTCGTACGCGCCTGCAGCAGGTTTTGCACAGTAGCTGCATGACGTACCGTCACCCAGTCGCGCGAGCGAAGATACTCGGCGACGATCACGTCTGCCTCGCGCACCAGGAGCCCCCCGCTGGTGAAAGACAGAGCATAGCGATCGTGTGAGTGGATTCTTGTGGTCAAATGACGCCTCCTCTCGGGGTTTGGGCAGTGGGTCAGGAGAAGTCGGCTCCTTAGCCTGAGCCGAATCCTGATTCTTCAGCGCCCCCACCACGGACCCAATCGTCAATCTCGCTTGCTTGAAACTTCCAAAGGCGCCCGATCTTGTGGGCAGGCATGCCTTGATCAGCAATCCATGAATAGACGGTGTCCTTAGTAATGCCTAGATGACCAGCGATGTCATCGGCAGAGAGCCAAGGCTCGGGCATGTTGGTCCCTCCAAAGCTTCCTGAGGCCTCAAGTAGAACCACGCTTGTGATCCTACTTGAAGTTACCCGTATAACCCGGTTTGACCGGGCCTAGCCGTGTGATGTTTATCGGCAGCCGGCTTCATGGTCGGGAGATCGCCGAATACGCTACTACCCAGGAGATCGGACTGCTCCCATCAAACTTGCTGTGAACTGCTCCACGGTCGCGCGGTACCTCCTACAACTGCCGAAGCAGTCCCGACATGCGTGCCCATTTGCGCGCTGGCCGGGATCTACGAGCTCACAATGTTCCACTTAGCAGTTCGTCGAAGCGGTGACGGATGGTTACGGCTCCGTACACATGACAACCATGAGTCAAGATGCGAAGGTTGTGGAATGGGTGCGATCGACGCGGATCGCCCAGAGCTTGTCGGTCGTAGTAGAGGACAGGGGTGCAGCTTCGCGTGTTCTCGCGGCTGTCGATAAGGCCGCTGTTGCCGTCGCTGCCTAACGGCGCCATTCAGGCTGGAGGCGTCTTGGATCGAAGACTTTCGCCCCAGTAGTTATCCTGCGAGGGTGGACGGTGATCTTCACGAAGGCGTCTTCGAGTAAGGTCCGCTTCGACCGCGCAGACATTGTCGGCCAAGCGGCCCGGAGTTCAGCGCCGGTGTTTCGAGTCCGGTGAGGCCTGACTCGTGGTGGCTCTGGCATCTCTGCAAGCTCCTTCTTTACAGCTCCAGAAGCCAAAACCCACTCCTCTGTCTCCATCAAGCCCATGCCAACAAGTTCAGCCAATTTCGCCTTGCGGGCATCCAGCCCTGCGCGTCTCTCCGCCCAGGCAGCCAGCTCGTCCTCGTCCGGACCGTCTTCGTCGCTGTTTTGATCGTGAACCGCGAAAAGAGCTTCGGCTAAGAACCCCTCGACGGACTTCAAATTGATGCTGATGCTTCCGCAAGCCGCTGCGCCCTGATTTTTCGGACATCGATAGTTCGGTACCCTGGTTTTTCCTGCAAGCCCCCGCACCAAACCCGAGCCACACTTGCCACACTTGAGCAGCCCAGTCAGAAGATGCTTTCGAGGGCCGCCGCGGGAAACGCCGCCTGACCTTCCTGGCGCAAGCCGCGCGCGAAGAAGCATGCTGGTTTCTTCATCGATGATCGCGGGCCAGCAGTCTCGTGCAGAGATGACGCCATGGTGCTCTCGGTGACCGGCAATCCGGGCCGACCTAGCAATGCCAATGATGGAACTGGCGCGCCACTGAGCACCAGTGAGAGTTGGAATTCCCCGGTTGTTCAGGTCACGGGCGATGTCGTTGAAGCCCTCACCGTTCAGGATTCTTTCGCTCAGCTCTCGGATGATCTCTGCTTCGAACTTCACAACGGATGCATCTTTGAGGTAACCGTAGACACGCTGTCCCGGCCAAGCGCCGCTTTGTGCCAACTCGAGGTGTTTGCGTTTGATTCTCTCCTGATTCTTATCCCGTTCGTTCGCTGCAACTGCACCAAAAATATGAGCTTGAAATCGTCCGTCAGCGGTAGAAAGGTCAACCCTGCCGCCGGTGATAGACACGATAGCGACGTTTGTCTTTCGTGAGAGCTCAATGTACTCGACCAGCTCGGCCATGCTGCGGTGTAGACGGTCCATCGAATAGACCAAAACCACGTCGACGGCTTGCTCATCCATAAGTTGCTTCAGTTGAAGGTACGACGGCCGCTGCTTGAGTCCGCTCGCGGAGATGTCATTGTCCTCTAGCTCAGCGAAAATGGTCAGACCATTATCTTCGGCATAGGTCCGACAGTCCTTTAACTGGCGAGCGACGCCGAGGCCTTCGTGCTGGAGGTCTTTTGAGATCCGGGTGTAGATTGCGGCGCGGATATTCACAGGTTAAGAATAGGATGCTGACGCCGGCACCCGGGACAGCGCGATAGGCTCGTCTTTGTACACGTCGTTTGAAACGTGCCCCTGACGCCGTGACGAAGATTTGTACCCTCCCGCTCCTGGCCGGGGACAACACTTCGAGTGCGTTTGTGGTGCCGACCGTCGCCTCCTGCATCGACCTGGTGGTTCACTGCGAACGCCTCCGCGACGGTCGGCGGAGGGTCACCGAAATCCTGTCCCTGGGCAGACGGGTCGAGAACGGGATCATCGAATCCTCAACCGTCTTCCGGCGGATCGATGGCGACCTGACGGTCACCGCGACAGCCATGCCCGCCGCGGAGAAGTTCGCCAGCGCGGGATTCCAGGTTGCCCGTCTGCTGGAGGCTGTCCCATGACCGTCGTCGTCGGAGCGGTGCTCGGCACTGGCCTGTTCCTGGTCTGGTGGTCCTGCTGGGCGCGACCGGACCGGGGTACGCGCACCCACGGCAGGAGCCAACGGGTCGAGGAGCTCCTCCTGCGTGCCGGCATCGAAGCGGTGTCGGTCGGTGGCCTTGTGGCATCCTCCCTCGGGGTCGGCGCCCTGATCTTCCTGGCAGTCCTGATGGTGACAGGGTCTCCTCCTATCGCAGGCTGCTTCGGTCTGTTCGGGGTCTTTGTTCCATTGGGCATTGTCCGATGGCGGGCGCGTCGCCGGGCGGCGGCCCTGCGCGAACTCTGGCCCGACGTCGTCGATCACCTGCGCTCGGCCATCCGCGCGGGCTTGTCCCTGCCTGAAGCGATCAGCCAGCTGGGGGAGAAGGGCCCGGTGGAGCTCCGGCCGGCGTTCACCACCTTCGGCGTCGACTATCGGGCGGGTGCACGGTTCGACGACGCGCTCGGGCGGCTGAAGGCGAGGCTCGCCGACCCCGTGGCGGACCGCATCATCGAGGCGCTGAGGATGACCCGTGAGGTGGGAGGGTCCGACCTTGGACGGCTGCTGGGGACCCTCGCCGAGTTCCTCCGGGACAGCGCCCGCACCCGAAGCGAACTCGTCGCCCGCCAATCCTGGACCATCAACGCTGCGCGCCTCGCCGTCGCAGCACCCTGGCTGGTCCTGATGCTGCTGGCGACCCGCCCTGAGGCTGTCAGGGCCTACAACACGCCCACCGGGGCCGCAGTGCTGGTCGGCGGTCTGGTGGTGTCGGTGGTCTGTTACCGGTTGATGCTCAGGATCGGGGCTCTTCCCGAGGACGAACGGGTGTTGCGGTGATCGACATCCAGGCGCTCGCAATGTTGACTGGTGTGTCCCTGGGAGTGGGTCTCTGGCTGATGCTGGTGCGGCTTCCTGTCCTACGGCCAACCCGCTTCGTGGACCGCGTCGCACCGCACCTACGGTCCGTGGAGGTCCGTTCCCGGCTGCTCGACAGCCCGCGGGGGGCGCTCACCCCCTTCGCACCCCTCGAGCGGATCATTCGGCCGGTGATGAACGACGTCGTGCGCTGGCTGGGACGTTTCAATCCGACCTCGGCGGTCCTGGCGAAGCGGCTGGCGCAGGCCGGGAAGCAACAGCAGGTGATCGATTTCCGTGCCGAGCAAGTCCTGTGGGCGGCGGTGGGCCTCGGCGGGTCCACCGGCCTCATGGTGTTGCTCGCGGTGTCGGGCGGCATCGGACCAGTCCCGGGGGTGCTCGTGGTGCTTGGATGCACAGTGGGCGCCTACGTGCTCCGCGACTACGTCCTGTCCGTGCAGATCAGGCGTCGGGAGGCCAGAATGCTGGCCGAGTTCCCCAGCCTCGCCGAGCTCATGGCGCTCGCCGTCAGCGCGGGTGAAAGTGCCTCGGGAGCGCTCGAGCGGATCTGCCGCACAGGAAACGGTGAACTGGCCCACGAGTTTGAGCGGGTACTTGCTGAGACCAGAGCCGGAATGCCGCTGATGACAGCGCTTCAGGAATTCTCCAACCGCACCCGGCTCACCCCGTTGGTGCGCTTTGTCGATGGCATCACCGTTGCAGTCCAACGGGGGACCCCGCTGGCCGACGTCCTCCGGGCGCAGGCGCAGGATGTTCGTGACGTGGCCAAGCGCGAACTGATGGAATCCGCGGGGAAGAAGGAGATTGCCATGATGGTTCCCCTCGTTTTTGGCGTACTCCCCCTGACAGTACTTTTCGCCGTTTATCCCGGCATCGCGCTCATCAGCCTCGGTCTGTAATCGTCCAGCCATAACAAGTGCCAACGGAAGAGGAACACTGTGAAACCGACCCCACCCACCCAACGGATCTTTTCTGCCGTCCACCTGATCCTTGCGCTCGTCCTGATTCGGGTGGCGAGGGCAGTGACGAGTCCCGCCGACGACCCACCCGAGCGGGGTGATGTCCCCGGCTGGGTGATGATCACCCTCATGTCGGCGGTCCTGGTGGCAGCGCTGCTCGCCCTTGCCGGACCGGCGTTGGAGAACATGTTCAACGACGCGATCAGTCGCGTCAATCCCTGAGCGGCCCGTGGTGCACGCGGGGCATGGCCGCGGAGCGGAACGGGGCGCGGCGGTAGTGGACTTCGCCCTGATCGGTGGGCTGCTCTCAGTCATCTTCGTTGCGGTGATTCAGCTGACCCTGGTGCTCCACGTCCGCAACACGCTCGTCGACGCGGCTTCGTCGGGCGCTCGATACGGAACGTTGGCCGACCGGTCCGCTGGTGATGCTGCGCAGCGGACCGAAGCGATCATTTCCACCGCCCTCAGCAACGGTTATGCCGAGGACATCTCGGTCGGCGAGGTCAGCAGGGACGGGCTGTCGATGCTGGTGGTGACCGTGCGCGCCCCACTTCCAGTCATTGGCCTGATCGGTCCAGCCGGAGTGTTGGAGGTGACTGGTCATGCAGCACTTCCCCGAGAGCCACCAGGCGAATGACGGGGAGAGCGGCAGCGCGGTCGTCGAGTTCGTCTTTCTTGGCCTCGTCCTGCTGGTCCCCGTCATCTACTTCGTCCTGACAGTCGGCCAACTCCAGGCAGGCTCCTTCGCAGTGGTCGGAGCCGCCGACCAGGCGGCGAAGATCTACGTGACCGAGGAGTCGGCGCCCGACGCCGCAGCCCGGGCGCGTCAGGCAGCCCTCCTGGTCCTGAATGACTTCGGGTTCGATCCCTCATCGGCCGAGATCGATATCCGCTGCAGCGGTGACTGCCTGACGCCCGGTTCAAGCGTGACGGTCGAGGTGCGGCTGGGTGTCACCCTGCCATTCCTACCCGCGTCCCGCGGCGTGGGGGATTCGGCGGTTGCCGTTGAGGCCTCAGCAACACAACTGGTGGAACGATTCAGGTGATGCGTCAGCGCAGCCAGGCCCAGTGGAACAGCACCTTCCCGGGTCGGGAGGACGGACAGGTGATGGTCATGGTCATCGGCTACCTCCTGTTGACCCTGCTGATGATCACCGTGGTCCTGGGCGCGTCGGCCGTTTACCTTGACCGTCAGAAGCTGCTGTCAGTGGCCGACGGCGCAGCGCTCACCGCGGCGGACACCTACAGTCTGGCTGAGCCGGCACCTGGTGCAACCGCCCCGGTGCCGGAACTCACCCCGGGAACCGTCAGGTCCACGGTGCAGGACTACCTCGACCTGACGGGGGCCGGTACCCGGTTCGACGGGCTGGCCGTGGACCCGGCAACCGGTGCGCCGGACGGCAGGACCGCACGGGTGGTGCTCACCGCCGTCGTGCACCCGCCGGTGGTGAATTTCCTGGTACCCGACGGAATCCCGATCGTGGTCACGGCAGATGCCCGGTCCGAGCTCACCCGCTGACTGTAGATTTCATTCAGCAGATTCCACCCACGCAGGCAGCGCTCTTTCCCGGTATCAGCGGTAAAATGATCACGTTGGATGAGGTGGTTCGCGTGATGGTTAGCTCGCTCCGGCGGATGGTAATAGCAGTTGGCACAGCGCTCGCGCTACTGTTCGGCTTCGTCACCGTCGCGCCGCCCGCCCAGGCAGCCCCCCTGTACGGTCACGACGTCTCCTGGCCCCAGTGCCCACCAGCGGTCGGCGGTTTCGGGTTGCCCATGCCGCCAACCTCAACCCAGTTCGTCGTCATCGGCCTGACCAGAGGTCTGCCCTTCACCGAGAACCCCTGCCTGGCCAGCCAGGTCACCTGGACCAGGACCAACAACAAGGCGAGCCACGGCTACGCCATGGCAGGATTTCCCACTACCGCCCAACTGAGCACCTACGGAGCCCGGGGGCCATGGGCCAGCACCACCCGTTCGGGGCGGCTCTCGAATGTCGGGTACGCCGAAGCGCAGTTCGCCGTGGCCAGCATGAACCGGATCGGCTTCCGGCCTCCGGTGGTGTGGATCGACGTTGAACCTCGCCCAGCCCAGCCGTGGCCCGTCAGCACGGCAGCGCAGCAACGCGATAACCGGCTCATCATTGAAGGGCTGATGCGGGGGCTCCGGGACGCGGGGTTCTCCTACGGCCTCTACTCCTACGCCTCCGGGTGGGCCGAGATCACCGGATCCTGGCGGCTCCCAGGGGTGCCTGTCTGGGCCACAGCCGGCAGGCTGGATTACCCCAACGAGGCGCTGGATCGGTGCCGGCAGCCAAGTTTCTCCGGCGGTCGGGTCTACCTCTCCCAGTGGTATGACGACACCCGCGACTATGACCTGACCTGCGAGCCGTACGCTTTTACGCCCCTGGCCATCCCCGCCTCGACGCTGTCCCGTTCCACCGCCGATTTCAACGGGGACTGGAACAACGACATCCTGGCCCGCGTCGCCGCGACCGGTGACCTCCGGATCTACCGGGGGACAGGGAACGGCACGGCGTTGAGCGGACTCCGCATCGGCGTCGGTTGGTCCCCGATGAACGCGCTCGAAACACCCGGCGACTTCAACGGCGACGGCCCCGCCGACGTGCTGGCCCGGGAGGCAGCGACCGGTTACCTATGGCTGTACCGCGGGAACGGCGTCGGCGGTTGGCGGCCCCGCCTCCGCGTGGGCCACGGCTGGAACGTGTTCAACGCCATCGTGGGACCGGGGGATTTCAACGGGGACCAGACGGTTGACGTCCTGGCCCGGGAACGGGCCACCGGCTACCTCTGGTTGTACCCGGGGAACGGTGCGGGAGGGTGGCTGCCACGGGTCCGGGTGGGAAGTGACTGGAATGCTTTCAACAGCATCGTCGGCCCAGGGGACTTCACCGGCGACGGCACTGCGGACATCCTGGCGCGGGAAACAGCAACCGGCTACCTGTGGCTCTACCCCGGCAACGGCAGGGGCGGCTGGCTGCCGCGGACCCGGGTCGGCACCGGCTGGAACGCGATGACAGCAGTGATGAGCCCCGGCGATTTCAACGGGGACCGCACTCCCGATGTGCTGGCCCGTGATAGCCAGGGAATCCTGTGGCTGTACGCACGGAGCGGAACCGGTACCTGGCTACCGCGGGTGCAGGTCGGCACCGGATGGAACGGGCTGAACCTCATCTTCTGATGCCGCGCCCCGCGCGTTGCCCGGGTCGCTGAGTCGTTTAACCGCCGCAACCGCTGCCGCCCTGCCCGCCCGGGTAGCGCCCAACGTTGAGGCTGATGCCCCATACCCCACCAGCAGCACCCGGGGATCCTTGAGCACGTGCACCCCGTCCATCAGGATTCCACCCCCGGGATCCCGCAACTTCAGGGATGCCAGATGGTCCAGTGCCGGGCGGAAGCCGGTGGCCCACAGGATGACGTCCGCCCGGATCTCGGTGCCGTCCTCCAGCGCAACGCCTTCGGGCGTCACCGCCCGCATCGGTCCCACCGAGACGAGTGTTCCTGCCGTGATCCCGTCCTGATACTGGCGGGTGAGCGGCAGGCCAGTGGTCGACACGACGCTCGCCGGGGGAAGACCAGCCGCTGTCCGCTCATTGACCCGGGCCTCGACCTCCCTGCCCCACTCGGCGTTGAACACCCGCCCGGTGAAGGACGGCGCGCGCCGCGTGATCCAGGAGGTGGTGGCGCCGGCGTCGGCAAGCTGAAGGAGGAATTGCACAGCGGAGGTTCCGGCGCCCACCACGACCACATGCAAACCCCTGAACTGCCCGGCAGACACGAAGTCGTGGGTGTGAAGTTGGCTGCCCCGAAACAGTTCCCGGCCAGGATAGTACGGCCAGTAGGGCCGGTCCCAGGTTCCCGTGCCGTTGATGATCAGCTCCGTGTCCCAGCTCCCCGTGGTGCTGACCACCCGGAGCGGGCCGCCGGGGTAGCCCGGCACCACATCGGTGACTGCCTCGGGACGGTGCACCGGAAGACCAAACTGCCGCTCGTAGGCACCGTAGTAGCGGCTCACCACTGACGACGCCGGTTCGGTAGGATCGGGCACCCCCACCGCAAGTCCCGGGAGATCGTGAATATTATGTGCTGACCCGAAGGTCAGGGACGGCCACCGGTGCCGCCAGGCACCACCTGGGCCGTCGTTGGCGTCGAGGACCACGAAATCCTTCTCCGGTTCCAGGCCCAGCCGCCGGAGATGGTACGCGGCGGACAACCCCGCCTGTCCGGCGCCGATCACCACGGTTTTCAGCATTGCGCCTTCCCACTCCACCCGTCAGCCCTGGGTGTCCGGTGACACGCCCCAGTATCCGTGGAAACTGGCTGGCGTCGCAGCTTATTCCGCCGCGTCGTGGACCGCTGCGCCCTTCCTGTACTTGACACCCGATTTGGATCTGAGGAACCTTCTCGGTAAGCGCTCGATCCTGCAGTCCTGACTGACCTCCAGTACACAGGGGAGGAGGACGGTAGATCCTTGGCTCAGAAGGGGGCAGGCAGTGCAGCCAGCTACGGAGCCCTCCGGCGGGCCCACGGCACGACGGACCTTTGGTGTGGAGGAGGAGCTCCTGCTCCTCGACGCGCACACCGGCCGCCCGGCGCCGCTTGCGCCCCTGATCCTCGCGGACGTCGTGCCGTCCGACGACGACGTCGGCGAGCTCTCATTGGAGTTGCAGCAACAGCAGCTGGAGGTCATCAGCCGGCCGCACACCGAGCTGAGGGATCTCGCCGCGGCGATCCACGGCGGCAGACGCCAGGCGGACCGTGCAGCCCAGCACGTCGGCGCCCGCGTCGCGGCGCTCGCCACCAGTGTGCACCCGGCGACACTCCGGCTGGCACCCGACGGGCGGTACGCCCGGATGAGGGAACTGTATGGGCTGGCGCTCGCGGACCACCTGACCTGCGGGTTCCATGTGCACGTATCGATCGACTCGGCCGAGGAGGGGGTTGCGATCCTCGACCGGATCCGGGTGTGGCTACCCGTCCTGCTGGCGCTCAGCACCAATTCACCGTTCTGGAACGGTCTGGATAGTGGGTACGCCAGTTACCGCTACCCGATGAACCTCCGCTGGCCAACCTCAGGAACCTACGAGCCGTTCGGGTCCGCGTGGGAGTACCAAAAAATGGTGCGTGCCCGGCTGAACGATGGGGTCATCCTCGACGAGGGCATGATCTACATCGACGCACGGCTGGCCCGCAAGCACCCGACGGTGGAGGTCCGCGTCTGCGATGTCTGCCTGTACAGTGACGACGCCGTCCTGATTGCGGCGCTGATGAGGGCACTGGTGGAAGAGGAAGTGCGCAGTTGGCAGGCCGGGGAACCGGCCCCGGTCGCCACCGCGGCCGATCTGCGGGCTGCCAGCTGGACGGCAAGCCGCTATGGGCTTCGCGGGCCGCTGGTGAATCCGTTGTTGGGCGGTCTCTGCGATGCGGCGGACGCCATGCACCTCCTGTTCGAGCGGGTGCTGCCAGCCCTGCGCGATTACGGCGACGAAGCGACAGTGCGCCGCCTCCTGAACCAGATCGAGCAGCGCGGAACCGGGGCCGACCGCCAGCGGCAGCAGATGCGGCTGGGTCCCGCCGCCGTCGTCGACGACGCCGTGAACTGCACCCAGCTGAGTCCTCTTGACTGGCCGGAGCCCCCACCGCCGCCGTCAGCGCCATGACGTAGGCTGGTTCCATCATGGCAAACATCGATTTTCCCGCAGAAATCCGCGCGCTCCGCACCAAGTACGCCAACATCGAGCAGGTAGCTGATGTGGAGGCAATCCGCACTGACATCGCGGAGCTCAGCGAACAGGCCGGCGAACCAAACCTATGGGACGACCCTGCCGCTGCGCAGAAGATCACCTCCAAACTTTCGCACCGCCAGTCCGCCCTGGAACGCCTGGAAACGCTGTACTCCCGGATTGAAGATCTGGAAGTCCTGGTGGAGCTGGCGCAGGACGAGGATGACGAGGCGTCCCGCGAGGAATCCGCCAAAGAGCTCACCTCGCTCAGTGCCTCCCTGGACCGGCTGGAGGTCGTGACCCTGCTGGCAGGCGAGTACGACGAGCGGGAGGCAGTGGTGAGCATCCGCTCGGGGGCGGGCGGTGTTGACGCCGCTGACTTCGCCGAGATGCTGCTCCGCATGTACCTGCGCTGGGCCGAACGCCACGGCTACCCCACCCAGGTCCTCGACACCTCCTACGCGGAAGAGGCTGGCCTGAAGTCCGCCACGTTCGAGGTCAAGGCACCCTACGCTTTCGGCACTCTCTCAGTGGAGGCGGGGACGCACCGGCTGGTCCGGATCAGCCCCTTCGACAATCAGGGCCGACGCCAGACGTCCTTCGCCGCGGTCGAGGTGATCCCGTTGATCGAGCAGACCGACTCAGTGGAGATCCCGGACAATGAAATCCGCGTTGACGTCTTCAGGTCCTCTGGTCCCGGCGGCCAGTCGGTGAACACCACTGACTCGGCGGTCCGGATGACCCACATCCCCACGGGCATTGTGGTGTCGATGCAGAACGAAAAGTCCCAGCTGCAGAACCGGGCGGCGGCGCTGAGGGTTCTGCAGTCCCGCCTGCTGCTGCAGATGCAGGAACAGGAGAACGCCGAGAAGAAGGCCATGGCCGGGGATGTGAAGGCATCCTGGGGCGACCAGATGCGCTCCTACGTCCTCAACCCGTACCAGATGGTCAAGGACCTTCGCACCGAACATGAGGTGGGCAACACCTCGGCCGTGTTTGACGGCGAGATCGACGACTTCATCGACGCAGGCATCCGCTGGCGGGCCAATAACCGCGCGGCACCCGCGGAATAGGCGTTCTGGGCCGGACCCTGGGGCCGGCCAAGCGATCAACGACACACCGTGGCGGTGAGCCGGCAACGCACAGCGGCCTCGTTATAGTCTAGTGGCCGGTACTTTCTTCCCCCCAGCAAATGCCCGTGCACTGGCAGCACCATATGGGCGCAAAGTAGTCATGATTAGATTCGACACTGTCACCAAGGTCTACAGCAACAATTCACGACCAGCACTCGACGCGGTAAGCCTCGAAGTGGATCGTGGAGAGTTCGTCTTCCTGGTGGGGGCCTCCGGGTCCGGTAAATCCACGTTCATCCGCCTGGTCCTCAAAGAGGATCGGGTGTCGCGCGGCGCCGTTTATGTTGCCGGCCAAAACGTTGCCAACATTCCCAGCTGGCGTGTGCCCAAGCTGCGCCGCGGAATTGGTGTGGTCTTTCAGGACTTCCGGCTGCTGCCCAACAAGACCGTCTTCGCCAACGTCGCGTTCGCCATGCAGGTGATTGGGAAGAGCCGGGCAGTGATCAGGGAAACAGTCCCGGACGTGCTGCAGACGGTGGGCCTCGAGGGCAAGAACAACAGGATGCCCCACGAACTCTCCGGTGGCGAGCAGCAGCGCGTCGCTATCGCCCGCGCCATTGTGAACCGGCCCGGAATCCTGCTGGCTGACGAGCCCACCGGAAACCTCGATCCCACCACGTCGATGGGAATCATGAAGGTCCTGGACCGCATCAACTCGAACGGCACCACAGTAGTGATGGCCACCCACGACGACGACATCGTCAACACCATGCGCAAACGGGTCGTCGAACTCCGGAACGGTTCGGTAGTGCGCGACGACGCCCAGGGCATCTACATCGGCGAAACCGAGGTGGCAGCGCCATGAGGTTCGCGTTTGTTCTCGGCGAGTTGGGATCCGGTCTCCGCAGAAACCTTGCCATGGTGATCTCCATTGTTCTGGTCACCTTCATCTCCCTGACCTTCGTCGGTGCTGCCGGGCTCCTGCAGCTGCAGATCAACCAGATGAAGGGCTACTGGTACGACCGCGTCCAGGTGGCGGTGTTCCTGTGCGTAGACAATTCCACCTCGCCCAGCTGCGCGACTGGACCCGTGACTGACGACCAGCGCGACGACATCCAGGCCATCCTCGAATCCGATTCCTTCAGCGAATATGTCTCGACTGTCGAATACGAATCCCAGGAACAGGCACTGGGTCATTTTCAGGACCAGTTCGCCAACTCACCCATCGTCGACTCGGTCACGGCAGACCAGCTGCCCGAGTCATTCAGGGTCAATCTGGTGGACCCCGAGAAATACGAAGTCATCAACGAGGCGTTCTCCTCCACCCCCGGGGTTGACGTGGTCAGCGATCAGCGTGAACTCCTGGAGCGCCTGTTCACCTACATGAACGTGGCATCGGCGATTGCGTTGACCATAGCGGGGGTGATGCTGCTCTGCGCTGTGCTGCTGGTGGCGACCACCATCAGGCTATCGGCGTTCAGCCGGCGCCGGGAGACCGGAATTATGCGGCTGGTCGGGGCCAGCAAAGCAGTGATCCAGCTCCCGTTCGTGCTGGAGGGGGTGATCGCCGCAGTGGTTGGTGGCCTTCTGGCGACCGGCACGCTGTGGGCGGTGGCCCACTTCGCACTCAATGGTGTGCTCGCCGAGATGTACCCGGAAACCGCATTCATTTCATCCACCGAGGTACTTTTGCTGGCGCCGCTGCTTATCCTGCTGGGCGGAGTTCTCGCCGGGGTGTCCTCACTCCTAACCCTCAGACGCTACTTGAGGGTTTAGAGTGATGACCAGGGAAGAAAGAGAGCATATGCCTGCCGTAAATTCTTGGTCGTTCACACCGGCCAAACAATCAGTCATGACCAAGGCCGTAGCCGGTACCTCGGTTGCGGTGATTGTTGCTCTCGCACTAGGCTTCAGCGCCCCGGTTTTTGCCGATGAATTGGATAACCGCCAGAGCGCACTTGAGCAGGAAATCCAGGACGTCCAGCAGTCAATCGAATACCTTGACGCCGATATCTCCGAAACCATCGCCCAGCTCCGCGTCTACCAGGGACAATTGCCAGGAGCCCAGCAGGCCCTGGCCGATGCCCAGGGCCGGGTCGAGACCGCCACCAGCCAGGTGACAGCCCTGACCCAGCGCGTCGATCTTGCGCAGGAAACCAAGAACAAAATCAACGAACAGATGGAACTTGACCGGGAAGCCATGGGTGAAACCCGGGAAGTAATCGGGCAGATCGCCACCCAGGCCTACAAAAACGGGGGAGTACCCTCCAACCTGTCCCTGCTGTTTGGTTCGGAAGGCACGGCGAGCCTCACCAATTCGATCGACATGGTGGATCAGGCGTTGCGCAGCCAGAACGCCGCCATGGACCAGCTATCCCAGCAGAACGCAACGAACGTGAACTCCGAGGCGCGTCTCGCCGCCGTGGAAACCGAGATCCTTGACCTGAAGGCTCAGGCGGAGCAGGCACTCGTCGCTGAGCAGGTAGCCCGCGACGAGGCGGCGACCGAAAAATCCAAGGTGGACACCCTGGTCGCTGACACCTCAGAGCTATCGGACCAGCTCCAGGAGCAGAAACCAGTCATCGAGGCCCAGCTGGCCGAAGTGGAAACCGCCCACGAACAGGTCACCGCGGACATCGCCGCCCGCCAGGCACGGCTGATCGAAGAGGCGCGCAAACGGGAAGAGGCGCGGCTCAAAGCGGAGGCCGAGGAACGGGCCAGGATCGAGAATGAACGGCGTGCCCAGGCGGCAGCCGACGCTGCAGCTGCCGCTACCGCGGCTGCTGCTGCTGCCGCCGCCGCGGCACAGCAACCAGCCCCCGAGCCGGTGAAACCCGAACCGATCATTCCTGCCCCGGTTGCTCCGGTCGCTCCGGTCCAGTCCGGCAGTCCATCAGCCTTCGGTCTGCGTGCGCCCGTGAACGGACCTATTTCGTCGGGATTTGGGTGGCGTGCCACCCCGGTCGGCACCATCGACTTCAACGGATCCGGTGGGTACACCCACACCGGCCTGGACTACGGTGTTGGGTGCGGCACCCCGCTCTACGCCCCTGCTGCAGGGGAAGTGTGGTTCGCCGATTCCAACGCACTGTCCGGTGCGGGAAACCGTATTGTCATCAACCACGGAGTCATTCAGGGCAACGCCCTGGCAACCAACTATTACCATCTCTCCAGCTTCACCGTGTCCCCCGGCCAGAAGGTCAGCGCTGGCCAGCTGATCGGCCACACGGGCACCACCGGCAACTCGACCGGGTGCCACCTGCACTTCGAAACGGTCCTCAACGGCAGCCTTGTCGACCCGCTGGGCCTGCTCTAGCGAGCAACGTCGTAGACTGGAGGGACCATTCCTGGTTCCCCCGGCCTGAGCCGCGGAACTGAATCACACGAAATAAAGGAGTTGTACCGTGCCCAAGGAAAGTGGCCGACAGGTAGTGGCCACCAATCGGAAGGCCCGGCACGATTACGAGGTCCTGGATACCTACGAGGCCGGGATCGCTCTCATGGGCACCGAGGTGAAGTCCCTCAGGGCGGGACGTGCCTCGTTGGTGGATGGATTTGCCATCTTCTACAACGACGAGCTGTGGCTCGAGGGCATCCATATCCCCGAATACACCCAGGGCAGCTGGACCAACCACGCGGCCCGTCGACGTCGCAAGCTGCTGCTGCACCGCGACGAGCTCACCCGCATCTCGCAGCGGATCCGGGAGAGCGGCTTCACCCTCGTGCCACTGCAGCTTTATTTCCTGAACGGTCGCGCGAAGGTCGAAATTGCCGTCGCCCGCGGTAAGCGTGACTACGACAAACGTCAGACCCTGAGGGAAAAACAGGACAACCGTGAAGCGCTGCGCGATATGCGCGACAAGAACCGCGGTGCCTAAGGGATGAGTGACGTCTTCTGGGATGCCCAGGATCCACGCGAGGAGGAACCCGAGGAGTCCGAGCTGCGGTACCGCCGCCCGTGGTGGGTGACGGTGGTGGCGTTGATTGACCTGCTCCTGCTGCTGGCGATCGTACCGGTGGGGATTTTCGCGTTGATCCCCTTCTTCTTCCTGATCTACCTGTATCTGGCGCAGCTCATCATCTGGGTGGCACCGTTGCTGGTCCTCATGAACGTGCTGGTGTTTTGGTGGAGCTTCAAGCGCAAGCAGGCAGCAACCACCGCCCTGGCAGCGCTTGGCCTGGCCTTCGTGGCGGTGTCTTTTGTGGTGGTGACACTGTGGCAATCACCCATTGTGATGTTCGGCGTTACCCTCTGACCGCCCGTCAGGCTCGAGTCCCTCAGCGGGTGCGCTACACTGGTAGATCCGGAGTATTCCGGGGGAGCAGTACTTGATAACTACACACGGGGATGACAGGTTTCGACGATGTTAGTCGCGACAGGGGAAGCGGGCCGAGGATCTACAAGGCTATCTCGTTAACGCTCCTTGTAAAAATATAAGTGCCGAACAAAAACGCACTGACTTCGCTCTCGCTGCCTAAGCAGTAAGACCAAGTCCGTCAGCCCGGGAATGCTCTCGTCCCGGATCCTGGCGTCATTTAGAGGGCCACTGCTCCTGAAACTCGTTACAGGTTTCGGGGGGACTCTTATGTAACTGAGCTTGGCAGTCACCTGTTTGCAAGATGACTGAAGCTGAGAAAAACCGACGCAAACTGCGCCCGGAGAAGCCCTGACTACACTGCATCGGACGCGGGTTCAATTCCCGCCATCTCCACGAGAAACCTTCGACGGCGCAACGTCCTTACCCTTTGGGGGAGGGACGTTTTGTCGTTAACGGGTGCCGGCGCAGTGGTGGTCCGTACCCGGACGTAGACTTGCCACATGAACTGGACGGATGATCCGCCACCGTGGCTTCCACCGCTGCCGCCGCCTAACCGGGGCCGCGCGCTGATCAATACCGGGCTGATCCTGGTGATCGGATCCTTCATCTTCATTTTCTATATGAGTTTTGTCGGTGGCACGCACACCCTGGTGACCCTGATCCCCCTGGCGCTTGGCCTGATCCTGCTGATCGTCGGAATGGTGCGCCGGAATGAGGGTCGCTGACGGTCAGTTCAGCGTTCCGATGATCGATTCCTGAATCACGACTGCCGCCGCACCGCGTGCCCACTGGCTGAAGTCAGTGTGTTCGCGGACCAGCCGGATGGGTTGGGCTTCCGGGTCACGATGGATGCTCACCGCCGCGTCCACCCGGGCTGGCACCACATCGGCGAGGTCCATCCCCTCACCGGAAAGAATGACCAGTTCAACCATGGTCAGGTTGGCGACCGCCGCGATCAGCGTGCCCAACGCGGTGCCGGCACTTTCAACAACCTGGAGAGCTACCGGGTGGTCTTCGCGGGCCAGCTGCAACACCGATTCGTAATGATGGGGTAGGCCCGTCGCTGCCGTCACCTGGGCGCAGATTCCCTGCATGGTGAGCATCGCCGTCGAGCACCCCCGGTGGCTTTCCAAGCACAGCGGACCAGCTGCATCAAGGGGAAAATGCCCGGCGAGACCCAGCCCGGCATCCGGGGGAGCAATCACCCGGTCATTGATGACCAGCCCGTAGCCAACACCGGCCCCAATGGTGAGCACTGCAAAATGGGGGATCCCTCGCCCCGCGCCAAACCATTGCTCAGCGACAGTAAGGGCGACGACGTCGTTCTCCAACACCACAGGCAACCCAGTGCGTTCCTGCACAAGCCGGCCCAGGGGAACATCGCGCCACTGGAGGAAGGGCGCCCGCTGAACCATCCCGGAACCGGTGGGTGATCCCACTTTGCCGCCCAGGCTGATGCCGATGCCGCTGACGCCGGCCGCTGGTCCAAGATCGGCCACCACGGCGCAAATGGCGTCGACCACGTCCTCCACCTCGTGGCTGACCAGCGGCCGCGTGGCCGAGGCGGTGACCCGGCAGCGGAGATCGGCCAGGACGGCACTGGCGGCATCGCCCGTCAGTTTGATGCCTACAAACTGGTGGGAGTCTGAGCGGACGTCGAGGGGCTTCGTGGGGCGGCCCACCGTCCCCGCCTGGGAGTCGGTGCCTTCCTGCAGAATGCCGGCTTCAAGCAGGGGCCTACTCAGACGGGTGAGGCTGGCTGCGGATAGCCCGAGCTTTCGCGCCAGCTCGCCCCGGGAGATGGGACCGCGAATCAGCACCTCCCGCGCGATGGCGCGGGTAGGGCTATTGGCGGCGAGCGATCGGACTGCCTTCACTGGACCCCCACCCTCAAATATTTTCAGTACGATATTAAAGTCAATTTACTACTAATCGATTGAGGCCGCTATCCAGATAGCTGGAGCGGTTTACGGCCAATTGGGGATCAGGTGAAGAATTTACTGCGATGCTTGACGCAGTAATTACTTTTGAAGTAAAAATAAGTCATGCATTCTTCGACGATTTTTCATCTCACTAATGGCGGCACCAGCGTAGTGGTCGACAGCACCACGGCGGGCCTGCCAGCCATTCTCTACTGGGGGTCCGCCTTGGAAGAGACCGGGAGCCTCGATGACTTCGCCGCCGTGTCCCGGCCGCAACGGGTCTCCGGTGGTCTTGACTCACCGCCACGGCTGACCCTTGTCCCGCAGGAATCGTTCGGGTGGCAGGGCACGCCGGGCATCACGGGTCATCGCGACGGCGGTGCCCACTTCGCTCGGTTCGCCACCACCACCATTTCGGCGTCGGGCACTGAGTTTCGCTTCACAGCGGAGGACCCGCACAGCGGCCTCGGTCTTGAGGGGAGCCTGGTTCTCACCGACGCTGGATTGTTCAGGCAACGGGTGCAGCTGACGAACGTGGGGGACACCCCCTATGAAGTCAGTTCAATCCTGGCGGTGTTCCCCGTTCCGTCCACTGCCGGGGAGATCCTGGATACCACCGGACGCCATCTAAGGGAACGCAGCCCGCAACGCCACACCCTCACCACCGGGACCTACCGGCGAGAGAGCCGGCGCGGGCGACCGGGACTCGACGCGACGCTCCTCCTGGCCGCCGGCGAGGCGGCCTTCGGCTTCGAATCCGGCATGGTTCATGCAGTGCACTCCGCGTGGAGCGGGAACCACCAGCTCCTGGTGGAGAGGACGCCCTCCGGCGAAACCTTCATTGCCGCAGGCGAGCTGCTCCTGTCACAGGAAATTGTGCTCCAGCCGGGCGACTCCTATGCCGCGCCGGACGCTCTGGGCTCGTGGGGCAACGGGCTCAATGAGCTGTCGCAACGGTTTCACCAGGAGCAGCGGAGCCGACCGTCCCACCCGCAGCGGGACCGACCGGTCACGCTGAACACCTGGGAGGCCGTGTACTTCGACCACAACCTCCAGCGCCTCACCCAGTTGGCCGACCGGGCCGCAGCGGTGGGGATCGAGCGTTTCGTGCTCGACGACGGGTGGTTCAAGGGGCGCCGCGACGATACGGCGGGCCTGGGCGACTGGTTTGTCGACGACAACGTGTGGCCCGATGGACTGGCGCCGATCATCGATCACGTCCGCACCCTCGGGATGGAATTTGGCCTGTGGTTCGAACCGGAAATGGTCAACCCGGACTCCGATCTGGCCCGGCTGCACCCCGACTGGATTCTGCAGGCCGACGGGCGGCTACCGCCGTCGGCACGCCAGCAGCAGGCACTGAACCTGGCCATCCCCGAGGCATGGGAATACCTCCTTGACCGGATGGATTCCATCCTGTCGGGTCACGATATTGCGTACATCAAATGGGACCACAACAGGGACCTGGTGGAGGCGGCAGGTGCCATCTCGGGGGTGCCCGAGGTGCACCGGAACGTGACCGCCCTCTACCGGCTCCTCGACGAGCTCAAACGACGCCACCCCGGACTTGAAATTGAGAGCTGCGCTTCGGGAGGTGGGCGGGTGGACCTGGAAATCCTGGCACGCACCGATCGCATCTGGACCAGCGACTGCATCGATCCGTTGGAGCGACTCGTCATCCAGAAGTACACCGGACTGTTGGTGGCCCCTGAGCTGATGGGAATGCACATCGGGGGGCCGGTCTCCCATTCCACTCACCGCGCGCACTCGCTGCCGCTCCGGGCAAGCACTGCAGTGTTTGGTCACTACGGGGTTGAGTGGGATATTTCCGAGCTGGAAGAGCAGGAGTCGGCCGATCTCGCAGCATGGATTGCCGTGCATAAAGAGTGGCGAAGCCTGCTGCACAGCGGCCGGGTGGTCCATGCGGACCAGCCGGACCCTGCCATGGACGTGCGCGGCACCGTGGCCGGGGACGGCTCTGCTGCGCTGTATGCGTACACCCTCACCGCATCCAGTGCGTCCTACCCTCCTGGCCGGATCCGGTTCCCGGGCCTGGACCCCACGGCCCTCTACACCATCGCCCCCGCCGCCGCAGCGCTCAACCATCCGGGCGCCGGTCAGTCCCCATTGGACTGGTACCAGGCGGCACTGCGCGGCACGCCGGCGGTCCTGTCAGGTCGTCTTCTCGGATCCGTCGGAGTCCAGGCACCTGTGCTCTTTCCCGAACAGTCAATACTCATCGAAGTACGGCGAACATCAGCCAGGAAGGACCCCTCGTGAAACAGAGTGCAGCACGAAAGAAGTCCACGATGGCTCTGGTGGGACTCGGGGCTGTCCCGGCCCTGGTCTTCGAGTCAGCGAATCCTGATATCCGGGTGGTGCAGAACCACGTTCCCGCGGCGCAAACCCTGCCGCTCATGAGAGGATCAACCAAATGAGCACCGACACGGAACAGGCCCAGCCCGCCTGGTGGACAGGCGCAGTTGTCTACCAGATCTACCCCCGCAGCTTCGCCGATTCCAACGGCGACGGCGTCGGCGACCTGGGCGGCATCATCGGCAAGCTCGACTACCTGGCCGACCTCGGCGTCGACGTGCTCTGGCTGTCCCCCGTCTACCAGTCGCCGCATCACGACAATGGCTACGACATCAGTGACTACCGCCGGATTGACCCAGCGTTCGGGACCCTCGAACAGTTCGGTGAGCTCCTGGCAGAGGCTCACCGGCGGGGGATGAAACTGGTGATGGACCTGGTGGTCAACCACACCTCCCACGAGCATGAGTGGTTCAGGGAGGCATCCGCCTCGGTGGACAGCCCCAAGCGCGACTGGTACTGGTGGCGGGATCCCCGTGACGGGTTCGACGCCGGCGAGCCCGGTGCCGAACCGACCAACTGGGGATCGGCGTTCAGCGGGCCGGCCTGGACCCTGGACCCCCGGACCGGGCAGTACTACCTGCACCTGTTCGCACCGCAGCAACCGGACCTGAACTGGGAAAACCGTGACGTACGCTCGGCCGTCTACGAGATGATGAACTGGTGGCTCGACCTGGGCGTTGACGGTTTCCGGATGGACGTCATCAACTACATTTCCAAGGACCCCGCACTGCCGGACGGCGTCGTCCCACCCGGCGGGCTGTGGGGTGACGGCGGCCCGCACTTCATCTCGGGCCCACGGATCCACGACTACCTGCAGGAAATGCACCGCGAGGTGTTCGCCGGGCGGTCGGCAGACCTCATCACCGTTGGCGAGATGCCGGGCGCGACAGTCGAGGAGGCACGACTCTTCACCGACCCCGCCCGCCGCGAACTGGACATGATCTTCCAGTTCGAGCACGTGGGACTGGACTACGGGCCCGGCGGCAAGTGGGATTACCGCGGACTGGATCTGGACGACCTCAAGAAGTCCTGGACCCGCTGGCAGCAGGGCCTCGCCACCACGGGCTGGAACAGCCTCTACCTGAACAACCACGATCAGCCGCGACTGGTGTCACGGTTCGGCGATGATGCGGAGTTCAGATACGAGTCCGCCACCCTGTGGGCCACCCTCCTCCACCTGCACCGGGGGACGCCCTACATTTACCAGGGCGAGGAACTGGGCATGACCAACGTACCGTTCGCCGCCATGGGGGACTTCCGCGACCTGGAATCGATCAACTACTTCACCGAAGCGACAACGGTGCTGGGGCTTGACCCGGAGCAGGTCCTCGCGAGCATCCGCATCGTGAGCCGGGACAACGCCAGAACACCGGTCCAGTGGTCGGACGAGGCCAACGCGGGGTTCACCACGGGAGAGCCCTGGCTGGGAGTCAACCCGAACTACACCACGATCAACGCCCAGGCGGATCGCTCCTCCGATCGGTCCATCTACGGCTACTACCAGCAGCTGATCCGGCTGCGGCACAGTAGCGCCGTGGTGCGCCTCGGCGAGTTCACTCCACTGCCGGAAGACCACCCCAGCCTGTACGCTTTCACCCGCGCCCAGGACGGTGAGACGCTCACCGTGCTCGGTAACGTGTCGGGCGAGGACCTGGTCCTGCCCGAAGGGGTGGGCCGCGGGGAACTCGTGCTGGGCAACTACCCGGATCCGACGTCGGACGTCACGCCAGGCTCCGCGGAGGACGCCGCAGGGGACTTCAGACGGCTGCGTCCCTGGGAGGTGCGGGTCCTTCGGACCACCAGGCCCTAGACGGGTTCGCTAAGCTTCAGGCATGGCCCACTATCGAGATCCCGGCCCCATCGAGTTCGACGCAGTCATTCAACGCTCACCCGTATTCGGGGCGGCGTCGTTCGTCAAGTTCCCGCACAGCGTCCCGGAGACCTTCGGTGCAAGCGGCCGGGTCCCGGTCCGGGCCGCTTTCGACGGCGTCGGATACCGCGGTTCGCTGGTGAGCCACGGGGACGATCACCTCCTCCTGGTCCGGTCCGATGTCCAAGCGGAAATCGGTAAGGCCACCGGTGACACGGTCCGGGTGTCTCTCACCCTCGATACCAGCGAACGGGTGGTGGAACTTGCCGATGATGTGGCGGCGGCACTGGTGGCGGGGGGTGCAGTGGAGCTGTTCAGGGCCCTGTCGTACTCGCGCCAGCGCGAATATGCGCTGTGGATTGCCTCCGCCAAGCGTCCTGCCACCCGGGATGCCCGGATCGCCAGGACGCTGCAGCGGCTGGCCGAGGGCCGGGCAAACCAAAAACCGGGTTAGCGTTCGGCGGTCAACGTCTCGCTGTAGAGATCCAGGAGGGAAGCCATCCCGCCGTCCGCCATGGCCCGGCGTTGGCGTTCGGCGCCCGTGCCGCGTTCCCAGACCGTGTCCAGGCCCGCGGCAATCCACTCGGCATCACCTTCAGCTGCCACCGCGGCCGCCGTGTAGGACAGTAACCGGTCCATCAGTCCACGGGCCGGGATCAGGTTCCCGGTCTCCAGATCAACCAGGTCGGCGGCCAGTCCGTGCCGGGCCGCCTGCCACATGGCAGCGTCCAGCAGTTCGGGGTCCGGGTTCAGGAACGGCAGGCCAGCCTCCGCCTCCCGGACAGCGGTGGACACCAGGCCCCTGATCAAGGCAGCCAGGAGGACCGAATCCTGGGCTTCGAGCTGGGCGTCGCCGGCCCGCACTTCCAGCGTGGGATAGGTGTCGGACAGCCGCGCCATCCAGGTCAGGACACCGCGGTCGATGATCACGCCGGTGGCCACGAGGCGTTCAATGCGGCGTTCATAATCGGCGGCGTCGGCGAAGACCGGCGGGCACCCCTGCACCGGCCACCTGCGGTAATGCACCACCCGCCAACTTGCGAAGCCGCTGTCCCGGTCCAACCAGAACGGCGAATTGGTGCTGAGCGCTGTGATCGCCGGAAGCCACGGCCGGATCCGGTTCAGGGCCTGCACTCCGGTCTCCCGGTCAGGGATCGCCACGTGAACGTGCAGGCCATTCACAAACTGATCCGCCACAATTCCGCTCGCACTCGCCTTCAGCTCGTGATACCGCTGATTGTCGGTCAGGGTCGGGTAGGCGGACTCAATGCGGGGAGCCGTCGCTGAACCGCTGGCCCGCACCCCCGCCTTCCGCGCCGCCGCCGAGATGCGTCGCCGGAAGTGAAGCAGCGACTCTTCCGCCTCGGTGAGGGTTGAACACACCGGGGTGGCAGTCTCGATCTGGCAGCTGAGAAGTTCGCGCTGGACATCGTCGGCCTTGATAGTGGGTGATTGCTCCAGCAGGGCCTGCACCTCATTGGCCTTATAAACCGGCAACCCGGAGGCCGGGTCCAGGAGAAGGTACTCTTCTTCGATCCCCAGCGTTGTCATATGGAACCTTTGCCTAGGTGGGTGCGGGCGCGGAGCGTGTGGTGCTGTTAGAGATCATCGCACCCCCGAAATGCTGACGGCTAATGCTGTGACGTTTCCAAACCGCAGGGTGCGGATCCGATATAGTCGAGGCTACGGCGATGGATCCCGCCGGGGCACTGCCCGAACCGCCCCACTGGCTGATGGTTCCTGCCTTTGACACCCGATTGAGGCAGGTGCTGTGTTTAACTCCACTTCCCGGGTCGGCACCTGATGCGGCCCGGCATAACCACCACAAGCGCTGCCGCCCCTGTTCCCGCCGAGCGGCGCCCCCATTGGCGCCCTACGCTTATCCTCCTCGTCTTCCTCGGAGGCATGGGCGGGACACTCAGCCGGTTCTGGCTGGACGGGGAGCTGCCCGCTCCCCAGGGCTGGCCCCTCCCCACCCTGCTGATCAACCTGTGCGGTTCGTTTCTGCTGGGGCTCCTCCTGGAGGCCCACCTGCGCAGCGGACCGGACCGGGGGAAACGCCGCATGGTGCGGCTACTGGCAGGCACAGGGTTCCTGGGAGGATTCACCACGTACAGTACGTTTGCGGTCGAGGCGATAGGGCTGGGAATCGACGGCGACTACTGGCTGGCGGCCAGCTACGTGACTGCCAGCCTCCTGGGCGGCATCCTGCTGAGTGTCGCCGGAATCGGTCTGGCCGCAGCGCTTACCCGCCGCAGGGCCAGCAGGGGACCGGCCGCGGGAAGGGCCAGCCGATGAGCGTCCTGGTGGTCCTGCTGATCGGTGCGGCGGGAGGGTTCGGTGCGGTGACCCGCTTTGTGGTTGATGGGGTGGTGCGGGCGCGGTTTGCCACGGCCATTCCCTGGGGGACGGTGACCATCAACGTGGTGGGTTCCGGGCTGCTGGGGCTCCTCACCGGGGTGGCCCTGGGCGGGGGAGTGCCGCAGGAGCTCCAGCTGGCTGCCGGCGTCGGGTTCCTCGGCGGGTTCACCACCTTCAGCACCGCAAGTGTCGAAACGGTGAGGCTGATCCAGAGCGGGCGGGTCGGTCGTGGACTGGTCAACGCCCTGGGGACGGCGGTGCTCGCCCTGGTCGCCGCGGCGGCAGGTATCGTTGTCGGCGCCGTCCTGGTGGGAGCCGACCTGGTGGGCGGCTAGAGCCCGGAGGCGTCGGGGAGACGGCAGCCTGCATGGACCTCATGGGTTTCGATCCACAGTGCGGCGGTCAGTTCCTCCCCAAAGTCGAAGGTTCTGGTACTGCCGGAATCGCCCACCCTCACCACCAGGGGTCCCCCGAACGGTTTTCGTTCAAGCACCTGCACAGGCGCGTCGAGATCAATGGCTTCCGCGGCGAGGAACCTGAGCAGTTCAGGATTGGCGTCGCTGATCCGGGTGATGCGGCCGCGGTGCCCGTCGTCGAGCTCCTGCAGGGGATGAGCGCTCGGCACAGTGATTCTCCCGTCCGCCGTGGGGATGGGATCCCCGTGCGGGTCACGGGATGGGTAGCCGAGTTTCCGGTCCAGCCTCTCGATGAAGGTGTCGGACACCGTGTGCTCCAGCAGCTCGGCCTCGTCGTGGACCTCGTCCCACCGGTACCCGAGCTCCCGTACCAGGAAGGTCTCGAGCAGTCGGTGGCGTCGCACCATGGCCAGGGCAAGATGCAACCCATCCTCGGTCAGCTCCACTGAGCTGTACGGCTCGTGCCGGGCGAGCCCCAGATCCATGAGTTTGCGCACCATTTCCGAGACCGAGGAGTTGGCTACCGACAGCCGGGATGCCAGTTGTGAGGCAGTGATCGGCCGCTCCTGCCACTCGGTGAAGGAGTAGATGACCTTCACATAGTCCTGGACGCTCGATGACCCGGCGCTGAGGGCGGTAGCTGATCGGCGTGCCATCTCAGGCGCCACCGACCGGGTGCTGGTCGACCGGGTGCTGGTCGACCGGTTGCTGGCTGGCCAGGACCGGGCGGGCAGGCCCCGCCGCGGCGCGCCTGAGCCGGCGCCGGTTGCCCGCCTGCCAGAGGACACCGGTCCGCCGCGCAAACAGGTAGACCAGGACAAAGACCAGGGACTGGGACAGCACCACGGCCGCCCCGGTGGAGATGTCCAGGTAGTAGCTGGCATAGATTCCAGCCACCGACGCCACGGCGGTGATGCTCGCGGCCAGGATCAGCATCCGATCGAAGCTGCGGGTCAACAGGAAGGCCGTCGCGCCGGGGGTAATGAGCATGGCGACCACCAGGATGATCCCCACCGCCTGCAGACCGACGACAACGCTCAACGCCAGCAGGCCCAGCAGCAGCGCCGACAGCAGCCTGGTATTGAGCCCGATCACGTGCGCGTGGGTTCGGTCGAAGGCGAAAAGGGTGAGGTCACGGCGCTTGTAGAGCAGGATGGCGAGGGTCAGGACACCCAGGATGATCACCTGCCACAACTCCCCGGTGGTGACACCGAGGACGTTTCCAAACAGAATATGCATCAGGTCCACCTGGGACGGAGTTCGGGACACGATGGCCAACCCGACGGCGAACAGGCCAGTGAACACCACCCCAATGACGGTGTCCGATTTCAGTTTGGTGGTCGACTTCACCAGCCCGATCAGGGCTACAGCACCCGCTCCGAAAACGAAAGCGCCGATGGAGAACGGGATGCCGATGATGTAGGCGAGGGCGACGCCGGGCAGGACCGCGTGGGAGACGGCGTCGCCCATCAGGGACCACCCCATCAGGATCAGCCAGCAGGACAGCACCGATGCGACCACCGCAGCGCAGACCGTCACGAGCAGGGCCCGGGTCAGGAAGCCGTACTGGAGCGGTTCGGTGATGAAGGTCAGAAGGTCCATGACGTCTTTCCTTATTTCTCGTCGGCTGCTTGCCGCAGGGGAACGGGGGGCGGCGTGGCGGCCGGCGTCGGGCCGAACGCCAGCGCCAGCTTGTCGTGTGTCAGGACGTCTTCGGGCAGCCCATGGGCCAGGACACGGTTGTGCAGGAGCACCGCTTCGTCACACAGCTCCGGGATACCGGCGAGGTCGTGGGTGGAGATCAGCGCCGTCCGTCCCTCATCCCTGAGCTCCTGGAGCAGGCCGATCAGGGTTGCCTCGCTGGTCTTGTCGACGCCCGCAAACGGTTCGTCGAGGAGCAACAGTTGTGCGTCCTGGGCAATGCTGCGGGCCACGAAGGCACGCTTTTTCTGGCCGCCGGACAGCTCGCCGATCTGGCGGTGGCGTTGCTGGGTCAGCCCAACGCGTTCCAGCGCCTCGTCGACGGCGTCACGGTCGGCACGACTCGCGCGGCGGGACTGCGGCATCCTGCCGTAGCGACCCATCAGGACGACGTCGCCCACTGAGAGCGGAAAGGTCCAGTCGACGTCCTCCGATTGTGGCACGTAGGCCACGAGGTTACTGCGCCGCGCGGTGCGGTGGTCCTTGCCAAAGATGGCCACGTCGCCGGCCTGGGGCTGGACCAGGCCCATCAGGCATTTGAAAAGCGTCGATTTGCCCGACCCATTGACCCCGATCAGCCCGCAGATCCGCGCTCTTGCCAGGGTGAGGTCGACGTCGGAGAGCGCGGTGACCTCGTTGTAGCTGACGCTGAGCCCCGAGACGGAGATGGCTGCCACGGGGTCGACGTCCGCGGAGGTGGGGTGGGGTGGGGCGAACGAGGTCATGAGGTGAGCCCTTCAGTGATCATGGCGATGTCGTACCGGAGGAGATCGAGGAAGGTCGGTACTGGCCCGTCCGGCCCGGACAGCGAGTCGACATAGAGCGGACCTGCCAGCCTGGCGCCCGTAGCGAGGGCAACCTGTTCCTGGGCGGACGGGTTGACCGTCGACTCGCAGAACACGGCGGGCACGTCGTTGGCTTCGACAAAGCCGATCACCTCCCTGATCTGGCGGGGAGTTCCTTCGGCGTCCGAGTTGACAGGCCAGATAAACGCCTCGTCGAGACCTGCATCCCGCGCCAGGTAGGAGAAGGCGCCCTCGCAGGTGACCAGGGCGGGGGTCGACGCCTCGGTAAAGGCCGCCCGTAGATCTTCGAGCATGGTCTGCAGCTCGGCTTTGATGCGCAGGCCGTTACCCTCGAATTGGGCGGCGTGCGCCGGGCTGAGCTCGGTCAGGGCGGCCACAATGTTGTCGACATAGACCTGCGCTGCAGCCGGTGACATCCAGGCGTGCGGATTGGGTAGGCCCCGGTAAGCGCCGGAGCGGATGTCCACGGGTTCCACCCCCTCGGAGAGGACCACATGGGGGGCATCGACGGAGAGGACAAAGCGTTTGAACCACCGCTCCAGGCCCAGCCCGTTGTCGAGGATCAGATCGGCGTCCTGGGCGTTGACCAGGTCGGATGGAGTGGGATCATAACCGTGAATTTCGGCGCCGATCTTGGTGATCGATTCGACCCGGACATGCCCGCCGCCGACCTGGTCGGTGAGGTCAGCAAGCACACTGAAGGTGGTCAGGACCATAGGCCGGTCATCGCTGTCGGCGGGCCTGGCCTCCGCTGCGGGGCTCACCCCGCAGCCGGCCAGCGTCAGCACCGTCAGCAGAGCGAGCGGAAGCAGAAATTTCGGCATACCTAAATCTAGCTCAAAGGGGTCCCTAAACGAAGGGTTTCATAACGTCAGGCTGTGAATGCCCGCCACACGTGGGTGAAGTACGGCAGGTCCACAGCAGTCTCCGTGGTGAATCCCAGATGCTCGTGGAGGTACCAGTCGAGGTTGGCTTCCACCTTCGCGCGAATCACCGGGGTGGCCCGCCGATAGTAGCTTCTGGATTTCGCCAGCTCCACGATGTCCGCCGTGGTCAGTGTCTGCGTCCAGCGGATAGCCAGATGTTCGGGTAGCCCGAAGTCCTCCCCGATGGTCGGCCGATGATCGGGCTTGTAGACATCGCCGGCGTGCATGATCCGGGTGAGCCGGTGCACCCACGGGATCGAGACGTCCAACTGATTCCACAGCAGCGCTAGACGGCCCCCGGGAACGAGGATCCGCGCGGCCTCGCGGGTAGCTGCCGCCGGATCGAGCCAATGCCAGGCCTGGGCGATGGTCACCAGCTGTACCGAGGCCGTGGCCAGGCCGGTCGCCTCGGCGGTCCCCACCACGGTGGTCACCAGGGGGAGCTTGGTCCGCAGAACGTCGAGCATGTCGTGGGAAGGGTCGACGGCGGTAACGTCCAGTCCGCGCCTCACCAGCTCCGCAGTGAAAAGCCCGGTGCCGGCTCCGACGTCGGCTGCGGACCGGGCTCCCGCAGCCAGGACCCAGTCGACGCTCTCCGCCGGGTAGCCGGGCCGGACACTGTCATACTGCGCACCGCCATCGAGATAGCCCCCGGCAAGGTGGAGCCGCCGGGTGGCATGCAGACGTGGGCCGCCGCGGGGCATGGTGGGTTCTCCTTCGCAGCCGGGACAGGGTGGGCCTGAGCCTAGGGTATCGTGCGCCCGGGGTGCGGGCCGGTTCGGATAGGCAGTTAGTCGCTGGCGCACGGCGCCGCACCGGCCGTCCCCGGCGTATGGGGAGCCCACTCCGGGAAGGTGCGGGTTTCGACAGCCGGGACCCAGCGTTCCTCGTCCACTACGTAGTCGGCCGTCAGGCCATGGGTCAGCAGGGACCGGAGCGCGTCAAGGAGGCGGTCCACATCGGCGAGCCGTGACCCGAGTCCGACACTGGCCCGCAATGATCCTGAGGGAAGTCCGAGCCGGGTGAGCAGCGGGTGGGCGCAGAACCTGCCATCTCGCAGCCCCACCCCGTGCTCAGCCGAAAGATAGGCGGCAACCAGCCCGGCGTCGTACCCGGCAACCGAGAAGTTGACGACCCCGATCGGCTCGGCACTGTCAGGGAAGAGCCGGTGAACCGTGACCCCGGGCAGTTCGGTGAGGCCGGTGACCAGAGCCGACCGGAGAGTGTGTTCGTGGGATTGCCAGGCGCGATGATCAAGGGAGGCTAGCACCCCCGCGGCGTGGGCCAGCGCTCCCGCACCCACCACATTGGGTGATCCACCCTCGTGCCGGGCCGGTCCGGTGGCCCAGGACACCGAATCAACCCTGACCTGGCGGACCGCTCCGCCGCCGGCGAGGTAGGGTGTGCCGGCGTCCAGCCAGTCGGAACGGCCCACCAGTACGCCCGCGCCGAACGGCGCGTAGAGCTTGTGACCCGAGAACGCCACATAGTCGATACCGTAACGGTTGATGTCGATCCGACGGTGCGGGGCCAGTTGGGCTGCGTCGACGACGATCCGTGCGCCGTGGGCATGGGCCAGTCGCGCCAGCTCCCTGACAGGGAGCACCTCGCCGGTGACATTGGATGCGCCGGAGACGGCGAGCAGGGTCACCCCGCCGGTTGCCAGCTCAGCGCGGACCCGGTCCAGGGTATCGGCGAGCGTTGTGCCGGCGGTGAGGCTGCGATGCGGTAGTTGCTGCCAGGGGAGCAGATTGGCGTGGTGCTCAATGTCGAGGTACAGCACGTCACCCGTGGCGGGGACGCACCCGGCGAGGAGGTTCAACGAATCGGTGGTGTTTCGGGTGAAGATCACTGTGTCGTCGCCACGCCCGCCCACGAACCGCCGGATCGCTGTCCTCGCATTCTCATACAGCGACGTGGACACCTGGGAGGTATAGCCGGCACCCCGGTGGACGCTGGCGTAGTAGGGCAGGACCATGGCAACGAAATCCTGCACCTCGGCGAGGGCAGGGGTAGACGCCGCGTAGTCAAGGTTGATGTACCTGACCTCACCACCCCCGAGGACCGGTACTAGCAGGCCGCTCCCGACGACGTCGGCCAAGGGGGCGTCCGTCCGGGCTGGATGCTGAGCCACTGTGCTGGGTGCAAGAGTCATGAGGGATCTCCAAGGGTGTGGACCCCACGCCAGGGTGTCCGCGCTTGCCGCACCCGCTCAGGTACGGCCTGGTCGTCACCCGGGGCACCCCGCCGCGACGGGAGGGTTGCCGGCCAGCAAACCGGGGTTTAGCGCTGGCACTCGTGACCAATAGGGAGAGCCTAGGGCACGGGGAGTGCCCTGGTCAGCTTTGTTACGGAATCTTAAAGCAGGTCATCCACATCGGGGTTGAGGATCTGCAGCACATCGTTATGCAGTGTGCTGTTCGTCGCCAGCGCGTTGCCGCCGAACGGGCCGTCAGTGCCCTCGAGGGACGTGAAACGGCCGCCCGCCTCGGTGATGATCGGTACTAGCGCCGCCATGTCATACAGGTTCAACTCGGGTTCACAGGCAATATCGACGGCGCCCTCAGCGACCAGGCAATAGGACCAGAAGTCCCCATACGCGCGACTGCGCCAGACGGAGTCGGTCAGGGTCAGGAATTCCGGCAGGTTTCCGCGTTCCTTCCAGCCCGACAGGCTCGAATAGGACAGCGACGCATCCTCCAACCGCGACACGTTCGACACCTTGAGCCGGGTCGCTGCCGCCAGCGACTTACCCATGTAGGCGCCGGTCCCGGTGGCCGCCCACCAGCGTTTACCCAGCGCAGGTGCGCTGACCAGACCGACAACCGGCTGCCCCTCATCAACGAGGGCAATCAGGGTGGCCCAGACCGGGACGCCCCGCACAAAACTCTTGGTGCCGTCGATGGGGTCGATGATCCAGCGCCGCGAACCGGCGCCGCTGCTGCCGAACTCTTCGCCGAGCACTGCGTCGCGGGGGCGGGCCCGGGAGAGCTGGCCCCGAATCGACTCCTCCGCTGCTTTGTCGGCGTCGGTGACGGGGGTGAGATCAGGCTTGGTTTCCACCACCAGATCGAGGGCCTTGAATCGCGACATGGTCTGGTCGTCTACAGAATCGGCCATCACGTGGGCAAGGCGCAGATCATCGTTGTAACTTTGGCGGTGGTTCATACCTTCAACCTATCGCCTAACGTCGCCATAGTGCGGGACGCTCTCCAGGTCGTGGCACCACTGCTGCTGTACCAGGGTCTTAAACGCCACAGGACACCGGCGGCGGCGGGCCGCTGCGGTGTCCTGTGGGGAGCCGTCCAGTGGGACGGCTACGTAGCTGGGTGATTAGATAACGGTGATATTCTCGGCCTGCGGTCCCTTGGGGCCCTGCGTGGTCTCGAAGTTGACCTTCTGGTTCTCTTCGAGGGCGCGGAATCCGCTGGAGTTGATTGCTGAGAAGTGGGCGAAAACATCCGCGCCGCCGTCGTCAGGAGCAATGAATCCAAAGCCCTTTTCAGCGTTGAACCATTTGACTGTACCTGTTGCCATTTTTTTCATATTCCTTGTGTGTGAGAATCCCCCCGTGCTTCGGGGTTCTCGTTGAGGTGAAAACTAGTGCTCAACACCACAACTCCTTTAAGCCTATCAGGTCTACTGTTCGCCGAGCTCTTTAGCTTCTTGAGTATTTCCCTTGGGCTCGGGGACGCTGGAACCGAGCAGCCGCCGCAGCGATGCCAGCCGCACGGGCCCCGAAACGCCGGCACGGCCTTCGCTGACCCAGGGATCCAGGCCGCACTTCACGGCGAGCCGGTCGTGACGGCAGCCCCTGGCACAATCCGCTGTCCCTGGCTCAAGGTCAGGGAAGGCCTGAAGGATGCGATCCGGGTCCACATGGGCCAGACCGAACGAGCGGATACCCGGGGTGTCGATAATCCAGGTGCCCGGCAGGGAATCCCCGGCTTTCAAGGCAATCGCCGACGACGACGTGTGCCGCCCGCGCCCAGTCACGGCATTGACCCCGCCGGTGGCCCGGTTGGATCCGGTCAGTGCGTTGACCATGGTGGACTTGCCCACACCCGAGTGTCCCAGCAGCACGCTGACCTTCCCGTCGAGGTGCGACCGCAACTGACTGACCGCGTCTCCGAGGAGCCGGGCGGACAGTCCGTCGTCCGAGGTGCTTTCCACCCCCTCATCGTCGATGGCCGTTCGGCTGATGATGACCGGCAGGTCAAGGTGCCGGTAGTTGTCGAGCAATTCGGTAGGATCCCGCAGATCGGCTTTGGTCACGCAGAGGATCGGCTGGATCCCGGCGTCGTACGCTGCCACCAGGGCCCGGTCGATGAATCCGGTTCTCGGTTCCGGGTTGGCGGCCGCCACCACGATGACCAGCTGGTCGGCGTTGGCGACGACGGCGCGCTCGACCGGGTCGGTGTCGTCGGCGCTGCGGCGCAGCAGGGTCCGGCGCTCCTCCACCCGGACCAGGCGTGCCAGGGCGTCGGGCCCACCGGAGAGGTCGCCCACCAGTGCGACCAGGTCACCGGCAACCACCGGCGTCCGGCGTAGTTCCCGGGCCCGGGCGGCAATGACCAGCCGTTCGCCGTCGGCGTCCTCGGCCACCACCGCGGTGTAGCGCCCCCGGTCGACTGTGACAATCCGCCCGGTGACGGCGTCGTCGTAGGCGGGACGGTCCTTGGTGCGGGGCCGGCTGCCCTTCTTGTTGGGCCGGACCCTGATGTCGGATTCGTCCCAGGACCGCGATCCTCCGCGGTTCCCCCCGGTAGCCATGTCAGCGCCCGCTGGCGGGGTGGGTCTGGGCGGACACGGGGTGTCCGGTCGCGGCGAGATCGGCCCACAGTTCGGGGAACTGCGGCATCGTCTTGGCGGTGGTCTCAATGTTCTCGACCTCCACCCCCGGGACGGCGAGGCCGAGGATGGCACCCGCAGTGGCCATTCGATGGTCGTCGTAGGTCCTGAAGAGTCCGTCGTGGAGCGGCGCGGGCGTGATGGCCAGTCCGTCGGCGGTCTCGGTGACATCTCCGCCGAGCCGGTTGATCTCGGTGGCCAGCGCCTTGAGGCGGTCGGTTTCGTGGCCGCGCAGGTGGGCGATGCCGGTGAGGACCGACGGCGAATCCGCCAACGCGCAGAGCGCGGCAACGGTTGGAGCCAGCTCACTGGTATCGGCGAACGTAGCCCCCTTGATGCTGGCGGCGCCCGTTACTGTCAGGGTGCTGTCGGTGAGGGATACCTTTGCTCCGAGGGTCGCCAGGATTTGCCGCCATTGGTCGCCCACTTGGGTGGTCCCCACCGGCCAGTTGGGGATCCGCACGGTGCCACCGGTGACCAGTGCAGCGGCGAGGAACGGGCCGGCGTTGGAGAGGTCCTGCTCGATCCGCACGTCGAAGGCGGTGATGGCACCGGGGGACACCCGCCACTGGTTGGGAACAGAGTCATCCACCTCCACCCCCACCTCCCGCAGTACCTTGACGGTCATGGCGATGTGATCGAGGCTCGGGACCGGGGGTCCCACATGTTCAAGATGAAGCCCGGTGGTGAAGCGTGCGCCTACGAGCAGCAGGGCGGAAACGAATTGCGACGAGGCGCTGGCATCGACGACCAGCCTGCCGCCGGGGACTTCCCCGGTGCCGGTGACCGAGAAGGGCAACGACTGGGCGCCGTCGCCGTCGATCCTGGCCCCGAGCCCACGGAGCGCCTCGATCACGGCACCCATGGGCCGTTTCCGGGCATGGGGGTCACCGTCGAACGACGTGGTTCCCCGCCGCAGGGCCGCAAGCGGCGGGACGAACCTCATCACGGTGCCCGCCAGTCCACAGTCAATTGACGCGTCGTGGGGTTTGGAGAAGTCGACCGGGGTGACGAGTAGATCGGGGCCAAACGCCCCGTCGCCGGCAACCTCTTCGCAGTCAGCGCCGAGTGCCCTGAGCGCATTGACCATCAGGAGCGAGTCGCGGGAGATGAGCGGCGCCCTCAGCCGCGAGGGTCCGTCAGCCAGTGCGGCAAGAATCAGGAACCGGTTGGTCAGCGACTTGGAGCCGGGTACCTGAACTGTCGCATCGACCGGTGAGGTCGCGTAGGGTGCCCGCCAATGCGACAGCTCCATGTGGGTCACTGTGGTGCTAGCCCACCAGATCGGAGGCGGTCTTGCGGACTGACTTGTTGGCCTTCTTCAGCTGCTTCTCAGTGTCCCGGGCAATGGTCTTGGCGCTCTTGCGGGTATCGTGGGTCAGCGCCTTGGCATTGCGCTTCGCATCGGAGGCGAAGTGCTCGGCGCGCCACGCGAGGCCGGGCCGGCCGTTGGTGTCGACGGAGGCTAGCAGCACGGCGCCGATCAGGGAGACGTTCTTCAAGAGCTGGTTCCGACGGTGCTTCCGGGCCTCGGCAGTGGAGGAATCGGCCGACTTGAAGTCGACCAGCGTGTTCAGACCCGCGGTGCCGACCAGCACCAGCGCGGCGACCCGGGAGAACCGACCGATGCCGAGCAGCGCTGCGGCGCCCACCTGGGCCGCACCGAGCGCCTGCGCCACCACCTTCTCATTGGCGGTCACCGAGGCTGCTGAAGGAACTGCCTTATTGATCAGGTCAAGGGTGGGGCGGAGCTGGGTGCCCGCGGCTTCGGCATTCCGCAGCCGGTCGATTCCGGCTGCCACGAACGAACTGGCGAGCATGGGGCGGGCTACTACGCGAACAAGGGTCATGATTGCCTCCCGGCTGTGGACTGATGGGGAACTTGAGTCCTAGTTTTGCACTTTTAAACTAGTAAGGCGACACGGGTATCTGCGGCACGGCCCCGGTGGTTCGTTGGAATAACCAAACACCACCATCGGTTATACCCCTCAGACAATCAAACGACTGATCAACCACAAGCACGACAGGGAGGCGGATGATGACGGCACCAGCCTCAACAGTCAGTAAGACGCCTGATTTCCAGCTGACAGTTACACCAGTGCGGCCAGTCAGGGCCGGGCGCGTAGACTTTTCATCAATGAATACAACAGCCGCGGCGGGTAGCGCCCCAGTCGAAGACGATCAACTGGATGTGTCAACAGAGTCGGACGCGGATCGCAAGATCCGGTTCGAACGTGACGCCATGCAGTATGTGGATCAGCTCTACTCGGCTGCCATGAGGATGGCACGCAACCCGGCGGACGCTGAGGACCTGGTCCAGGAGGCCTATACCAAGGCCTTCTCAGCGTTCCACCAGTACAAGCCGGGCACGAACCTGAAGGCCTGGCTGTACCGCATCCTCACCAACACGTATATCAACCTGTACCGGAAGCGTCAGCGGGAACCATTGCAGTCGCACTCGGACACCATCGAGGACTGGCAGCTCGCCAAAGCGGCTGAGCACACCCCCACCGGACTGCGGTCGGCTGAGGTGGAAGCGCTGGATCATCTCCCCGATTCGGACGTCAAGCAGGCGTTGCAGGCCATCCCGGAGGAGTTCCGGTTGGCGGTGTATTTCTCCGACGTCGAGGGGTACGCGTACAAGGAAATTTCGGAAATTATGAACACGCCAATTGGCACGGTCATGTCGAGGCTGCACCGTGGGCGCAAGCTGTTGCGGGAACTGCTGGCCGAATACGCCCACGATCGCGGCCTGGGTGCAGCGAAGGTAGCGGCGGGCAGCGACTCGGCCAAGACACAGGAGAGTGGAAAATGAGCGATTGCGAGAGCCTCGGCGACTGCGCCGATTCCAGAATCGAGCGCCTGTACGACTACCTCGACGGAGCCTTGTCGCATGACGACCTGGTGGAGATCAAAAACCACCTCGAGGATTGCCCCGAGTGCGCTGAAGAACACGACCTGGAATGCGTGATCCGTTCAGTGGTCAAGCGGTCCTGCACCGAGGTGGCACCCACCACTTTGAAGACCAGCATCCTGGATCGGATCAGCCAGATCAAAACAGCCGAGCACTGACGCCCGACACGCAAAAAGGGAGCCTCTGCAGCCGATAACCGGCGCGGAGGCTCCCTTTTTGCTGCTAGCCCGACTGCTCAGGCGTTGGGGCGCTTACCGTGGTTAGCGCCGCCCTTCTTGCGGTCGCGCTTCTTGCGTGCTCGCTTGCTCATGGCTGCCTCCTTGCTTCTAAAGTATTTTGGACTACCATCCAGTCTCCCACACTTCGGAGGGCTGCCCCTAAACCACCCATGTCGTTGCCCCTGGGCTTCGTCCTAGGATGGAAGGACCCGAACTGAAGGAGTACCACGTGACCCGCGCTGTATACGTCGACTCATTTTCCGCCGAGGACCCCCTGAACGGTTTGGTCATCGGAGACCTGGCCGCCAGCGACCCGCCCGACGGGTACCGCCGGGTCACCGTCCGGGCGTCCGCCCTGAACCACCACGACCTGTGGTCCCTGAAGGGGGTGGGACTCAGCGCTGACAAACTGCCCATGATCCTCGGTTGCGATGCCGCGGGAGTCGACGACGACGGCAACGAAGTCCTGGTCCACGGAGTCATCTCCACCCCCGGATGGGAAGGGGATGAAACCCTCGATCCCAGGCGCACCCTGCTGTCCGAGAAGCTGCCGGGCGCCATGGCCGACACCGTGTGGGTCCCGGAACGCAACCTCGTTCCCAAGCCCCCCGAGCTGAGTTTCGAGGAGGCTGCCTGCCTGCCCACCTCCTGGCTGACCGCCTACCGGATGCTGTTCACCGTGTCGCCCGCCGCCCCGGGATCCACCCTACTGGTGCAGGGTGCCGGCGGAGGAGTCGCCACCGCTCTGATCGCGATGGCCAGTGCGGCAGGTTTCCGGGTTTGGGCGACCAGCAGGAGTAAGGACAAACAGGAGCGGGCGCTGGAACTGGGTGCCGCCGCAGTGTTCGACGACGGCGCGCGTCTGCCGGAGCGGGTCGACGTCGTCTTCGATTCCGTGGGCGACGCCACCTGGTCACATTCGCTGAAGTCGCTGAAGCCCGGCGGGGCGGTGGTGACCTGCGGGGCCACCAGCGGCCCGGCTCCCAGCGCCGACCTGAACCGGGTGTTCTTCCTTCAGTTAAAGGTCCTGGGCTCCACCATGGGGACCCGTGAGGAACTGATCCGGCTGACCCGGTTCCTGGTCGCCACCAGCGTCCGGCCCCTGATCGATGAGGTATATCCCCTCGATCAGGCAGAAAAGGGCTTCCGAAGGATGCTTGACGGTGAGGTCTTCGGGAAGATCGTCTTCAGCCACTAGCCCCGGGCTAGTCGTCGTCGCCGTCTTCGGATTCGTCTTCTGACTCTTCCGAGTCGCCATCGTTTGAGTTGTCGCCGAACCCGGAGCCGCTGTCTTCCTGCTGCTGCTCCTGGTTCTGGTCATCCCCATCCGTGGTGTCGCAGCCGACGAGGAAGAAGGCGGTGAGGATGAAGGCGGCGGCCGAAGCCTTTTTCATGGTGGTGGTTTTCATGGGCGCAATGTCCGTTTCGTCGTTGTTCGGGCGTCCAACCGGACGTATGTTCAGTGAACAACGCTACACATCGAAAATGAGAGTGCTACTCTGGCGCCGGGACGTCCAGCCACTGGAACCAGCCACGGTGCAGGACCAGCCAGGCCATCAGACCATATCCAGCCTGACCAGGCCCGCCACCATTGGCTGCGAGGTCGCTGCGCCACTGTTCGTGGGCCTGCAGCGGGGTGAACGTGTCGACGTAGACGTGCTTCCGGCGTGTGGTGACGTCGGCGAACGCTGCCGAGAGGTCCGCCAGCCTGCGGTTCCGTTCGGCGTCGAGCCCTGGGGGAGGCCCCACGACGAGCACCTTGACGCTCATTTGTGCGGCGCCGTCGAGGATGTTCGCAAGGTTGAGCCGGCTGCGCGCCGTGGACAGATCCAGGTCGAGGTCCCGGTCGGACAGACCGATGACCAGCCTGTTCTCGAATCCGTCATCAAAGCGCCGCCCGGTCTCCTGTAACCACCGGTTGGCAAGCGCCTCCGTACCCTCATGGGGTGCAGCGAGGGTGAAGGCCTGCAGCGCAACGCCGGCGGGAGCTGTCCGGGCGAGCACACGGCCAAACCAGCCGAGCGCCCGCGGGTCGCCCAGCCCTGCTAGCAGTTCGTCACCTACGGCTGCGAGCCGGATTCTGCGTTGTTCCACTGGTTGGTTACCTTTGTCCGCTCATCGATTAGCCACTGTGATCCGCGTTTCGAACCCAGCTCAGAATACTGTTGGGTGGGGCGCGACCGCACCCCACCCAACATCATACGTAACTGCCAGCTCGACAGTTGCTACTTGCGTTCGAAGGCCTTCTTCACCAGGATCTCCTGCTCCACAGCGTGGCGCTTGGCCGAACCTGTCGCAGTTGACGCCGAGGCTGGACGCGAGGCCAACCGCAGCGGCCGGTCCAGATGCTCCGGAAGGTTCAAGCCAATGAAGGGCCAGGGACCCTGGTTCGCTGGCTCGTCCTGAGCCCACACGAGGTCAGCATTCGGGTACTTGGCGACGGCCGCCTTGATCTCCTCAACCGGGAGGGGAGCGAGCTGCTCCACCCTGATGATGGCGGTCTTCTGGTCATCGGTCTTTTGGCGTGAGGCCAGCAGATCGTAATACAGGCGTCCTGACACGAGGATCACATGATCGACGTCGTTGGCAGCAGGGTCCTGCTTGTCCGGGATCACCGGGAGGAAGGTGCCGGTGGTGAAGTCCTCCACCGAGCTGGCCGCAGCCTTCAACCGGAGCAGCTGCTTCGGCGTGAAAACGATCAGCGGCTTGCGTGGCCTGGTGTACGCCTGGCGGCGCAGCAGGTGGAAATGGGAGGCCGCAGTGGTGGGGTTGGCCACCACCATGTTGTCCTCGGCGCACATCTGCAGGAAGCGTTCAATACGGGCCGAGGAGTGGTCGGGACCCTGTCCCTCGTAGCCGTGGGGCAGCATCAGCACCAGCGACGAGCGCTGGCCCCACTTCTGCTCGGCAGAGCTGATGAACTCGTCGATGATGGTCTGGGCACCGTTGACGAAGTCACCGAACTGGGCTTCCCACAGGACCAGTGCGTCGGGGCGTTCAACCGAGTAACCGTACTCGAAGCCCATCGCCGCGTATTCCGACAATAGCGAGTCGTAGATCCAGAACTTCGCCTGGGCCTCGCTGAGGTCGTCAAGTGGCAGCCATTCCTCGCCGGTCGCCCGGTCGTGGAACACCGCGTGACGCTGCACGAAGGTTCCGCGGCGCGAGTCCTGGCCAGCCAGGCGCACCGGCACGCCCTCCATCAGGAGCGATCCGAAGGCTGCCAGTTCGCCGAAGCCCCAGTCGATACCGCCCTCGCGGGACATCTGTTCACGCTTGTCGAGCAGAGCCTTCAGCTTCGGGTGAACGGTGAAGTTCTCGGGGATCGCCGTGTGGACCTTGCCGATGTGAGCCAGTGTTTCCGGGGTAATCGCTGTGCTCGCCGGGACACCCACACCGGTGTCGGATTGCTGCGACATGGGACGCTCAATGTCCGATACTGCTGCGGCGTCCTTGGTCACGATCGGAATCGGTGACGTCTGGGCGGCATGCGTTTCAGCGAATACCCGCTCCAGGCGTTCCTGGTAATCCCGCAGCGCCTGTTCCGCCTCATCCTGGCTGATGTCGCCGCGACCGATCAGGGCCTCGGTGTACAGCTTGCGCACTGAGCGCTTCGCTTCGATGAGGTTGTACATCATGGGCTGGGTCATTGACGGGTCGTCGCCCTCGTTGTGTCCACGGCGGCGATAGCACACCATGTCGATCACCACGTCCTTGTTGAACTTCTGCCGGAACTGGTAAGCGAGCTGGCCCACCCGGACCACTGCCTCCGGGTCGTCACCGTTGACGTGGAAGATCGGAGCCTGAACCATCTTCGCGACGTCGGTGGAGTACACCGAGGACCGCGATGACGTGGGGGAAGTGGTGAATCCCACCTGGTTGTTGACGATGATGTGGATGGTGCCACCGGTCCGGTAGCCCCTCAGCTGGGACAGGTTCAGCGTCTCGGCAACCACACCCTGGCCTGCGAAGGCCGCATCGCCATGGATCTGGACGGGGAGGACAGGGAACGCGTCGCCCAGGTCGAGGCGGTCCTGCTTGGCCCTGACGATGCCCTCGAGCACCGAATCCACAGCTTCCAGGTGGGAGGGGTTGGCTGCGAGGTAGATCTTGGTCTCGTTGCCGCTCTCGGACGTGAACGTGCCCTCGGTGCCGAGGTGGTATTTCACATCACCGGAACCCTGGACCGAGCGTGGGTCCTGGGTGCCCTCGAATTCGCGGAAGACCTGGCCGTAGGTCTTCCCGGCGATGTTCGTCAGCACGTTCAGGCGGCCACGGTGCGCCATTCCAATGGCCACTTCGTCGAGGCCGTCGTCGGCAGCGTTGGAGATAATCGAATCAAGCAGTGGGATCAGCGACTCGCCGCCCTCAAGGGAGAAGCGCTTCTGCCCGACGAACTTAGTCTGGAGGAACGTCTCGAAGGCTTCGGCAGCGTTGAGCTGGTGCAGCACACGCATCTGCTCTTCACGGCTGGGCTTCGAGTAGGAGTGCTCCAGCTCGTCCTGGAACCACTGGCGTTCCTCGGGATCCTGGATGTGCATGTACTCGATGCCCGTGGTGCGGCAGTAGGCGTCTCGCAGCACACCAAGAATGGTCCGGAACTTCAGCATCGGCTTGCCGCCGAAACCGCCGGTGGGCCACTCCCGGTCCAGATCCCACAGGGTCAGCCCGTGGGTCCGCACGTCAAGGTCGGCGTGCTTGCGCTGCACATACTCCAGCGGGTTGGTGTCGGCCATCAGATGGCCGCGGACCCGGTACGCGTGGATCAGCTGCTGGATGCGGGCTACCTTGTTGATCTCATCCATCGGGTCGACCTGGATGTCGGCACTCCACCGCACCGGCTCGTACGGAATCCGGAGGGCCTCGAAGATTTCGTCGTAGAAGTTCTGCTCACCCAGCAACAGCTGGTGGATGATCCGCAGGAACTCGCCGCTACCGGCACCCTGGATGACGCGGTGGTCGTAGGTGGAGGTCAGCGTGATGGTCTTACTGATCGCGTGCTGGGCGAGGGTCTTCTCGCTGGAGCCCTGGAACTCGGCCGGGTACTCGAGGGCACCGGCACCGATGATGCAGGCCTGGCCCTTGGACAGGCGGGGCACCGAGTGGACGGTGCCGATGCCGCCGGGGTTGGTCAGCGATACGGTGGTCCCCGCGTAGTCGTCGGCGCCGAGCTTGCCGGAGCGTGCCTTCTTGACCAGGTCCTCGTAGGCGTGCCAGAAATCCGAGAAGTTCATCGTCTCGGCCTTCTTGATGTTCGGCACCACCAGCAGGCGGGAACCGTCAGGCTTCGGCATGTCGATCGCGAGCCCGAAGTTCACGTGCGCGGGCTGCACGGCGGAGGGCTTGCCGTCGACGACGTCGTAATACACGTTCTGCGACGGGAACTGTGCCAGCGCACGAATGATGGCGTAGCCGATCAGGTGGGTGAAGGACACCTTCCCGCCACGGGCGCGGGCCAGGTGGTTGTTGATGACCACGCGGTTATCGATCAGGAGTTTTGCGGGAATGGCGCGGACACTGGTAGCGGTGGGAACGGTCAGGCTGGCGTCCATGTTGGTGGCGATCGCCTTGGCGGGCCCCCGAAGAACCTTGACCGTGTCGTCGTCCATGTCGGTGCTGCGGGCAGACTTGGGAAGCTGGGCGGGAATCGGCGTCGTCGCCGGCTTCTCGGCCTTGGCATTGTCTGGCTGCTTGGACACGGGCTTCTCGGCTCTTTCCTGGGCTGCCTTCTCCATGGCGCGGTCAGCGTTGTCCTCGGCTTTGATGGCGGCCGGGGTATGTGTCTCCTTGGGAACCGGCGGCTTGGCCGACTCCTCGAAGCTGGCGGGGGATTCACCGGAGGACTTGGGGGCGCTCGTCTCGGTGTTGACGACCGGCAGCTCGCGGGTGGCCGGGTTGTGGCCCAGTTCGCCACTGCTGTTATGAACACTGTTGTTAGGGCCACTGCTGTTGTTGGTGCTGCCGGTCTTCGCATCGGTGCGCGGCGCGGTGTGGCGGCCGTTTTCTGACTGCGAGTCCTCGGCCGCGAACGAATCGAACAGCTTCCACCACTTCTTGTCGACCGAGTTCCGATCCTTCTGGAACTGCTCATATAGCTCGTCGACAAGCCACTCGTTTCCGCCGAATTCTTCAGGTAGACGGTGGTTGGGTTGTTCTGGCACTAGTAATACGCCTCTTCCGTAAGTTGCCCTGAGCCCGGTGCGGAGAGTCTGCAGCTTCATTCAACGCTAAATAAAACTGTATACAGACCCGCTGCCAGTCTAATGACAGTCGCGGGTAACAAGCCAATCCCTCGGATGTCCTAAGTATCAGGGGAACCACCTAGACTTTTAACGAAGCCGATCCAGGAGCAACACCATGCGTTTTATCAATCAGCCCGCCACCGATCTCACCTATTCGGACGTGTTTTTAGTCCCGTCCGCGTCGGAGGTGGTGTCCCGCTTCGACGTGGACCTCTCGAGCGATGATTCGACCGGCACGACCATCCCGCTGGTGGTGGCCAACATGACGGCCGTGACCGGGCGTCGCATGGTGGAGACAGTGGCCCGCCGGGGCGGGCTCGCTGTTCTGCCGCAGGACATCCCCTCCGAGGTGATCGCTGAAGTGACGCAGTGGGTGAAGAGCCGTCACGCCGTCTACGAGACTCCGCTCAAGCTCCAGCCGGGGAACACAGTGATCGATGCCCTGCACCTGATCAGCAAGCGGTCCCATGGGGCCGTCATGGTGGTTGACGGGCAGAACCGTTGCATCGGGATTGTCAGGTCCGCAGACTGCGAGGGAGTTGACCGGTTCGCTTCTTTGGACTCAGTGATGCGCACCAGCTTCATCAACTTCGAATCATCCCGTTTCACCGGCGACGCTGCGGCCGGATTGCAGCGCGCTTTCGAGGAACTGGACGCCTCCAGCACCAGTCTTGCTCCAGTCTCCCGTGACGGTGAATTGCTGGGTGTGCTGACCCGCAAAGGCGCGCTCCGGTCGACCATCTATCGCCCGGCCGTTGACGCCAACGGGTCGCTCCGTGTCGCCGCGGCCGTAGGGATCAACGGCGACGTCGAAGCCAAGGCTGCGGAACTGCTCGAGGCCGGCGTGGACGTCCTGGTGGTCGACACCGCTCACGGTCATCAGCGCAAAATGCTCGACGCGCTGAAGGTAGTCCGCGCCGTCGCCAACGGAACATCCCGCCCGGTGCCCATCGTGGCGGGCAATGTGGTCAGCGCCGACGGGGTCCGAGACCTCGTGGCGGCGGGAGCCAACATTGTCAAAGTTGGCGTCGGCCCCGGTGCCATGTGCACCACCCGCATGATGACCGCTGTTGGGCGGCCCCAGTTTTCGGCAGTGCAGGAGTGCTCCGAGGCGGCGCGGGAACTGGGGGCACAGGTGTGGGCCGACGGCGGCGTGCGGTACCCGCGTGACGTTGCGCTCGCTCTAGCGGCCGGCGCCAGCCAGGTAATGATCGGATCCTGGTTCGCCGGAACCTATGAAAGCCCCGGTGACCTGCAGACGGACAGCAGCGGCAGGCAATATAAGGAAAGTTTCGGTATGGCCTCGGCCCGGGCCGTCCAGAACCGGACGCAGCGCGACGACGTCTTCGCCCGGGCCAGAAAAGGGTTGTTCGAGGAAGGCATCTCGACGTCGAAAATGTATCTTGACCCGGCCCGTCCCGGGGTGGAGGACCTGCTGGACATGATTACTGCCGGCCTCCGCAGCTCAATGACCTATGCCGGGGCGCGCAGCCTCGCCGAGTTCAGGGAAAACGCTGTGGTGGGCGTGCAGTCGGCCGCAGGCTACGAAGAGGGCAGGCCGCTCCCACAAAGCTGGTAGGGGCCGCACTGGTATGGGCCGGCTGCTGATGTAAACTGAAGCTCTTATGGACAGTTCCTCTAGGGGCCGGCCCTCGATGCGTGCGCAGCGGACTTCCGCAGCACGGTCGACTTGTGCCGGCAGACCCCGCACCAATGCCCATCACCATCTCCCAGCACTCATGAGCCCCGCCGATCCTGAGCCCAGCGCGTCACGCGTGACAGGCGGCCGCTCAACCGAACCGCTATCGGAGCCTTCTAGACCGGGCCTACCCACTGATCTGCGTCAGGGCCTGGGCGCCCCGACCGGTGAGGCCTGGACGGCGGTGAGCGCCAGATGGAAATCTACTTCCTCATAGCGGGCCTCCTCCTGATCCTCGGCACCGGATTCTTTGTCGCCGTTGAGTTCTCCCTCGTGGCCCTGGACCAGACCTACGTCCAGCGGGCGGTCGACAACGGTGACAAGGGCGCAGTACCCCTGCTGAAATGCCTGAAGTCCCTATCGACCCAGCTTTCCAGCTGTCAGCTCGGCATCACCCTCACCACCCTGCTGACCGGCTACGTGATGGAGCCTTCAGTCGGTCGCCTGATTCAGGGTCCTCTGACAGCGATCGGTATTCCCGATGCGATCCTCGGGACGGTATCGCTGGTCATCGCGATGACCCTCGCCACGCTGCTGTCGATGCTGATCGGTGAGCTGGTCCCCAAAAACCTCGCCATCGCGCTCCCTTTCAAGATTGGCAAACTGCTGGCGCGCCCGCAGCTAATCTTCACCGGCGTTTTCAAGCCGGCCATCATTGTCCTGAACGGTTTTTCCAACCGCGTCCTGAACCTGTTCGGGTTGGAGGCGAAGGAGGAGATCTCCGGTGCCCGGACCCCCTCGGAGCTCTCGTCGCTGGTCCGCCGATCGGCGGAGATGGGTACCCTCGACCCCGGCACCGCCAACTTCCTGGCGCGGACCTTCAGTTTCTCGGAGCGGACCGCCGCCGATGTGATGACCCCCCGGATCAGGATGGAAACCATCGAATCCGATCAGAGTGTGGCCGACGTCGTCGACCTTGCCAGGCGGACCGGGTTCTCCCGGTTCCCGCTGATCGCCGACTCACCCGATGACATCCGCGGCGTGGTCCACGTCAAGAAGGCTGTAGCCGTACCGCGGAGCAAGCGCGCCGGCCTCCCGGCCGGCACGATCATGACCGAAGTGCTGCGCGTCCCGGAGACAGTCCACCTGGACTCCCTGCTCGCGGAGCTCCGCGAGGCAAACCTCCAGTTGGCGGTGGTCCTCGACGAGTATGGCGGAACGGCTGGCGTCGTCACCCTCGAGGACCTGGTGGAGGAGATTGTCGGTGAGGTCGCTGATGAGCACGACAAGCTGAAACCAGGAGTGCTGCAGAGCGCCTCAGGCAACTGGTTTTTCCCGGGCCTGATGCGGCCCGACGAGGTCACCGACCAGATTCCGCACCTCTCGGTGCCTGATGAGGCAGGTTACGAAACCGTGGCCGGGTACATCATGGCCGAGCTGGGCAGGATCGCCACCCCGGGTGACCGGGTTGACGTCCCCGGCGGCGTTCTTGAGGTAGAGCGGATGGACGGTCGACGGATCGACCGGGTCAGCTTTATCCCCGTCCACCCCGAAGACGAAACTGGCGGAGTTACTACCGCCGCGATGGAAGGTCAGCGATGAACGACTGGGCCGGAATTGTCTGGCTGATTGTTCTGCTGATCGGCAACGCCTTCTTTGTGGGCGCCGAGTTTGCGATCATGTCAGCGCGCCGCAGCCAGATCGAACCCCTGGCTGACGAAGGCTCGAAGCGGGCCAAGACCACGCTGTGGGCCATGGAGCACGTCTCCCTGATGCTCGCCTGCGCACAGTTGGGCATCACCGTCTGCTCGCTGCTGATCCTCCAGGTGGCCGAACCGGCCATCCATCACCTGCTCGTGGTTCCCCTGGAATCGGTGGGGATCCCTGCGGGACCGGCCGACATCATCGCGTTTGCCATCGCCCTGCTGATCGTGACTTTCCTGCACGTGACATTCGGCGAGATGGTGCCGAAGAACATCTCGGTCTCCGTCGCCGACAAGGCGGCTCTGCTGCTGGCCCCGCCCCTGGTGATGATCGCCCGGATCGTGAACCCCATCATCGGGTCATTGAACTGGCTGGCGAACCATATCCTGCGGGCCATGCGGGTGGAGCCCAAGGACGAGGTGACCTCCTCCTTCACCCTTGAGGAGGTTCAGTCGATCGTGCAGGAGTCCACCCGCCACGGTCTCGTTGACGATGGCTCCGGCCTGATCTCCGGTGCACTTGAGTTCTCCGGACAGACAGCCGGGACCGTGATGGTGCCGCTGGACGAGCTGGTGAGCGTGAGTACTACTTCCACTCCCGCCGAGTTTGAGAAGGCGGTAGGGCGGACCGGGTTCTCCCGGTTTGTGCTGATGGACGACAACGACGTCCTGACCGGCTACATGCACCTTAAGGACGTCATGTCCATCTCGGAGGAGATGTACTCCAAGCCCATCACCGAAAACAAGGTGCGCACCCTCGCGAACCTGAACCTCGACGACGAAATCGAGACGGCTCTCAGCACCATGCAGCGGACCGGATCCCACCTGGCCCGGGTGCTGGGTCCCGATGGGGCAACCCACGGTGTTCTCTTCCTCGAGGACGTGATCGAGCAGCTCATCGGCGAAATCCGCGACGCGACACAGAATCAGGGCCATCGTCGCACCGGCACCAGCGTGGAGGACCTCGCAGCGGACCAGAGGCTCCGGTAGGCGGCACTCTCCGGCGATATGCGAATGATTCGCGTTTGCGTTAGACTAAGGATCAAGAGTTATTGATTCGGGTTCATCCACACGTAGATCGAGGGACAGATGCGACGCCTTTCCACAACGACAGGCCTGGTCGGAGTTGCCGCCCTGGCGCTTGCACTGACCGGGTGCGGACAGTCCGCGGGGGATAACCCCGCCGCCGGTGCCACCGGGGACGGCATCCAGATTGTCGCCTCCACCAACGTCTACGGCGATATTGCCCAGACCATTGGAGGCGACAACGTGTCGGTCACGTCGATTGTGGACAGCCTGTCGCAGGACCCGCACTCCTACGAGGCGACGGTCCAGGACAAGCTGGTGGTCTCCGAGGCGCAACTGTTGATCGAAAATGGCGGCGGCTACGATCCGTTCCTCCACCGCCTGGCCGACGAGGTGGAACTCGACCACGAGTTCATCATCTCGGCCGTCAGCGAATCAGGTATCGAAGGCTTCGAGGAGGCACATGCGGAGGACTCCGATGCCGAGGACCCGGCAGAGGAAGAGCACGACCACGCCCATGATGAAGTGAACGAGCACGTGTGGTACGACCTCGAAGCAATGGGCGCCGTTGCAGAGGAGATCGGTTCCAAACTTGCCGAACTCGACCCGGACAATGCTGATACGTACAACACCAATGTCGGGGAATTCACCGCTGGCATCACCGTCCTGACCGAAAGGCTCACCGACATCAGCGGAACTGCTGAGGGCCGGACGGTTGCAATCACCGAACCGGTGCCCGTCTACCTGCTCGAAGCCGCTGGGCTGGAAAATTCGACGCCGGGCGACTACAGCGAGGCAATCGAGGAAGGGTCGGATGTATCGGTTGCTGTCCTGAACGACATGATGACCCTGATGGAGGACGAATCGCTCGCGTTCCTTGCCTATAATGAGCAGACGGAGAGTCCCCAAACCCAGACCGTTCGCGACGCAGCGGACGCGGCAGGGGTGGATGTCGTCAATTTCACCGAGACGGTGCCTGAAGGGGAAGACTTCCTGTCCTGGATGACCTCAAATGTGGACGGCATCGAAACCGTCCTCAACCCCTGATCGACGGTTGGCGAAACCGCCGGCCCACCTTATTTCTTGCTGGAGATGAACCAACTGGCTTTGCCCCATCACCCCTTCACAGCGGAGCGCACGGTCGCCGAGCCGGTGGTCAGCCTGCGGTCGGCGTCCCTCTCGTTCGGTGACCGGGTCCTCTGGCGGGACCTCGATTTCGATATCCACAAGGGTGAGTTCTTTGCGGTGCTCGGCCCCAACGGGTCAGGGAAAACCAGTCTCCTGAAGGTGCTCCTGGGACTCCAGCAGCTGGACTCCGGGTCGGCGACCATCAACGGGACCGGGGTCCGCCGGGGCAGCCGCGACATCGGTTACATTCCCCAGCAGAAGTCCTTCCCGCCGGAAACCCCGCTGCGCGCCCGCGACCTGGTGGGGCTCGGCGTCGACGGTCACCGCTGGGGACTGCGATGGCGCGGCAGGGACTACAACGCCACGGTCGATGCCCTGCTGGATAAGGTGGGCGCCTCCTCCTACGCCGACGCGCCGGTGGGGCGCCTGTCCGGGGGGGAGCAGCAGAGGTTGCGGGCGGCGCAGGCTCTCGCGACCAACCCGCAGGTGCTCCTCTGCGATGAGCCGTTACTGTCCCTGGACCTGCATCACCAGCAGGCGGTGAGCGGTCTCATCAACGATCAGTGCCATCACCACGATTCGGCTGTCGTCTTTGTGACCCACGAGATCAATCCAATCATCGACTATGTCGACCGGGTGCTGTACCTGGCGGGGGGACAATTCAGGGTTGGTCCGCCGCATGAAGTGATGACCAGTGAGGTGCTGTCCGAGTTGTACAACAGCAACGTTGAGGTGCTGCACAGCAAGGGGCGGATCATCGTCGTCGGGCTCCCGGACGACACCACCCACCACCACGCGGAAGGACACTGACAGTGGACCTGCAGGAGATCTTCACCGCACTGTTCAATTTCGAGAACTACTCCGATTTGCTGCCCCTGGTGCAGAACTCGCTGTGGGCGGGGGCCGTCCTCGGTCTGCTGGGCGGACTGATTGGTACGTTCGTGATGATGAGGGACCTGGCGTTTGCCGTCCACGGCATCGCCGAGCTGTCCTTCGCCGGTGCGGCGTTCGCGCTGCTCATCGGGGCCAACGTGATCTACGGTTCGCTGGTGGGTTCAGTTCTTGCCGCGCTGCTGCTGGGCGTGATGGGGATCAGGGCACGTGACCGGAACTCGATCATCGGGGTCATCATGCCGTTCGGTCTGGGCCTGGGTATCCTTTTTCTCGCCCTCTACGAGGGCCGCGCCGCCAACAAGTTTGGCCTGCTGACCGGTCAGATCGTGTCGGTGGACGACGTCCAGCTCTCCCTCCTGACGGGGTGTGCCGTCGCCGTCATGGTGGCACTGCTAGCAATCTGGCGGCCGCTGACCTTCGCCAGCGCCGACGCCGACCTGGCGGAGGCACGTGGAGTGCCGGTCCGCGGGCTCTCCATCGTGTTCATGTTCCTGCTCGGTGTATCAGTGGCCCTGTCCATTCAGGTGGTCGGTGCGCTGCTGGTCCTGGCCCTGCTGATCACCCCGGCCGCGGCCGCCCTGAAGGTGACGTCATCGCCCAGGATTGTGGTGCTCCTCAGCGTAATCTTCGCCTGTGTCTCAGTGGTGGGCGGAATTCTGCTGGCTCTGGGCGGGCGAATCCCGATCAGCCCCTACGTGACAACCATTTCCTTCGTGATCTACCTGGTCTGCCGGGGGATCAGCTGGCAGCGTGGCCGCCGCACAGCAGCCACCACATCCGGCCCCGTCCAGCTGCAGTCGGCCTAGCTCCGGCCCTGCTCGGCAGTGCAGTCAGGGCAAAGACCGTAGATCTCCACGGTGTGGGCCACCTCGGTGTAACCATGCTCCTCGGCGGTGCGGGCCGCCCACTTCTCGACGGCGGGCGCTTCGATCTCGACGGCGCGTCCACAGTTCCGGCAGAGCAGATGGTGGTGGTGGTGCGGGGCGTCGCACCGGCGGTACACCGCTTCCCCTTCCCCGTTCCGCAGCACATCGACCAGGCCATCCTCGGACATCGACTGCAGGATCCGGTAGGTGGTGGCCAGCGAAACGGCGTGTCCTGCCGTGTGCAGCAGGCGGTGGAGTTCCTGGGTGCTGACGAAATCGTCGAGGTCATCGAGCGCTGCACTGACCGCAAGACGCTGCTTCGTGACCCGCTGCTCTGAGCCTTTGCGGGCGGCCGGTTCTGCTACTGGTGGCACTGATGAATCCCCTCCTGACGGCTCGGGTGGTACTGACTGTCGCGACCAAGATTACCAGCGGTGGGGCCCGGGCTCTGTTGGCTGGGGCGGCCCAACGGTAGGCTGACGCGATGAAGCTCACCAAATATACCCACGCCTGTGTCCGGCTGGAGAAGGACGGCGCAGTGCTCGTCGTCGACCCGGGATCATTTTCCGAAGTGGAGACCGCATTAGCGGGTGCGCATGCGGTGCTCATCACCCACCAGCACGCCGATCATTTCGACGAGGAACGTCTGGTGGAAGCGCTGCGTGATGACCCCACCCTGGCGGTCTACGCGCCGGCTACGGTAGCCACAGCGCTTTCCGTGCGGCTCGGCGACGACGAACCCGGCAGGGTCCACACGGCCGAGCCGGAGCAGCGGTACAGCGTCGCCGGGTTCGAGGTCCAGACCTTCGGCGGCCAGCACGCGCTGATCCATCCGCACATACCCATGGTCGCCAACATCGGCTACTTCATCGACGGGTCGCTCTACCACCCGGGAGATTCCTTCATCGTCCCGCACGGCATCGACGTGTCAACGCTTCTGGTACCGGTCCATGCGCCCTGGTCCAAGACCGGCGAGGTGATCGATTTCGTGACGTCGGTCCGGGCGGCCCGTGCCTTCCAGATCCACGATGCACTCCTCAACGACGGAGGGCTACAGCTGGTGGAGAGCCATGTGGCGCGGATCGGTGGACTCTACGGCACCGAGTTCCGCCATCTCGATCCGGGGGAAAGCGTGCTGCTCTAGGGCGTGGCCCGCGGCGACACCGTCACCGTGGCCACTTCCTCCAGGCGCGGCGAGAGGTGATCGCCGTCGTCCACCACTCCACGCTCCCACCAGAACCGCAGGCCATCAGGGCCGTCCTGCAGTCCCGCCAGATTGTTGTCGAACCAGGGGCCCTTCACCCCCGACCAGCGGAACGGCGGATCGGGGACCTTCGCCGAGCGGGCCACCAGCGCACCCACCGGGCTGGCGACGCCGTAGGACAGGATGGCGGTGAGGAACCGCATGGCGCGGGGGAGCGGATTGCGGATCGGTGAACAGACGGCCTGGATGATGCGGCTTCCCGACGACCGCTCCACCTCTGACACATAGGAGAAGTGCACGTCCCCGGACAAGAAGGTGACCGTCTCGGGTGCCGGGCCGCGCTTGCCGTCCGCCACCTCGACGGCCATGCCGGCCACGGCCCTGAAGCTCCGCTGGAAGGCACCCCAGTGTTCCAGGTCAACGGTACGGCGCATTTTCTCGCCGATCTTCGCCCCGAAACTGCCCCAGGCACCGTCGGCGAGCGCCTCGTTCCAGGCCTCGATGTGATGCAGGCCGGTGGGCAGCAGGAACGGCAGTGAGGTGGCGATCAATAGGTGCCGGAAGCCGCCCTGCATCTGGCCGTCGAGCCACTCCAGCTCCTTGTCATCAAGGATTGACCGCTTGGCGGGGTCAAGGACCCGGCCCGCCCGCGAGTCGAGGACCACCAGCCGGACGTCGCCGATCTCGCGGCTGAAGCTCCACCGGTAGGTTGACGGTTCCTGGTTGGTCCGGTCGGCGAAGGCGTCCAGGGCGTCGCTCAGGTCCAGTTCGGCGTCGCCGGTGTGCGAGGTGACCAGCTGCCAGATCTCATCCTGCGCACGCTGCTCGGGGGAGAGGTTGCCCAGATGCTGGTGCACCCAGTAGGAGGCCAGTCCCGAGACAATGCGGCCCTGCCACCAGGAAGTCGCCTCCATGGTGTGCTTCCACTGGAGGGAGGTGTTCCAGTCGTCGCGGATGTCATGGTCGTCGAAAATCATCGCGCTGGGCAGGGTGGAGAGCAACCACCGGTTGGCGTCATCGGACCACGCAAGGTTGTACAGGTGGGCGTACTCCTCGTAATCCTTCAGCTCCTCGCCGGGCTCCTCGTCGATATCCCGCCGGGCCTTGATGAACTCCTGCATGGCGTCACTGGTGACGTCGGCGTACACCTGGTCACCCAGAAAAACCACCAAATCGGGCCAGGCCACCCCGTTGACCCCGGCCGCCAGATTAAGGGCGTACGCGCGCATCGAATCGACTCCATGTTTGCTGTTGCCGGCCGCGTTGTGAGGGACACTTGTCCGGCAGGAACCGAAGGCCATCTTGATCGGTTTGCCGGGCGCCAGAGTGGCGATCATGGAGGGGGGATACCCTGACCCTTGCTCGGGCCACACCTGGATGCCGTCGATCGACACCGTGTACGCGGTGACGGTTCCCGGTTCCAGGCCGTCAGCTTCGACCAGGGCGTAGTGATGGCCGTGGACGCCGAACGTCTGGGCAGTCCAGGTTTGCTGACCGGCCGTCACGCTAACCTGCGCAGCGTCCCGGGTTTCCACCCAGATACTGGCCGAGGTCAGGTCGACGTACCGCATCATTGGACCGAGCACCAGGGAATCATTCATAACTCAGTTCTACCCGGTTCACGTCACCGCCGCTATCTGCGCGGGTTCAGTCCCGCCAGGTTCCGGTGGCGAAGAAGTGCTCAAGGTGGCGGGTGTACGGTCCCGGATCGAGGCCCCGGGCGGAGAGCCAGGCGTCGTCGTCGTACGAGCCCGCGTACCGGGTACCGGCATCACACATGAGGGACACCACGCTGCCGCGGCGCCCCTCAGCGATCATTTCACCGATCAGCTGCCAGACCCCCCACAGGTTGGTTCCCGTGGAAGGTCCGGCATGGAGGCCGGTGAGCTGGCGGAGGTGACGCATTGCCGCGACCGAGGCCGCGTCGGGCACCTGGATCATGTGGTCGATGACGCCGGGCACAAAACTGGGTTCCAACCGCGGCCGTCCGATGCCCTCGATCCGGGAGGGGCTGCCCGCGGCGGCGGTGCCGGGGTGACGCCATGCCGGGTAGAAGGCCGAGTTCTCCGGGTCGACGACGGCGAGGCGGGTGCTGTGGCGTTGGTACCGGATATAGCGGCCGATGGTCGCGCTGGTTCCGCCGGTGCCGGCCCCCACGACGATCCAGTCGGGGATCGGGTGCTGTTCCAAAGTGAGCTGACCGTAGATCGATTCCGCAATGTTGTTGTTGCCCCGCCAATCGGTGGCCCGCTCGGCGTACGTGAACTGGTCCATGTAGTGGCCACCAGCCGTGGCCGCCAGACCGGCGGCGGCGGCGTACACCTCGGAGGCGTGGTCAACGAAGTGGCAGGCTCCGCCGTACTGTTCGATCAGGTCAATCTTTTCCGTGCTGGTGGTCCGGGTCATCACGGCGATGAACGGCAGGTCAAGGAGTTGGGCAAAGTAGGCCTCGGAGACTGCTGTGGAGCCGCTGGAGGCCTCGACGATGGTGGTGTTCTCGGTGATCCACCCGTTGACCAGTCCAAACAGGAAGAGGGAGCGGGCCAGCCGGTGCTTGAGGCTGCCGGTGCGGTGGGTCGACTCGTCCTTCAGGAACAGCTCGACGCCCCAATGCTCCGGCAGGGGAACCGCATACAGATGAGTGTCAGCCGACCTGTTGTTCTCGGCTTCGATCCGGCGGATGGCCTCCGCGGCCCAGGACCGGTCGGAGAGGGCGCTTAGGGTGTTCACTGGTTCAGCCTACCGGCCTGCCTTTCCGGGGGCCGAAGACTTGTCCGGCTGTGGATTGGAGTACCGGCCCGCGCTGTGATGGACTGGTGCGCATAAGGCTCGGCAGTGTTGCCGGTCACATTCAAAAGGAGATCTTGATGAAGACTCTGATGGACGTGCAGGCCCTGCAGCACCGGATGACCTCCGGCCTGCAGACGGTCCTGCTGGATGTCCGCTGGTCGTTGGGTGATCCCCACGGCCACGGTCATTACCAATCAGCCCACATACCCGGCGCAGTGTACGTTGACCTCGACGCTACCCTCAGTGGTGAACCGTCGGTCCGGGAGGGTCGCCATCCACTTCCCCCGATCGATCGGTTGCAGGAAGCTGCCCGCCAATGGGGTATCAATGACGGCGACGTGGTGGTGGCGTACGACAATTCAGGCAACACCTCAGCGGCCCGCCTCTGGTGGCTGCTGCGCTGGGCAGGCCTGGAGTCGGTACATCTGCTCGATGGCGGGCTTGCCGCCTGGACCGGTGCCGGTTACGGCACTGAGGGCGGCGAGGAACAGCACTGCCTCGGTGAAGTGGCACTGAATCCCGGGTCGATGACGGTCACCGATATTGCTCAGGTCCGGTCAATCGCCGAACACGGCGTGCTGCTCGACGCCCGTGCTGGCGAGCGGTTCCGTGGTGAGATCGAGCCGCTGGATCCCAAAGCGGGCCACATTCCCGGTGCGGTCAGTGCGCCAACCACGGAAAACCTCGCCCTGGACCAACGGTTCAAGACTCCTGCCGACCTTCGCCGGCGCTTCGAAGCGCTGGGGGTCAGCGACAGCGTCGACGTCGCCGTCTACTGCGGGTCGGGGATCACCGCGGCCCACCAGATCGCTGCCCTGGAGATTGCCGGGTATTCCGCCGCGCTCTATCCGGGGTCCTGGTCGCAGTGGTCCTCCCGGTCGGATCTACCCGTCGCCACGGGCGCCTGACCGAGCCCCCGAGAAGCAAGGAGTTAGTGAATGAGTACCCTCTTCACCAAGATCATCGACGGCGACATTCCGGGCCGGTTTATCTGGAAGGACGACGACGTCGTCGCGTTCCTCACGATCGCGCCGCTGACCGATGGACACACCCTGGTGCTGCCACGCAAAGAAGTGACGCACTGGGTGGAGGCGGAACCGGAACTGCTGGGCAAGGTGATGGCGGTAGCGCAGACCATCGCGAAGGCGCAGACAGCAGCATTCGCCCCTAAGCGCGTGGGCGTGCTGATGGAGGGTTACGAGGTGCCGCACCTGCATGTCCACGTCTGGCCCACGCAGAGCGCCAAGGACTTCGACGTGCATGCAGTCGACCACAACCCGGACCCGGCCGCCCTCGATGCCAACGCCAACGCCCTGCGGGACGCGCTCCGATCGGCCGGGCACGGAGAGTTTGTTCCCGATGCCGGCTAACCTGCAGGCTACCTGGCCGCTGAGCTGACGCCGGTCCGCGCTGCCATCGCCTCGCCGATGGCAGCGCGGATCCGCTTCTCCGACACGGTGTAGGCGGTGCCCAACTCCTGGGCGAACAGACTGATGCGCAGCTCCTCAAGCATCCAGCGCACCTTCAACAGGGCGGGAGGGGTTTTCCTGCTGCCTGGGACGAGGGCGGCGACGGCGTCGTCGTACTCGTCCTCAAGGCGCTGGACCGCGGCGGTCCCCAACGAATCGCGCTGGACGTTGCCGGCCAGCTTCGCGAGGCGGGTCTCGATCCCTGACAAATAGCGGGGCAGGTGGCTCAGCTGGGCATACCCGGTCTTCGCAACAAAGCCGGGGTAGACCAGCTGTTCCAGCTGACTTCGGACATCGTTCAGCGCGGTGATCAAGGCGAGGCTGGTGGTGCCCTTGAGTTGCTTTTCGATCCGTCGGGTACTGGACAGGATTTTCTCCACCGTGGCGGTCACCGTGAACACCGTGTCGATGAGTTCGGCCCTGACGTTCTCGTAAAGGGAAGTGAACTCCGCCTCGGTCCACGGCAGGGTTTCGGGCGTCAACTTGTCGACGGCGGCGAGCGTGCAGTCCTCGATCAATCCAGCGACGCTGCCGTGCGGGTTCTGGCTGAAGGTGAGCTTCTCGGCGTTGCTAAGGTGCTCCAGGACATACTTGGCCGGGCTGGGAACACGCACGGCGAGGAGCCTGATGACCCCGTCGCGCATGGCGGCGCCCTGCTCTGCGGGATTGGGGAAGACTGCCAGCCCCGCGGCGGTTCCCTCATCGGTCAGCGCCGGGTACCCGGTCACTGTGTGCCCGTTCACGTTCCTTGCCACGTGGCGGGGGATGTCGCCGAAGGTCCACGCCGTGAGTCCAGAGCGTTCGGTGATCCCGATCTCCCTGGTGCTCGCCAGCCCGGACGGCCCGGACGTCGCCGGCGGGGACCCGGCAGCCGGCGTCCCGCGAGCGGGGGCCTTCGCCGTTCGGGTGGACGCTGGCGTGGCACCGAGTGACTCGGCGATGGCGCGGCGTGTTTGAGGCGCGAGCCGCTCCTGGAGGGCTGGCAGATCGGTGCCCTCATCGAGGATCTGCCCTTTGCCGTCGACCACCTGGAAGCTCATCAGCAGGTGATCGGGCAGGACGCTGCGGTTCCACGACCCGGGCTCGATGATGTGGCCCTTCATCCGGCGCAGCACCAGTTCAAGGGAGTGCTCAAGATCGTCACTCGCCGGGTCGAAGTCGGCGTTCAGTGCGGTGACAGCACTGCGGGCTACATCGGGGGCGGGAATGAAGTTCTTGCGGACCTGCTTGGGCAGCGATTTGATCAGGGCGGTCACCAGTTCCACCCGTAGCCCGGGAATCTGCCAGTGGAAGGGCCTGGCGTCGAGCTGGTTCAGGAACACCACCGGAATCTTCACCGTGACGCCGTCGGACGCACCCTGCACGCCGGGGGAGAACTCGTAGCTCAGGGGGAGGTCGAAACTTCCCTGGTGCCAGATTTTGGGGAAAGCCGACTCGTCAAGGTCACTGTTGTCCGCGAGCAGGTCGCCGGGGAGGAAGTCGAGCAGGTCGGGCTGCAGGCGGCGGGTGTCCTTCCACCACGAGTCGAAGTGCCGTTCGGACACCACCTCGGGGCCCACCCGCGTGTCGTAGAACTCGAAGAGGGTCTCGTCGTCGACCATCAGGTCGCGGCGCCGCAGCCGGTTCTCCAGCTCCTCGATCTCCGCCAGGCGCGCCTTGTTGCGGTGGAAGAATTTGTGGTGGGTCTTCCAGTCGCCCTCCACCAGGGCGTGCCTGATGAACAGTTCCCGCGCCAGCTCACGGTCGATCCGACCGTAGTTGATCCGGCGCTGCGGGACGATCGGCACACCGTACAGGGTCACTTTCTCGTGAGCCATGACGGCGCCCATCTTGCGGGACCAGTGTGGCTCGCTGTAGCTGCGTTTGACCAGGTGCGGCGCCACCTCCTCGGCCCACAGCGGATCGAATTTGGCTGCCACCCGGGCCCAGAGCCTGGACGTCTCCACCAGTTCGGCGGCCATCACCCAGTCCGGGGATTTTTTGAAGAGGGCGCTGCCGGGGAAGACAGCGAAGCGGGTGCCGCGTGCTCCGGCGTACTCGCGCTTGCGCTGGTCGTAGAGCCCGATGTGGCTCAGCAGCCCAGCGAGCAGGCTGATGTGGATGGCAGTGTCGTTGCCGACCGGATCCACCGGGTCGGGGGAGAGGGTGATGCCCAGCGGCTTGGCCAGCTGACGGAGCTGGGCGAACAGGTCCTGCCATTCACGCACACGTAGGTAGTTGATGAACTCGTTGCGGCACAGTTTGCGGAACTGGGTGGAAGACAGTTCCTTCTGCTTCTCCTGCAGGTAACGCCACAGGTTCAGATACCCGGTGAAATCGGAGTTCTCGTCGTGGAACCGCTTGTGCATCGCCGTCGCGGTCTGCAGCTTCGAACCCTGATCCGCCTGCGGCCGCTCCCGCGGATCCTGGATGGTGAGCGCCGCAGCGAGGACCATCACTTCCTTGGCGCAACCGCGCTCGCCAGCCTCGACAATCATGCGACCCAGACGGGGGTCCACGGGGAGCTGGGCGAGCTTGCGGCCCACGGGGGAGATTCCGCCCGACGCCTCGAGCGCCCCGAGCTCCTTCAGGAGGGTCACACCGTCGTTGATGGCTTTGGAGTCAGGCGGTTCGACGAACGGGAAATCGGCGACATCCTTGGGCCCGCGGGTGACGCCCATGGCGGTCATCTGGAGGATGACGGCCGCCAGGTTGGTGCGCAGGATCTCCGGGTCGGTGAACGGGCGGCGGGCCTCGAAGTCCTCCTGGGAATACAGGCGGATCGCGATACCGTCCGACACGCGGCCACACCGGCCGGAGCGCTGGTTGGCCGAAGCCTGGGAGACGCGCTCGATCGGCAGCCGCTGCACCTTCGTGCGGTGCGAGTAGCGCGAAATGCGGGCGGTTCCGGTGTCAATGACGTACTTGATGCCGGGGACGGTCAGCGAGGTTTCGGCGACGTTGGTAGCGAGGATGATGCGCCGCCCCGGCCCCGATGGTTTGAAGACCTGGTGCTGTTCCTGCAGCGACAGCCGGGCGAACAGCGGCAGAATAGCCGTCCCCGTGAGCCGTGGGTTGACCTGCACCCGGGCGCGGAGGGCATCTGCCGCGTCGCGGATCTCGCGCTCGCCGGAGAAGAACACCAGAATGTCGCCGGGGGCTTCCCTGGCCAGTTCGTCGACAGCGTCGCAGACGGCGTCCAGTGGGTCCCGGTCTTCCTCCTGGTCACCCGGATCAGCGCTGTCGTCTGCCTCGCCGGCTGGCTGGCTCAACGGACGGTACCGGATTTCGACCGGATAGGTGCGCCCTGAGACCTCGATGATCGGCGCCGGTTGCTTGACGGTCACTGCCTCGTCGGCGGCGAAGTGCGCGGCGAAGCGTTCAGGGTCGATCGTGGCCGAGGTGATGATGAGCTTCAGATCGGGCCGCTGCGGCAGGATCCGTTTCAGGTAGCCCAGGATGAAGTCGATGTTAAGGCTGCGTTCGTGGGCTTCATCGATGATGATGGTGCTGTACTTTTTCAGCAGCCGGTCGTGCTGGATCTCGGCCAGCAGAATTCCGTCAGTCATCAGCTTGATCTTGGTGCTGCGGCTCACCTCACCGGTGAACCGCACCTGGAAACCGACCTCGGCGCCCACCAAGACGCCAAGTTCCTCGGCAATGCGTTCGGCCACAGTGCGGGCGGCGAGACGGCGGGGCTGGGTATGGCCGATCAGACCCCTGTCGGCAAGTCCCAGCTCCACGCACATCTTCGGAATCTGGGTGGTCTTGCCGGACCCGGTTTCGCCGGCAATGATCGTCACCTGGTTGGCGGCGATGGCAGCCATAATGTCGGCGCGGCGCTCGGAAACCGGGAGTTCAGGGGGATAGGAAATAGTCAGTGCCATGATGGGTACCAATTCTAGGCGGTAGGACTATCTCCCGAGGCCCGGGTGAGGCGTTCCGCCGCCAACCGTGCCCGCTCACGCATCAGCGGGGGCTCGAGAATCTCGAATTCGAGGTCCAGTGCCACAAGATGCATCAGCGGCCAGTCGAGCGAATCAAAGCCTGCCCGCATGAGGGTATGCTCCTCGCCGTCGCTCTGCAGTTCAGCCGTGTCCGGGGACACTTTCTGCGACACCTCGCTGATGTTCCCCGTGAGCCGGACGACGACGTCGTACTTGTATGGCGAGCGCGTGATCGACTGCTGCACATAGAGCGCGAGATCCCGGGCGGGGAGCGGACGGGGGGTGAACCTGTCCCGCTGGGCGGGCACACTCTGGCACCGGTCCACGCGGAACGTCCGCCAATCCTCCCGCGTGGCATCCCAGGCCACCAGATACCAACGCCTGCCGGTGTCAACAAGCCGATAGGGTTCGACGATCCGTCGCGACGATTCCCCGTCCTGGCGGGCGTACCTGAAGACCACGGTGCGCCGTTCTGTGATTGCGGCGGAGAGCGCGGTAAGGATCTCCGGCCGGACCGGGGTGCTGACGGCCGCCATCCGGGTGACAGCGCTGCGCAGCCCTGCGAAACGCGGACGAAGCCGGCTGGGAAGCACCTGCTCCAGTTTGGTCAGGGCCCGCACTGATGCCTCGCCGATCCCGGCCACGGGGCTTGCCGTGACGGCGCTCAGGCCGAGGGCGACGGCGAGCGCCTCGTCATCGTCGAGCAGCAGCGGGGGCAGTTGCGCGCCCGCGCCCAACTGGTAGCCCCCGGCCACCCCTGGCGACGCATGGATGGGATAGCCCAGCGTGCGGAGCTTGCCGATATCCCGACGCACGGTGCGCTCGGTGACATCCATGCGGTCCGCGAGCGCCGAACCGGTCCATTCCCGGCGCAACTGAAGCAGGGAGAGCAGCTGGAGCAGCCGCGCCGAAGTTTCCAACATGTCATCAAACTACTCCTCAACGAGGTCAGAAACTGTCCTGAATCGCTTCTACACTGGGCACATGAACCACAAGGACGAGCTCGTGCAGCAGCTGCAGTGGCACTGGGAAGAGCAGGCACGCCCACGGTTGGCGGGCCCGACCGACGACGAATATCTGTGGGAACCGGTGCCCGGCTGCTGGAGCCTCCGCACCCGCGGCACGGGCACCGCCGCCCGGCAGTTGGGTGGCGGTGCCCTCACCCTTGACTTTGAGTATCCGGAACCGGTGCCGGCGCCGGTGACCACCATTGCCTGGCGGCTGGGTCACCTGATGGTGGGAGTGCTCGGAGCGCGGGTGGGACACCACTTCGGAGGTGAGCCGATTGACTATGAGACGTTTGACTTTCCCGGAACCGCGGCTGGGGGCGCTGGAGCGGCTGGATGGGTTGTACTCCCAGTGGATGGCCGGCGTCGCGTCGCTTGATGCAGCCGGCCTGGAACGGCCGGTCGGACCGGCGGAGCACGATTTCGCGGCGGCGCCGATGGGATCCCTCATTCTTCACATCAACCGGGAAATGATCCATCACCTGGCCGAGATTGCCCTGCTGAGGGACCTCTACGCCTGGCGGACGGCCGGGATTCCGCTCGGTTAAAGCAGTCAACCCCCAGATTTCGCTGAAATCTGGGGGTTGTTCTGTGCCCTCGATAGGATTCGAACCTACGACCTTCTGCGCCGGAGGCAGACGCTCTATCCCCTGAGCTACGAAGGCGGATAACCGGTTAGACCGGCCCCGAATTGGGACTCACTGAGCTTATCAGGGAAGCGCCCTCCGACGAAAACCCCGCCGGACCAGACCCTGTGTGCGGGGTCGCCCGGGGGCGTGGCGTCACAGAAACTGCCGCAGCGGCGCGCCCCGTTATGCTGGAAGGGTGACTCCTGAAGAACTCTCTGCCGCCATTTCCTCCTGCCTCAAAGACGCGGTCGCCGCTGGCGAATTCGACGTCGACCTTCCGTCGGAGGTGCGGGTTGAGCGCCCCAGGAGCCGGGAACACGGGGACTGGGCCACCAATATCGCCCTCCAGCTGTCCAAGCAGGCGGGGATGAACCCCCGTGAGTTTGCCCAGATTCTCAGCGGCCGCCTGGAGCAGCTCATCGGCGTCAAGAGTGTCGCCATCGCTGGCCCCGGCTTTCTGAACATCACCCTCGACGCCGCTGCCGCCGGCGAGCTGGCGCGTTCCATTGTCGAGGCCGGCACCGCCTTCGGTACCAGCGCGCTCATGGGCGGCACCAAAATCAACCTCGAATTTGTGTCGGCGAACCCCACCGGTCCCATTCATCTGGGCGGTACCCGCTGGGCAGCCGTCGGAGACGCGCTGGCCCGGCTGTTCCAGTCCCAGGGCGCCGACGTGACCCGGGAGTACTACTTCAACGACCACGGCGCCCAGATTGAACGGTTCGCCCGCTCCCTCTGGGCGAGCGCCAAGGGCGAACCGTCTCCCGAGGACGGCTACGGCGGCGCCTACATTGACGACATTGCGGCACGCGTCCTGGTCCTCGATCCAGCGATCCTTGAGCTCGACCAGGCCGAATCGGTTGAGCGGTTCCGCGAACTGGGTGTCGATCTGATGTTCGGTGACATCAAGAAGTCACTGCATGATTTCGGCGTCGATTTCGATGTCTACTTCCATGAGCATTCCCTCTTCCAGGACGGCTTCGTCGAGGGCCTGCTGGAGCAGCTGAAAACCTCAGGGAACCTGTTCCTTGAGGACGGCGCGTGGTGGCTGCGGTCCACCGAGTTCGGCGATGACAAGGACAGGGTGGTCATCAAGTCCGACGGTGCCCCCGCCTATATTGCCGGCGACATCGGCTACTTCGTCAACAAACGCCGCCGCGGTTTCGACCTGAACATCATCATGCTCGGCGCCGACCACCACGGTTACGTGGCCCGGCTCAAGGCCGCCGCTGCAGCACTCGGTGATAACCCTGACACTGTCGAGGTCCTCATCGGCCAGATGGTCAACCTGATGAAGGACGGCGTCCCCGTCAGGATGTCCAAGCGGGCCGGAACCGTCGTGACGCTGGAGGACCTGGTTGACGCCGTCGGGGTCGACGCCGCCCGGTACACCCTCGCCCGCTTCTCGGCGGACTCCAACATCGACATCGACCTGGACCTGCTGACCCGGCGCACCAACGACAACCCGGTTTTCTACGTCCAGTACGCCCACGCCCGGACCCACGCAGTGGAGCGCAACGCAGCCGCAGCAGGGGTGGACACCAGCGCGTTCGACGCCTCCGAACTCAGCCACCCCACGGAGGGCGAACTGCTGGCGGCGCTCGGCCAGTTCCCCGGCATGGTGGCGCAGGCCGCGGCCTTCCGCGAACCACACCGCGTCGCCCGCCACATCGAAGTCATCGCCGGCACCTACCACCGCTGGTATGACGCCTGCCGGATCGCGCCGCTGGGCGATGAGCCGGTCACCGATCTGCACCGCACCCGGCTGTGGCTCAACAACGCCACCCAGCAGGTCCTTGCCAACGGTCTGGGCCTCCTCGGCGTGTCGGCACCGGAGCGGATGTGAGCGTGGGAAAGGCTTCGCCGCTGGCTCCCGGCTGGCTGAGCTACCCCGACGACGTCAACCGGCTGAACAGTGACCTGTGGGCCCGTGACGTGGACCGTCACGGCGACGAGCTGACGATCAGCGGTCTGAGCGTCAGTGACCTCGCTGAGCAGTTCGGTACGCCGCTGTTTGTCGTGTCCGAGGACGACTTCCGGACCCGGGCGCGCAGCTTCAGGGACGCGTTCAACGCTGCTTTCGCCGACCTGTGCGGGGGAGTGGACGTCTACTATGCGGGCAAGTCCTTCCTCTGCACCGAAGTGGCCCACTGGGTTGCCGAGGAGGGCCTGCGCCTTGATACCTGCTCCGGCGGGGAGCTCGCCATTGCGATGCGCGCCGGAATTCCCGGCGAACACCTTGGGCTGCATGGGAACAACAAATCCGACGCCGAGCTGGGCCGGGCGCTCGACCTGAACCTGGGTCGTATCGTGGTGGACAGTCTCCCCGAACTGGAACGCCTCGCCGCTCTCGCCGCCGCCCGCAGGATCACAGCGAACGTGATGCTCCGGCTCACCCCGGGCGTCCACGCGTCCACCCACGAGTTCATCGCAACCGCCCACGAGGACCAGAAGTTTGGGCTGTCCCTGGCCGACGACGGCGCCTCGCCCGCCACGCAGGCCGTCGCCGCGGCGCTGAATCACCAGTCGGTCAACCTGCTGGGCGTCCACTGCCACATCGGGTCGCAGATCTTCGAGTCCGAGGGTTTCGAACTTGCCGCGCGCAGACTGTTGGCGTTCCTCGCGCAGGTCCGGGACCGTCACGGGATCGAACTCCCCGAACTGGACCTCGGCGGCGGCTACGGCATTGCCTACATCGAGACCGACAAGCCCCGCCCCCCGGCGGAGATTGCCGCGGCGATGGCCGACGTCGTCCGCTCCACCTGCGCGGAACTGGGCCTGCGGGTCCCGCGGATCTCCATCGAGCCGGGCCGCGCGATCGTTGGATCGTCAACCTTCAGCCTGTACACGGCCGGGACCACCAAAACGGTTCAGGTCGACGTCGACGGTGCTGCCACCCAGCCGCGCCGGTATGTGTCAGTCGACGGCGGTATGAGTGACAATCCCCGGCCGGTCCTCTACGACGCCGACTACTCGGCGGCGCTGGCCTCCCGCACCTCAGCTGCCACCCCCGTGCTCTCCCGGGTAGTGGGCCGGCACTGCGAGAGTGGCGACATCGTGGTCAGGGATGTCTACCTCCCCGAGGATACCGACGCGGGCGACCTCCTTGCTGTTCCCGGCACCGGCGCCTACTGCTGGGCACTCTCCAGCAACTACAACTGGGTGGCCCGGCCACCCGTGGTCGCCGTCCGGGACGGCCGCGCACGGCTGATCGTGCGCGGCGAAACCGAGGATGACCTGCTGGCTCGCGACATCCCCCGCACCACCAACTGATTGCAGGAGTGACACCATTTCACCTGATACAGCTTCGAACACCGGCGCCATGTCCACCCTGAAGGTTGCCCTGCTGGGCTGCGGCAACGTGGGTTCGCAAGTGGCGCGGATCCTCCTCGAGGACGCCGAGGCACTTGCGGCCCGCACCGGCGCTCGGCTGGAACTGACCGGCATCGCGGTACGCACCATCGACGCGCCCCGCGACGTCGACCTGCCGCGGGAGCTCTTCACCACTGACGCGGACTCGCTGGTTGAGGACGCCGACATAGTGATTGAGCTGATGGGCGGAATTGAACCCGCCCGGTCGCTGATCCTGCGTTCCATCGACCATGGGGCAACGGTGGTCAGCGGCAACAAGGCACTGCTGGCGCTCGATGGTCCTACCCTGTACGAGAAGGCCGACGCCGCTCAGGTCCAGCTCTCCTATGAGGCAGCCGTGGCCGGGGCCATCCCCATCCTGCGCCCCATCAGGGACAGCCTCTCCGGCGACCGCATCACCCGGGTCCTCGGCATTGTCAACGGCACCACCAACTTCATCCTGGACCAGATGGATACCACCGGCGCCCAGTTCGACGATGCCCTCAAAGAGGCGCAGCGTTTGGGGTACGCGGAAGCCGACCCCACCGCCGACGTCGAGGGCCACGACGCCGCCGCGAAGGGCGCTATCCTCGCGTCGCTGTCCTTCCACACCCGCTTTGCGCTGGAGGATGTGTATTGCGAGGGCATCACCAAGGTGACCGCCGCCGATATCGCTGCCGCGAAGGATGCCGGCTTTGTCATCAAGCTCCTCGCGATCGCCGAGCTCCTGCCCCGGGACAACTCCGACGGCGCCGGCGCCGAGGGTGTCAGCGTCAGGGTTCACCCCACCCTGCTGCCCCGCGATCATCCCCTTGCCGCTGTCCACGGTGCGTTCAACGCCGTGTTCATCGAGGCCGAGAACGCCGGCGAACTGATGTTTTACGGCCAGGGTGCCGGCGGCACACCCACCGCATCGGCGGTGCTGGGCGACGTCGTCAGTGCTGCGCGCCGCATGGTGCTGGGCGGGCCGGGCCGCACCGAAACCACCACCGGTCACGTGCCGGCGATGGGCATCGACGCCGTGCGGACCAGCTATTCGATCGGACTCGATGTGGCCGATCAGCCGGGTGTCCTCGCGCGGATCGCCCAGCTGTTCGCCGAGCAGGGCGTCTCCATCGAAACCCTGCGCCAAAGCATTCACCCCTCCGATACTCCAGGCCAGGCCACGGCGGAACTGCGCATCGTGACGCACCGCGCCACCGAAGCGGCTCTCGCCGCGACAGTAGAACAGATCCAGGACCTCGCCGTCATCAATTCGGTGACGAGTGTCCTCCGAGTGGAAGGGGCCTAAGTGGCTCACCAATGGCGCGGCGTTATCCGCGAATACGCCGACCGTCTGCCCGTTTCGGAGACTACGGAGATCATCACGCTCGGGGAGGGCGGAACGCCGCTGGTCTTTGCCTCGGCCCTGTCCGAACTGACCGGATCCCAGGTCTACCTCAAGGTGGAAGGGATGAACCCCACCGGGTCCTTCAAGGACCGGGGGATGACCATGGCCATCACCGCTGCGATCGAGTCGGGGGCGAAGGCTGTGGTCTGCGCGTCGACGGGCAATACGTCCGCCTCCGCCGCCGCTTACGCCACCAAGGCGGGCATTACCTGCGCTGTGCTGGTCCCGGAGGGCAAGATCTCCATGGGCAAGCTCAGCCAGGCCATCGCCCACGGTGCCGAACTGCTGCAGGTCAACGGCAACTTCGACAACTGCCTCGACGTCGCGCGGAAGCTGGCCGAGGCGTACCCGGTGTTCCTCGTCAACTCAGTGAACCCTGCACGCATCGAGGGTCAGAAGACTGCAGCGTTCGAGGTAGTGGATGTCCTCGGGGACGCCCCCGACTACCACTTGCTGCCGGTCGGAAACGCAGGCAATATCACCGCATACTGGAAGGGCTACCAGGAGTACTCGACGCCGTACACCAACCCGCACGGTCCCGACGGCGTTGCCCTCCCCCCGGTGGCCACCAAACGCCCGGTGATGTGGGGCTTCCAGGCCGAAGGCGCTTCGCCGCTGGTCAAGGGCCACCCGGTCACCGAACCCGACACCATCGCGACGGCAATCAGGATCGGCAACCCGGCGTCCTGGGATCAGGCGATCGCGGCGCGGGACGAGTCCGGCGGGCTGATCGAAGCAGTCACCGATGATGAAATCCTCGAGGCGCACCGCTGGCTGTCGGCCCGCGAAGGCGTTTTCGTCGAACCGGCATCCGCGGCCGGCGTGGCGGGCCTTCTGAAAAAGCATGCCGCAGGGTTGGCACCGGTCGGCAAGACCATGGTGATCACCGTGACCGGCCATGGCCTGAAGGACCCGCAGTGGGCCTTGAAGGCTGCGGACGGCTCCGACGTTGAGCCCACCACAGTGGATTTCGACGTTGTCAGCGTCGCCACGGCGCTGGGACTTGAAGGCACCGCCGGTGAGTGACCTGGTGCCCTCCCCGGACATCAGCCGCCTGCCCGGCGGTATCCGGCTGGTGGCTGCCGGGCAGGCAGCCACCATCCGGGTCCCCGCCACCAGCGCCAACCTGGGGCCCGGCTTCGACACCCTGGGCCTCGCTGTCTCACTCTTCGACACCGTCACGGTGCGGACCACCACCAGCGGCGCCGTCACCGTGCGGGTCACCGGTGAGGGAGCTGGCGACCTGCCGACCGATGAAACCCACCTGGTGGCGCGCACGCTGCTGGACACGCTCGAACGGTCAGGCTTTGGCTGCCCGGGACTTGAACTCGAAGCGGAGAACCTGATCCCGCACGGCAGGGGACTGGGTTCCTCGGCTGCAGCGATTGTCTCAGCGGTCCTGGCCGCGAATTTCCTGCTGCCGGACACCGACCGGATGGATCCGGCGGGGCTCCTCCAGCTGTGCTCCACCCTGGAGGGCCACCCCGACAACGTGGCACCAGCCCTGCTGGGTGCGCTCGCCATCTCCTGGGAGAAGGGCCGCGTTTTCCACAGCGCCAGGGTGCCGGTGGATCCGTCGATTATCCCTGTCGCAGCCATTCCAGCCAGCAGCCTGTCGACGGAGACGGCGCGGGCACTCCTTCCCGCCTCCGTCTCCCACTCAAGCGCCGCCGCGAATGCCGGCCGCGCTGCACTGCTGGTCCACGCGCTGTCGCGGCAGCCTGAATTCCTCCTCGATGCCACCCAGGACGCGCTGCACCAGGACTACCGTGCCCAGGCTATGCTGCCCAGCGCCACGCTGATGCGCCAGCTCCGGGCGCAGGGTTTCCCTGCGGTCATCTCTGGTGCCGGTCCCACCGTGATGGCTTTTGCCGTCGGCGAGCAGCAGGCGGCGGAGATCGAGCGGCTGATCGCCGAGTTGACCACTGCCTCCGGACAGGACCAGGACTGGCGGATCCTTCGTCTGGCCGTCGAGTCCCACGGCGCCACCCTTCACCCCGGGCACAGCTAGCGGCCTGCCGGCGCCTCGTCGTGGGGCGCGACGGCGTGGCCAAGAAAATCCCAGAGCTCGTCTTGCCTCGACGCGTCCAGTGTGGGGAGGCTGCCTGTGCCAGCTTTCCGATCTCCACGTATCCGCCGGAGACTGTAGCGTGAGCATCGCTGAGAGCGAGAGCGACGGCATGCCGCGCCGTGGTGATCGGCCGTGCCGCGCCTGGGAGGATACTCATGGCGGGCATGAGATGTTTCCACACCCAGTACCGGTACCCGGGCATGTCATTGCCCAGCCCGGTGCCGGGAACAAGCCCTGGATCGTAGGTATTGAGCCGTTGCCCTTCCTCCGCGAGACGGGCGGCCCAGCGATGGGAGAGCGTGACAAGAGCAAGTTTGCTGGTGGCGTAGGCGACGCCACCCTGCTCCCGCTCCAGCGAAGGGTGGGTGTCTCCCGCCGACGACTGGCTCGCGGTGGCCATCAGAGGGGGTTCCTGCCAGTGCGGATCGGGCACCAGGTTGAAGGATTCGCGTTTGCCACGATGGGTGGACGATCCCAGGAGTACCACATGCCCCGCAGCGGCAAGCAGTGGCTGGAGTCCAAGGAGCAGTAGATGTTGGACAACCACGTTGATCGTAAACGTCAGCTCATACCCTTGCTCGCCGGTGTGCCGACGGTCGCTGAACTGTGCTCCGGCATTGAGGATGGCGGCGTCGATTGGTGGGACGGCCCCCGAGCGAACCAATGCTGCCACCTGGTCGGTAGCGCGCCGAACGCTGCCGAGGTCGGCAAGGTCGACCGGAATGCTGTGGGCGGTGAGACCGGCACTGCGTACTTTGGTGGCGGCATCCTTCAGGGCCGGAGTGTCCCTCGAGAGGAGGAGGATCTGGGGCCGGGTTGGATGTGACATCAGGTGGTGGAGCATGGCTGCACCGATCCCGCTGGTAGGACCGGTCAGTAGAACGACAGGAGAAGTGATGTCAGAAGCTGTCATAACTTCATGGTAAATGATGTCAGTTTGTAACACAAGGGTAGGGTGGGTGGATGCCCCGCTGGCCCGAAGATTCCCGACGTCGCCTGGTCGACGCCGCACTTGTCCTCTTTGACAAGGATGGCTACACGGCAACGACTGTCGACGATATCGCCGCTCGGGCAGGAGTGACTGCGCGGACCTTCTTCCGGTACTTTCCGGATAAGGATGAGGTCTTGTTTGCCGACGACGACGAGCTCCTGCCCCTGATGCTTGATACCATCGCCACCTCCACGGGGCCGGTGTCAGCCGGGGTGCTGATGGATCAGGTCCTGGTGGGATTGGCGCAGACGATAGAGCCGGCGCGGGTTTCGTTGCGGCGCCGACAGCAGATCATCGATTCAGAGCTGTCCTTGACCGGGCGGGAATTGGCCAAACAAGCCCGCTGGCAGAAGGAGATAGCGGCGGCGCTCGTCTCACGGGGATTTGAGGCGACTGCCTCCGCAGTGTTGTCATCGATAGGGTTTGCTCTCTTCCGGAGCCAGATGCTGGAGTGGCTGGAGGCCGAGGACGGTGTAAGCCTGGCTGATCGGGTGAAGCGTGCGCTCCCGAAAGTGAGGACCGTGCTTGATGAATCCACCAATCGGTAAGGATTGGAAGCCGATGACCCCCTTCGCTGTCGAGCGAAGTGCGGGCCCACTGGCGTGTTCATCGGGTGGATGCGGTCTTTGAGGGTGCTAAACTGGAGATGCACCAACGGAATGAACCGTATCCTGCTGATCTGGCCGTCAATTCCTTTTGACCGCCGCAAAGCTGCATAGTTTTCAGCAGTCGCGTCACCTCCGGTGTAACCTCCCAGAAACTAACAGGCACCAGCGGTTTGAAGATAAACCGAAAGCCTACTTACTTCCGAAGGTTCCTAGCACAGACGGCCAGGCCGGACTCTTCCGGCAGGACCGAACCCTTTCCGACCAGTTCGTCTACGTCGGCAGGGCTAACCAAACGCGGTCCACATCAGAGTTGGACCGCCCGACGAGGGGGAAGGATCCTTCGTGACTGAAACCACTGACCTGTTGTCAGGTGTGGACACATCAAACGCCGGCACTGCCGACGCTCCCGCTTCCAAAAGCTCCGGCCTTGCCGGACTGAAGCTCGCCCAGCTCCAAGCTCTTGCCGGTCAGCTGGGTATCACCGGCGGATCCAGGATGCGCAAAGGCGACCTGGTCTCAGCCATCTCAGATCATCAGCGTGGTTCAGCGGTTGCCGACCGCCCCAAAGACGCCGCACCGGCCGAGGGAAACGGAGCTGCCCAGGCGGATTCCGGCCAGTCGAACGGTTCAACCCGGTCCTCACGCCGGTCCTCGGGCCGGGCAGCCAGCAGCGACGCTGACACTGCGCAGGACAGCGAGGCCGCCGCACCGGAGCAGACCGAACGCCCATCACGCACCCGCAACCGGAACCGGCGCGCCGGTTCCGACGGCGTCGTGAGCCTGCCCGCCCCAGACGCCCAGCCCGAGACGGCTGACGCCTCCGCTGGCGATGACAGCCGCAACAATGACTCCCGCAACAATGACAACCGGGACAACGACAGCCGCGACGCCAGCGGCCGTGACAACGGTGCTCGTGACGGCAGCGAGCGGTCCCGCGGACGCGCACCCCGTGAAAACCGACGCGGCCGTCGCGGCGAGGAACGCACCGACGCAGCAGGTAACGACTCCGCCGAGACGGTGTCGGCTGACGATTCCTCTCGTGGTGGCGATCGAGCCAACCAGGGTGCGGGGGATTCAACCACTGACTCGTCCGAGCAGAATGACTCGGGCAACCGCAACGATCGTGGCGGGCGCACCCGCAACGACAACCGGAACGACACCAACCGGACTGAGAACTCAGAGAACCGGAACAACGACAACCGGGGTAACGACAACCGGGACGATGACGGCCGCGGACGCAACCGTAACCGCCGCAACCGCAACTCCCGTGACGACAACGGCAGCAACAACAGCAACGACCGCGGGAACGACCGCGGAAATGATCGCGGAAATGACCGCGGCAACGATCGCGGCAACGACCGGAGCAACGGAAACGACCGCGGCAGCCGGTTCCGCGACCGCAACGACCGTCGTCGCAACCGCACCCAGAACCCCGAGGTCGACGACGTCGAGATCACCGAGGACGACGTCCTGCTGCCGGTCGCTGGCATCCTGGACGTCCTGGAAAACTACGCGTTCGTGCGGACCTCCGGCTACCTGCCCGGCCCCAACGATGTCTATGTTTCCCTGGCACAGGTCAAGAAGCACAACCTGCGCAAGGGTGACGCAGTGGTCGGCGCCATCCGCGCACCCCGCGACGGCGAGAACCAGAGCAACACCCGCCAGAAGTTCAACGCGCTGATCCGGGTGACCTCGGTCAACGGCAAGCCTGCCGAGGAACTCAAGGACCGGGTGGAGTTCGCCAAACTGGTCCCGCTGTACCCCACCGAGCGCCTGCGCCTCGAGACCGAAGCCAAGAAGATTGGCCCCCGCGTCATCGACCTGGTGGCACCCATCGGCAAGGGCCAGCGTGGCCTGATCGTCTCCCCGCCCAAGGCGGGCAAGACGCTCATCCTGCAGGCCATCGCAAACGCGATCACCATCAACAATCCTGAGGTCCACCTCATGATGGTGCTGGTCGACGAACGCCCTGAGGAAGTCACCGACATGCAGCGCACGGTCAAGGGTGAGGTCATTGCCTCCACCTTCGACCGTCCGGCCGATGACCACACCACTGTTGCCGAACTCTCGATCGAACGCGCCAAGCGCCTCGTTGAGATGGGAATGGACGTGGTGGTGCTCCTCGATTCGATGACCCGCCTCGGCCGTGCCTACAACCTTGCGGCTCCGGCCTCGGGTCGTATCCTCTCCGGTGGTGTCGACTCGGCGGCGCTCTATCCGCCGAAGCGTTTCTTCGGTGCAGCACGGAACATCGAGAATGGTGGCTCACTCACCATTCTCGCCACGGCACTGGTCGAGACCGGATCCAAAATGGACGAGGTCATCTTCGAGGAGTTCAAGGGCACCGGCAACATGGAGCTCCGCCTGTCCCGGAACCTCGCCGACAAGCGGATCTTCCCCGCGGTGGACGTCAATGCGTCCGGTACCCGCCGTGAAGAGAAGCTGCTCTCCCCGGACGAGGTCAAGATCATGTGGAAGCTGCGCCGGGTCCTTTCCGGACTGGGCGAGCAGCAGTCGCTTGAGCTGCTGACCAACAAGATCCGGGAAACCCAGTCGAACGTCGAGTTCCTGATGCAGGTCCAGAAGACCACGTTGGGTTCCAAGAACGACGACGACTAGCTAGCCACCAGCCGCCCACGCCCTACCGGTTCGCCGGACGGTGCGTGGGCGGCTGTGCTTAACCAATCGAGCTAAACCAATCGAGTCAACACAAATGACGGGTAATTCGCCCAAAAATGGTTATTTGTGTTGAATGGAATTCGTTTGAAAGAGGTATTTTCCAGATGTTTGAGTCGATCCAGAACCTGCTCGACGAGCACGCCGAGCTACAGCTACGGCTCTCCGATCCGGCAGTGCACTCAGACCAGGTGCTGGCCCGCAAGCTCGGCCGCAGGTACGCCGAGCTGAGCGGCATTGTCGACGCGCACACCAAGTGGGAAGCGCTCAAGGACGATCTTGAGGCCGCCCAGGAAATGGCCGATGATCCCGAGTTCGCCGCCGAGGTTCCCATACTCGAGGAACAGCTTGCCGCAGCCCAGGAACGGCTGCGCCGCCTCCTGATTCCTCGTGACCCCAACGACAGCCGCGACGTCATCATCGAAGTCAAGGGCGGCGAAGGCGGCGACGAGGCAGCACTGTTCGCCGGCGACCTGCTCCGCATGTACACCCGGTACGCCGAGTCGCGCGGCTGGAAGACCGAGATCATCTCGGCCAACGAGTCCGACCTCGGCGGCTACAAGGATGTCCAGATGGCGATCAAGAGCTCCTCGAACGAGCCGGGGGAGGGCGTCTACGCCCGCCTCAAGTTCGAGGGGGGCGTGCACCGGGTCCAGCGTGTTCCGGTCACCGAATCGCAGGGCAGGATCCACACGTCAGCGGCCGGAGTCCTCATCCTGCCGGAGGTCGACGAGCCCGAGGAAGTGGAAATCAGCCAGAACGATCTCAAGATTGACGTCTACCGGTCCTCAGGCCCGGGTGGCCAGTCAGTGAATACCACCGACTCCGCCGTGCGGATCACCCACCTTCCCACGGGCATCGTGGTGGCCATGCAGAATGAAAAGTCCCAGTTGCAGAACCGTGAGGCAGGCATGAGGGTGCTTCGCTCCCGCATCCTCGCCCATCAGCAGGCGCAGATCGATGCGGCGAACTCGGATATCCGTAAATCCCAGATCCGCACCATGGACCGCTCGGAGCGGATCCGGACCTACAACTATCCCGAGAACCGCATCGCCGATCACCGGACCGGCTACAAGGCCTACAACCTTGACGCAGTCATGAACGGGGACCTTGAAGCAGTGGTCCAGGCGGGAATCGAGATGGATGAACAGTCCCGGCTGGACGCGATCGGCGAGGACGACTGAACGGGCGCCCGGTGAACCCTGATGTAAAGGCGTCCGGCAGCACCGACCCAGCCGAGTCCCTTGAGGACGCGCTCCGACGGGCTACCGCCTTGCTGGCCGACGCCGGGGTGCCCAGTCCCGGCGTCGACGCCCACCTCCTTGCCGCGCATCTGCTCGGGGAAGCGGTGGGGCGCGTCAAGACCCTTTCCCTGGTCGGGGCCGCAGCCCCGGAGGGTTATTTCGATCTGGTCGCCGAGCGGTGCCGCCGGGTACCGCTGCAGCACATCACCGGAATTGCCTACTTCAGGCGGGTCGAGTTGGCGGTGGGTCCCGGCGCTTTCATTCCACGGCCGGAAACGGAGTCCGTGGCGCAGCTTGCGATCGATCATGCGCTGACGGTCACCCGGCCGAAGGTGGTTGACCTCGGAACTGGTAGTGGCGCGATCGCCGCCGCCCTCGCCGACGAGGTGCCCGGAGCCGACGTGTACGCGGTCGAGTACAGCCCGCTGGCCTACGCGTGGGCCGAACGCAACCTGGCCAGCCGCGGTGTGACGCTCATCCTCGGAGACCTGCGGGACGCACTGGGGGAGGAGGACGGGTCGTTCGACGTCGTCGTCTCCAACCCGCCCTACATTCCGGCGGCCGCGGTGCCCCGGGAACCGGAAGTGGCTGACCACGACCCACGGATCGCGCTCTATGGAGGCGGCGACGACGGGCTTGAATTGCCGGCCGCCGCAGCGCTGAGCGCCGCCAGGCTGCTGGTCCCCGGCGGGTACTTTGTGATGGAACACGCCGAGGTGCAGGCACCGGCGATTGCTGCCCTGCTGACATCCGATCCACGGTGGTCAGCAGTGCTGACCCATCAGGATCTCACCGGTCGTGACCGGTCCACGTCGGCCGTGCGGACCCAATGTGCCAATCCTGGCGCACCAGTGAAAGAATAATGCAGTGACCACCAGCTACGACTGCTCAGATCCAGCCCAGCGCAGCGACGGATTGGCTCATGCCCAACGCGCCGTCGCGGCCAACCAGTGCGTCGTGATTCCCACCGACACCGTGTACGGCATCGCCGCTGACGCGTTTTCGCCCCAGGCCGTCGCCACCCTGCTGGCGTCGAAGGGCCGGGGCAGGAGCATGCCTCCGCCGGTGCTGATTCCCCGGATCCAGACGATGGATGGACTGGCCGCTGAGGTTCACCCCGACGCCAGGAAGCTGGCTGAAGCGTTCTGGCCCGGCGGGCTGACCCTAATCTTCCGCGCGCAGCCTTCACTGACCTGGGATCTCGGTGACACTCTCGGGACGGTGGCCCTGCGCGTCCCCGATGATCGGATGGCTCTGGACCTGTTGGCCCTCACCGGACCGTTGGCTGTCTCGTCCGCCAACCGCACCGGCTCTCCGGCGGCCACTACTGGTGCTGAAGCGTTCGGCCAATTGTCTGACTCGGTGGAGGTTTACCTGGAGGGTGGACCCCGTAGCGCCACGGCATCGACGATCGTCGACGCGACCGGCGAGGAGCTGATCCTGGTCCGCGCGGGGAGCATTACCCGTGACCAGTTGCGGGAAGTTGTGCCGGGCCTCAAGGATCCAGCCGATGATGCAGGGGAGGCTACCGGGGCGACTGAGGCTGACGGCCAGCCCGACCCTGACGACGCCGGGACGCAGCACTCTCCAGTACCGCGCTGACCTTCTGCTCCACCCGGATTCCGTGGGCTTCAGCCCAACCCGGTTCCTGGGCCTGCCCAAACCACATCAGTTCCACCCGGCGCAGGCTGCCATGCAGCCGTTCCCCGGCCAGCGACGACACGGCGTAGCCGGCCCGCAGGATCACCCGGCACAGCTGTCGCGGCAACACGATGGGAGTGCCGCCGGCGGCCTCAAGGACGGACCGGACGGTCATCCCTTCTGAGGGCTGCAGGACCACCGCCGGGACGGCGCCCGGATAGGAGCCCACCGCGACGACGAAATCGGCCAGCGACTCAACCGACGTCACCGGTGTCGCGGCGGTGCCGGGAGCCGCTACCGACGCCAGCGGTGACGCGGCCAATCTGGCCAGCGCCGTCGTCGTCGGACGATGGGGGCCCTGCACTGAGGTGGCCCGCACCACCACAACGGAGGGGCCAGGCGGTGCAACCTGGAGCGCCTGTTCGCCCAGCGCCTTGCTCCTGGAGTAGGCAGAGAAGGGCGAAAGATTCAGGGTCTCGTCGAGGTGGTCCCGCTGGCCCTGGACGGCGGCGCTGCTGAGGTGGACGAGGCGCTCCACTCCCGCCGCAGCGCAGGCCTGGGCCAGGAGTGCTGGGAGCAGGGCGTTCGCCCCCCGCAGGGCTGCCGTGTCGGTGCTCCGGGGAGCGGCGAGTCCGGCGGTGTTGACCACCACCGAGGCGCCCGTCAGCGCGGTGGTGAGAGCGGCCAGGTCAGGATGGGTGGCGGCTTCGCCGGCGACGCTGGCGGCCGTGGTGGCCTCGGTGGTCAGGCGCGGTGCCGGGAGGGCGACGACGTCGATCCCTGCCGCTTCGGCGGCCTGCAGCACTGCCGAACCGACGAACCCGGTGGCACCGAGAATCAGCCAGGACATGGTCAGCGGCTTCCCTTCAACTGTTCGGAGCGATCGGATTCGATCGGCGGCATCGGCTGCCAGGTGGGATCCCTCAGGATGCCCCGCGATTCCCACCAGCCACGCCAAAGCGGAGCCAACCCGGACAGTGAGTGCTCGACAGCAACCAGGCGCAGGATTTCCTTGGCCACCGTCAGCAGTGTTCCCAGCCCGAATCCCCAGCGGTTGAACTTGCCGTTGACGCCCAGATACCGGGCCAGGTGGCCACGGTTCCGCATGCCGCAGTAGCGGCCCAGATCGTTTGAATCGTTGAGGTGGCGGACGCCAAGGTCGATCTGCTTCTGCGGCCGGGCCTTCTTCAACACGTACCGGTTGATATAGGCAACAGGCTCCGTCTGCGCAATCAGCCAGCCGTACGTGGTGTCGTCACCGTTGAGGAAGAAGCGCGGATCGGGCAGGCCCACGCGGCGCACCACATCGGCGTGCACCAGCATGCCTTCGAAACATCCCACGTTGGTGTGGAACACCGGTCGGCGGCGGAACACGTTTCCCCGGACCGGGAAATGTACGCCCAGGAAGGCATTGAATCGGTGCTGCCAGAAGAACGGCTCGCCCGAGTGGTCGTAGCGGCGGCCATGCAGGCACCGGTAGGTGTCCATCCACGGCTGGAAGGCAGCCAGCGCGTCGGGCAGCGCCTCGACGTCGTCGTCCATCAGCCACAGCCATTGCGCACCTTCGGCGAGGGCGCGCTCAGCTCCGGCCGAGAATCCGCCGGATCCGCCAACGTTTTTTTCCAGCCGGTGGTGGATCAGCGGAACCGGGAGGTTCGCCCCGGCGATCACTTCGTCGGTGTTGTCGGTGCTCGCATTGTTCACCACGATGACGCTGCTGGGCGCCGGGTCCAGGCGCGCGATGGTCTGCAATAGTGCGCGGAGATAGCCAGCGCGGTTGAACGTGGTCACCACCACCGTCACCGGGATGGCAGGTACAGGCATGTCAAAAACCTTGGTCCGACGGCGGTCCGAAGCCGCGGCCGCGCACTCCAGTGGAGTAGGCGGTCAGCCACGCCGCGAATCCGCGGGGGTCGCGGCGTTTGAGGAAGTACAGCGGGTAGCCCACGCCGTCCGCGATCAGAGATTTCACGCGGCCGTACCGGCGGGTCAGGTAGCCGCGGTTGCGGTAGTAGTAGAACCGTTTGAACGCGGTCTCGGGGACCAGGACGTGCAACCGGTCGCCGATGACCCGCTGCGTCTCCGCCCAGCCGGGAGGATGGCTGAGGGCAACGGTGGTCACTGTGCCGAAGGGGATTCCTGCGCGGCGCAGGCGCAACATGAAGTCGGTCTCGTCTCCACGGATGAACAGCCGGAGGTCGGGAAGCCCCACCCGGAAGAACACGTCGGCGCGGATCAGCGCGCCGTTGAAGAACTGGCCCACATCGGGAATGATGCCGAGCTTCTCCACATCGGCCCGGTCATGGACTGACCGGCCTCCCACGCGGAAAGGGAAGGACAGCCTGGTCGGCTCGCCCGGCGCGACAATCAGCGGTACGACGACGTCGAGGCCGTGGGCTTTCGCCGCGGCCATCAGGGTGGCGAGGGCCTCGGGGTCCTCGGGGTGGGCATCGTCGTCCATGATCCAGACCCATTCGGCGCCGCTCGCCATGGCCGAAAGGATGGCCAGGGAAAAACCGCCCGCCCCGCCCAGGTTGCTCAGCGAACGGATGTAGTTGACGGGTGCTGCGGATTCGGCGGCGATTGCCTCAATGCTCTGGGTTCCGGAATCCACCAGCGCCACCGAGGTGAGGGGGACACTCTGCTGGGACAGTGCCAGCAGGAGGGTACGGAGGTCGTCGGGGCGGTCAAATGTTACTGCCGCAACGGCCACGGTATCCTGCAAAACAGTCCTTTCCGGTCCACTCACAACACGCCTTGGAAGCGGTCAGGGCCGGGTAGTGCGGTTAGTATTCTCGGGTAGGGAGAGTCTATTACACCAGCACGAGCTGAGATTTTGCCGTGAGGACTCGAACAACACGTTTGCCATCATTGCCGAGCCGTTGTTAGGAACCATGAAACTCGCTGACAGCGCGGATCCATCCCCGGACGGGTCAGGAAACCGCACCACGACCCGCTCGGACAAGCCGGCCCTCTGGCTGTGGTCGCAGTTCATTTTCGACTCGGTTGCCTGGGTCGTCGCCATTCTCCTGGCGCTGGTGCTCCGATACGAACTGCTCATCAACCAGATCAACATGCCCGGCGTCGTCGTCTTCTGCGCCGTCGCTCTCGCCGCGCAGCTGGCAGTCGGTTTGAGCTTCGCCCTCTACCGCGGGCGGTACAGCTTCGGTAGTTTCCATGAGGCGAAACTGCTCGTGATCGTCACGGTCATTGTCTCGGTCATCCTGCTCCTCGTAAGCGTCGTGTTCTTCTCCATCATCGAAATTCCGCGCAGCATCGCCATCATCGCCTTCCCCTTCGCCTGTATGTTCATGGCGTCCACCCGGTACCTCAAGCGGATGTTTGTGGAAAGCAAAGCCAAACCGGGGGAAGACGCTCAGCGCACCCTCATTTACGGCGCTGGTTTCCTGGGCAGCTCCCTGGTGGGGCGAATGAGCCAGGACCGCGAATCCCCGTACTTCCCGGTCGGCCTGATCGACGACGACCCCGCCAAGAAACACCTTCGCCTGGCGACGGTTCCCGTGCTGGGCCGACTCGAGGATCTTCCGAGCATCATTGCCCGTACCCGAGCCTCCGTCCTGGTGATCGCATTCGCCGACGTCGAAGCCGCCCAGGTCCGGAAGGTCTCGGACCTGGTGGCGGGCATTAATATCAGGGTCCTGGTGCTACCGCCCCTCCGCGACATGCTCGCCACGGGGGGAGCGGGTGCCGGTTTCTCCGATTTCCGCGAGGTCGCCGTCGAGGACCTGATCGGTCGCCGGCCGGTGGACATCCATGCCGATGAGGTGGCCGGGTACATCACCGGGAAGAAGGTTCTCGTGACGGGGGCAGGCGGGTCCATCGGATCCGAACTGTGCCGCCAGCTCGCGCAATTCAGCCCCGCCGAGCTGATCATGCTGGACCGCGACGAAACTGGGTTGCAGACCACCCAGCTGTCGATGACCGGCCGCGGTCTGCTGACCGGCAAGGACACAGTGCTCGCCGACATCCGCGACGCTGACACCCTGCTCGGCATCTTTAAGGAGCGCAAACCCGAGGTGGTCTTCCACGCTGCCGCGCTCAAACATGTGTCGCTGTTGGAGCAGTACCCTGAGGAGGCCTGGAAAACCAACGTCCTCGGCACCCAGAACGTCCTCAACGCGGCTACCGCCGCAGGGGTCGAGCACTTCGTGAATATCTCCACCGACAAAGCGGCCAATCCCACCAGCGTGTTGGGCCACTCCAAGCGGGTCGCCGAGAAGCTCACAGCATGGCAGGCGGCCCAGACCGCTAAAAGCTACGTATCAGTCCGGTTTGGCAACGTCATCGGCAGCCGGGGCTCAATGTTGCCGCTCTTCACCGAACAGATCCGGGTGGGCGGTCCCATTACGGTGACCGACCCGGAGGTCACCCGCTTCTTCATGACCATTCCGGAGGCCTGCCAGCTGGTGATCCAGGCCGGGGCCATCGGCCGTCCGGGCGAGGTCCTCATTCTGGATATGGGCGAGGCAGTCAAGATTCTCGACGTCGCGCAGCGGATGATCGCCATGTCCGGCAAGGACATCGAAGTAATTTTCACCGGTCTACGTCCGGGGGAGAAGATGCACGAGGATCTGGTCGGTTTCGGTGAGGATGGCGCACGCCCGCTGCACCCAAAGATTTCGCACACCTCCGTGTCCACGCTGGACCCGGGCCAGCTCAACCTGGTCGACTGGAAGCGTAAGGGCGGTATCGCCAGTGATTGACCTGCGGCTAGTCCTGGTGGTTGGGGTTGCGCTGGTGCTGAGCGGGGTCCTGCCGTTTGCCCTGAAGCCGCTGCTGACCCGCCTCGGGGTGCTGGACATTCCGAATGAGCGCTCCTCACACACCGTCGTCGTGATCCGAGGCGTCGGCATCACCGTCGCCGTAGGAATTGCGGGGGGACTGGCACTGTCGCTGGCCACCGGGCTCGTGGCGGTGGACCGGTCGCTGATCCTGATTATCCTTACGATGCTCTCCGCCGCAGCACTGCTGGGCTGGATCGAGGATTACCGGGGGATCTCGATCCAGGTGCGTGCCCTCTTCCAGTTGGCCATCGGAGCGGTGGGCACTGCAGCGCTTGCCTGGACGATTGGGCAAAGCTTCTGGTGGGTTCCGGTGGGTGCGCTGGCCGTTGCCGCCTATATCAACGCAGCCAACTTCATGGACGGGATCAACGGTATCTCCGGCCTGCACGGGGTGGCCGTCGGGATCTTCTATGCGGTAGCCGGGGTGCTCAGTAGCCAGTTGTGGTTGATTGTTGCCGGCCTTGTTGTGGCGGCCGCCTTTGCCGGGTTCCTCCCCTGGAACCTGGGCAGGGGGTTCGTTTTCCTGGGCGACGTCGGCAGCTACCTGCTGGGTGCGTCGATCGCAGCGATCGCCATTACCGGCCTGCTAGCTGGCGTCTACCTCGAGTACCTGCTGTCGCCCGTGTTGATCTACCTCGCCGACACCTTCACCACCTTCCTGCGTCGGGTGAGGGCCGGTGACCGGTGGTATGCATCCCATCGGGAACACGTCTACCAGCGTCTGATCGACACCGGGTTGACTCATGTGCAATCGGCCCTGGTGGTCACCGGCGCCTCGGTGCTCACCGGTGCTGCAGGATTCGTGGCCGCGACCGCACCACCCCTCGTGGCGGTTGCCTTCTCCCTGCTTGCCGCCGTCGTCGTGGCGATCTATCTCTACTCTCCGCGTCTCCTGGCCGGCCGGGTGAAGGCTTACCGGACGCCGTAGGGCCTACACCACCGGCGACCGCAGGACTATTTCTATGTAGGGTAAAATTGAACCTCAGTCCGTGGCATTCATCCCGCGGTCTGAGTCGGGGACTTCCCTCACATCGAATCTACGGACGGATTCCCTATGAGCACACCTGACGCCGCAGGCGTTGGTGCCCGTCGCGGCACCACCCATCCTGCCGCGGACCCATCGGGGTCTCTGTGGCTGGGAATACTGAAAAAATGTGCTCTTGTCACTGCTTCAACTATTGCCGTGACCGCTGCAGTTGCTGCTTTTGTCTCTGGACCGGGCGCTGCATTGAGTGCGCTGTTCGGATTCGCGGTAGTGGTGGCCTTCTTCGGAATCAGTCTGGCTATTGGTCATCTTGCGGGACGCAACAATCCATCGGGTGCCATCGGTCTCTTTGCGGTCACCTATGCCATCAAGGTCGTCGGATTCGCGGCGATTCTGTTCGTGCTTGGCACCCCTGGCTGGCTCGACCGAAACTGGTTCTTCGCTTCAGCCGTGGGGACGGTGATCCTCTGGCAGATTGTCGAGGTCTACGTCTTCTCCAAGAGCAGGCACCAGCTTTACAACGATCCAATGCCACCGAATCGGATATCCGGAAACGAGGCAGACCGTGGCTAAACGGCCCGAAAATCATTCTCAAGAGCAACCCTCCCCGGCGGGGACCTCCGACGCTCGCGGTAGCTACGGCGAGGGCGGTTACAACGCCGGATTGGCAGTCTTTAGCTACATTATTGGCGGGATCGTCGTCTGGAGTTTGATAGGCTGGGGGCTGGACAACCTCCTGGGGACGCGATGGATAGTGCTCGCAGGAGGTCTCTTGGGTGCAGCCGGGGGTTTCTACCTCTCCCATATGCATAACCTCACCCGCCAAAGTACAACTGATCCCGGTTCGACGCCGCGGGGCAGCAGCGGGAAGGCTGGGGATAACCCGAAGTGATGTCGGAAAACTTAACGAGTCGGAGCAGTGGTTCCATGCCCGATCAGAACATGCCCAATGATGGACACTGCAGAGAGGAAACGCGTTGATCGCGCTTGCGCTCCCGGCCACTACGACGGACGAGGGTTTCGTACCCCCTACTATCAGCGACACCCACTACCCGAACATTCTCCCTTGGGGCGGTGAATACGGCATTTGGTTCGAAGCTGGCTTCGGCAAGCAGATGCTGATGATCATCCTCTCGGTGGTCCTGATCGCGACGTTCTTCGTGATCGTCTCCCGCAAGGGAAAGATGGTTCCAGGCAAGGCCCAGTTCCTGGGAGAGATGTCCTACGGCTTCATCCGCAACTCTGTGGGCAAGGACATTATCGGCGGCAAAGAGTTCTTGAAGTATGTGCCGTGGCTGTTCACCGCCTTCTTCTTCATCATCGTGAACAACCTCTTCGGAGCCATTCCAGGCCTGCAGTTGCCGAGCTTCTCCCACCCCGGTAGTGCCTATGCCATTGCGGCAATCTTCTACCTGCTCTGGGTTGGGATCGGCATCAAGAAGCACGGCCTGCGATACTTCAAACTTGCGGTCGTCCCTTCGGGTGTCCCTTGGTACATCCTGCCGATCGTGGTTCCGATCGAGATCATCTCGAACTTCCTGGTCCGGCCGGTCACCCACTCCCTCCGACTCTTCGCCACCATGCTTGCAGGTCACCTGATCGTGATGCTCGCTGGAAGCGCGATCGAGTTCATGGCAACAAGCGGAAGCATCCTCCTTGCAGGAACCAGCGTCCTGGTTCTTGGCGGAGCGCTTGCAATGTACATGCTCGAAATCCTGATTATGGTCCTGCAGGCCTATGTATTCACCCTGCTCGCCGCAATCTACATCGAAGGCGCACTTCACGCCGACGCCCACTGATTCACCACGTAGTAAAAAGACTTCCCCGTCGGGGATGATCCCATACAACCTGTCGCTCGTAGCGGCATCTTGAAAGGAAGAAAATGGAAGGCAATCTCAACCTCGTAGGTTACGGTCTGTCCGCAATCGGCGGTGGTATCGGTGTAGGCCTCGTCTTCGCCGCTTACATCAACGGTGTAGCTCGTCAGCCTGAGGCACAGCGCGTTCTCCAGCCCATCGCATTCTTGGGTCTGGCCCTGACCGAAGCTCTCGCCATCCTGGGTCTGGTCTTCGCCTTCGTTCTCTAGTAGAACGCAAGGTGTTGGTCCTCAGTATTAGAAAGACGGGTGAAACATGGATAACGCAGTAATTCTGGCGGCGGGGAGCGATAGCCCCCTTGCCCCGAACATGTGGGAGTTCTTTGTTACTCTCGCTGGCTTCGCACTGCTGTTTTTCATCGTCAAGAAGTTCGTCATGCCGGCGTTCGAGAAGACGTTTGCCGAGCGAACCGAAGCCATCGAAGGTGGCATCGCCAAGGCTGAAGCAGCACAGGCCGAGGCGAATGCAGCGCTTGACGAGTACAAGCAGCAGTTGGTCGATGCTCGCACCGAAGCCAACCGCATCCGTGAGGAGGCGCGCGCCGAAGGTGCGCAGATCCTTGCGGAACTGAAGGAAAAGGCTGGAGCCGAGTCGGCTCGTATTACTGAGCAGGCCCACGTCCAGATTGAAGCAGAGCGTCAGGCAGCTGTCGTGTCGCTGCGTGCCGAAGTTGGCACGCTCGCTACCGACCTCGCCAGCCGCATCGTCGGAGAGTCACTCTCAGACGATCAGCGGTCCGCACGAGTGGTTGACCGGTTCCTGGCCGACCTCGAAACTCAGAGCGCAGGTGCATCGAAGTAATGGCAGGTGTATCCAGCCAGTCCCTGGCAACGGCACTCAAAGATCTCGAAACCCGTCTGCCCGGCGCACCGCTGACCCTTGCTGAGGAACTCTTCGGAGTCCTTGACATGCTGGACAGCAACGCCGGACTCCGCCGCGCACTGACCGACCCATCCCGCGAAGGCAGGGACAAGGCCGCTTTGGTCTCGACCCTGGTGGACGGCAAGGTATCGGAGCAGACCGCGTCGGTGGTCAGGGAGCTGGTCTCCATGCGGTGGGCCGCGGCCCGCGACCTTGGAGACGCGCTGGAAACGCTCGGCGCCACTGCAGCGATTGCTGTTGCGGAGAACCGGGGCTACGGAGCCGAAAGTCTTGAGGGTCTGGAAAACGATCTCTTCGACTTCATCAGGACCGTTGAATCAAGCCATGAGTTGCAGCGTGCTCTGTCCGAGCGGCAGGCCAGCGACGAAGCCAGGGTGAACCTGGCTTTGAAACTGGTGCCGAACGCCGGAGCCGAAGCACGGCTGTTGGTGCGTCAGGCAGTGCAGGCACCCCGCGGCATCAAGCCCACCCACTTGGTGAAGCGGTTCGTTGAACTCGTTGCCAAGCGGCATGACCGTTGGATTGCGAACGTCAGCGTCACCCGTCCGCTGACTGATGAGCAGTACGCGCGGTTGCAGCAGGGCCTCAACTCTCTGTTTGGGCGCGAGCTCAGGACCAATGTCACCGTGGAGCCGTCGCTAATCGGCGGGGTCCGCGTCCAGGTTGGCGATGAAGTGGTCGATTCCACTGTCATTGCCAGGCTGTCTGAACTGCGGCGAAAGCTTGCGGTGTAGGACGGTCCGCCGCCCTATCCCAGACACACAACAGACTTCAATCACACACCGGTTGCCGCGAAGTAGTGGCGATCACAACACAGGAGAGCAGGGACTGCAGATGGCCGAATTGACCATCAACGCCGAAGACGTCCGTAATGCGTTGAACGAGTTTGCGGCATCCTACGAACCCGGCAACGCAGAGCGCGTTGAAGTGGGCCGCGTAAGTACTGCCAGCGATGGCATCGCCAAGGTTGAGGGTCTGCCCTCGGTGATGGCCAATGAATTGCTGCGTTTCGAAGATGGCACCCTGGGCCTCGCCCAGAACCTCGACACCCGTGAAATCGGCGTCGTCATCCTCGGTGACTTCACCGGAATCGAAGAGGGCCAGGAAGTTCACCGCACCGGAGAGATCCTCTCCGTGCCCGTGGGCGACGCCTTCCTTGGCCGCGTAGTTGACCCACTGGGGCAACCCATTGACGAACTGGGCGAGATCAAGGCCGAAGGACGCCGCGCACTGGAGCTTCAGGCTCCCGGTGTTACCGAGCGCAAGTCGGTCCACGAGCCAATGCAGACCGGCCTCAAGGCCATCGACGCAATGATTCCGATCGGCCGTGGCCAGCGTCAGCTGATCATTGGTGACCGCCAGACCGGCAAGACGGCTATCGCGGTGGACACCATCATCAACCAGAAGGCCAACTGGGAGTCCGGTGACGTCAAGAAGCAGGTTCGCTGCATCTACGTTGCTATCGGCCAGAAGGCCTCAACGATCGCTGCTGTTCGCCAGACCCTTGAGGACAAGGGAGCCCTGGAGTACACCACGATTGTTGCTTCACCAGCGTCTGACCCCTCAGGGTTCAAGTACCTTGCACCCTACGCCGGCTCGGCCATCGGCCAGCACTGGATGTATGCCGGCAAGCACGTACTGGTCATCTTTGATGACCTGTCCAAGCAGGCTGAGGCCTACCGTGCAGTTTCGCTGCTGCTGCGCCGTCCACCAGGACGCGAAGCCTACCCAGGCGACGTCTTCTACTTGCACTCCCGTCTGCTGGAGCGTTGTGCAAAGCTCTCCGACGAGCTCGGAGCGGGTTCGATGACCGGTCTGCCGATCGTCGAGACCAAGGCCAACGACGTTTCGGCCTTCATCCCGACCAACGTTATCTCGATCACCGATGGGCAGATCTTCCTGCAGTCGGACCTCTTCAACGCCAACCAGCGTCCTGCAGTGGACGTCGGTGTATCGGTGTCCCGCGTTGGCGGTTCGGCACAGGTCAAGGCCATGAAGAAGGTTTCCGGTACGTTGAAGCTGGATCTGGCGCAGTACCGCGACATGCAGGCGTTTGCGATGTTCGCCTCCGACCTGGATGCCGCATCACGCCAGCAGCTCACCCGTGGGGCACGCCTGATGGAACTGCTCAAGCAGGGTCAGTATGCGCCATTCCCCATTGAGGATCAGGTGGTATCCATCTGGGCCGGTACGAACGGCTACCTGGACGATGTTCCGGTTGAGGACGTCAGGAAGTTCGAGGGCCAGTTCCTTGAGCACCTGCGCCACAAGTCATCGGTGCTGACCACCCTGGCTGAAACCAACCTCCTTGAAGACTCCACCGTTGACGAGCTGAAGAAGCAGATCACCGACTTCAAGCAGGGCTTCTTCGGCGAGGGCCACGACGGCCTGGTTGCAGGGCATGAAGAGTACAGCGCCCTCTCCGAGGACGAGGTCGACCAGGAGAAGATCGTCAAGCAGAAGCGCTAGGGAAACCGGCACCGGGGCGCGTCTAGCGCCCCGGTGCCACCCCGGCCTTAGCCGTAATCCCCAGGTGGACTACGAAGGAAAGGACAAGTATGGGAGCCCAGATCCGGGTCTACCGCCAGAAGATCACGTCGACCACGTCGATGAGGAAGATCTTCAAGGCGATGGAGCTGATCGCGACTTCTCGCATCGGCAAAGCCAGGGCACGAGTATCCTCGTCCCTGCCGTACGCCAATGCGATCACCCGTGCCGTCTCAGCAGTGGCATCGCAGTCGGAAATCGATCACCCGCTGACCACCGAGCCGGAGCAGATTCGCCGGTCGGCGGTTCTGGTCATGACCTCGGACCGCGGTCTTGCGGGATCGTATTCAGCAAGCGTTCTGAAGCAGGCCGAGTCACTCATCGAGCTCCTGCGGGAAGAGGGCAAGGAAGTCAAGACCTACCTTGTCGGTCGAAAGGCTCAGGCCTACTTCGATTTCCGCAACCGCCCGTTCGAGAACGTGTGGATTGGTGGAACTGACGCCCCTGAGTTCGAAACTGCGCGTGAGATCGGCAAGGCATTGCTCGCCGAATTCAACACGGAGTTCGACGACGGCGGCGTCGACGAGATCCACGTGGTCTACACCCGCTTCCGGTCGATGGTGTTGCAGGAACCTACGGTGATCCGTCTGCTTCCGCTCGAGGTCGTCGAAGAGGAAGCAGTATCCGAATCGGATCTGCTGCCGTTGTACGAGTACGAGCCGGAGCCGGAAATGGTTCTGGACGCACTGTTGCCCCGCTACATCGAGTCTCGGATTTTCGCGGCTCTCCTGCAGGCAGCAGCCAGCGAACTCGCCGCCCGTCAGCGGGCAATGAAGTCCGCAGGCGACAACGCGACGGACCTGATCAAGAAGTACACCCGGCTCCGCAATACTGCGCGCCAGGCGGAGATTACTCAGGAACTGTCGGAGATCGTGGCAGGTGCGGACGCGCTCAGCGCTTCCTAGCCGGTTGCATCACCCAGGTTTCTGAACCTGCTCCACCCTAGTTAGACTTAGCCCCACGCCATCTACGTAAGTGAAGTGAGAGAGATGACTGCCCAGACTATTGAGCACGGTAGTGACTCAGTTGCATCCGGCGGCACAGGTCGAATCGCCCGTGTCATTGGCCCGGTTGTCGACGTCGAGTTCCCGGCTGACGCCATTCCCGCAATCTATAACGCGCTGACCACTGAGATCACTCTCAATGGTGAGACGCACACCATCACCTTCGAGACCTCGCAGCACCTCGGTGACAACCTGGTGCGTGCAATTTCGCTCCAGGCCACTGACGGTTTGGTCCGCGGAACCGTTGTCCACGACACCGGCAGTGCCATCTCGGTACCTGTCGGCGACGTTGTCAAGGGTCACATCTTCAACGTCCTGGGCAAGCCGCTCGACGTCGAGGAGTCCTCGCTGGAGATCACCGAACGGTGGCCCATCCACCGCAAGCCACCGGCATTCGCCCAGCTTGAGGGTTCCACCGAGATGCTGGAAACCGGTATCAAGAGCATTGACCTCCTCACCCCGTACATCAAGGGTGGCAAGATCGGACTGTTCGGTGGTGCAGGCGTTGGCAAGACGGTGCTGATCCAGGAAATGATCACCCGTGTTGCCCGTAACTTCGGTGGCACCTCGGTGTTCGCCGGTGTTGGCGAGCGTACCCGTGAAGGTAACGACCTTTGGGTTGAAATGGAAGAGGCAGGAGTCCTCAAGGACACCGCCCTTGTCTTCGGCCAGATGGATGAGCCACCAGGCACGCGCCTCCGGGTTGCCCTGTCCGCGCTGACCATGGCCGAGTACTTCAGGGATGTCCAGAAGCAGGATGTGCTGTTGTTCGTTGACAACATCTTCCGCTTCACCCAGGCCGGTTCCGAGGTGTCGACCCTGCTGGGCCGTATGCCGTCGGCAGTGGGCTACCAGCCGAACCTTGCGGACGAGATGGGCCTCCTGCAGGAGCGCATCACCTCGACCAAGGGTCACTCGATTACGTCGATGCAGGCCGTATACGTGCCCGCTGATGACTACACCGACCCGGCACCCGCCGCTACCTTCGCGCACCTCGATGCAACCACCGAGCTGTCCCGTGAAATCGCTTCCCGTGGCCTGTACCCGGCCATCGATCCGCTGACCTCAACCTCGCGGATCCTTGACCCCCAGTACATCGGTCAGGATCACTACAACACCGCGGTTCGCGTCAAGCAGATCCTTCAGAAGAACAAGGAACTGCAGGACATCATTGCCATCCTCGGCGTGGACGAGCTCTCTGAGGAAGACAAGATTGTTGTCTCCCGGGCACGTCGCATTCAGCAGTTCCTGTCACAGAACACCTACACGGCGAAGCAGTTCACCGGCGTCGAGGGTTCGACAGTGAGCATCAAGGACACCATCGAGGGCTTCAACGCCATCGCCAATGGCGACCTTGACCACATTGCTGAACAGGCGTTCTTCAACATTGGTGGGCTTGACGACGTCGAGCGCCAGTGGGCCAAGATCCAAGAGCAGACCGGGAAGTAATTCTCATGGCAGAACTCGAAGTAGAAATCGTTGCGGCAGACCACTTCGTGTGGTCTGGCGCAGCGACCATGGTCAGGGCCCGCACCAGTGATGGCGAAATTGGCATCCTGCCCGGGCACGCTCCGATGCTCGCCATCCTGGCCGAGGGCGAGATGGCTATCGAACCCGTATCCGGCGAACGTTTGCTGGTGTCGGTTGACGGAGGATTTTTCTCTGTCGACAGTAACCGGGTGGTCATTGTCGCCGACAACGCGAAGATCGGCGGCTCTGTGTCCGCGGAGACTCGCTGACAGATTCGGTGATGGACGGTCTCGGTATAGCCTTCATCACGCTTGCAGCAGTATTTCTGCTGCTGGTGCTCGCCATTCTGGCTTTTGGGTTACGCCGTTTCCAGCTCCGCGGAGCGCTTGGAACCTTCGACGCCTCCATCTGCTTCCCTCCCGAGGGATGGCAGATGGGGGTTTGTCGTTATACGGACCATCATCTGGAGTGGCTCAGGATGGCATCGTTGAGCCCGCGTCCCCGTCATCGGTACCTGCGTAGCTCCCTCGAACTCAAGGGATGGCGACAGCCTACTGAAGCCGAGAAGCGCAGCATTCAACCGGGCGCCGTGGTCGTGTGTCTCGACTATGAGGGCCAGGAAATACTGCTGGCCATGAAGTTTGATGTTTACGCCGGGCTATCTTCCTGGTTGGAGGCCGGACCGGTGATCGGTATCGGTACCTGGCGCTAACGCCCAAGGTATGATCCCACGGCATAACAGAGGCCCCCACGTTTCACGCGGGGGCCTCTGCCGTTAAGCTGCTGAGAGCTCAATCGCTACAGGGCGGTAACCCCGGTAGCCTGAGGGCCCTTGGCTCCCTGACCGATTTCGAACTGAACACGCTGGTTCTCGTCGAGGGTCTTGAATCCGCCGGTCTGGATCTCGGAGTAATGTACAAAGACATCACCGTCTGAATCATCCGGTGTGATAAAGCCGAAGCCCTTTTCAGCGTTAAACCACTTCACAGTTCCCTGTGCCATTTGTTTCTCCTCCATAATGAAATGTTCAGGCCCACACACCGTGCGTAGGCCCGGGGTCACTCCACGGAAACAACCTTTCGGCACCTGAAAAATCCAGTTCCGTTCGGAAGTTACACGCTCGCAACTCGGTCTTGCGAGCATGCTCTAACACGTACACAAAGACTGAAATAAGCATCACATAGGGGTCTGATCTGGTCAACGGACTTTCGCCGGATTCTGGGGGAAAGTTTGCTGAATCCGGGCTTGGCGGTGCGTCGGTTTTTATGTCAGGGGATCGAGCCAGTTGCCCTCACGCAGGACGGCCAGGAGGTGGAGATCGGCGGTGACCACCAGAGCATCGGCTCTCAGCCCGAGTCTCAGGCTGCCCAGTTCGTCGGCGAGTCCCAGCACGTTGGCTGGAACGGCAGTGGCCGAGGCCACGGCGTCGTCCAGTGTTACCCCTGCGGAGACAGTCCGACGGACGACGTCGAGCAGGACAGCGGTGCCACCGGCAAGGGAACCGGTGCTGTCGAGCGTTGCTATTCCGTCCCTGACGGTCACGGCCGACGGACCCAAATGATACGGGCCGTCCGGAAGGCCAGTGGCCGCCATCGAGTCAGTCACCAGTGAAATATTGTCGCTTCCGACGAGGTCAAAGACGGTGAGGACTGTCTGCGGGTCGAGGTGGGCGTTGTCGGCGATGAGTTCGACGACGGCATTGCCGGCTTTGGCTATCCGGAGGCAGGCAGCGACGGGGCCGGGGGAGCGGTGATGGAGGGGCGGCATGCCGTTAAACAGATGAGTAACCGTGGGGCGACCGCTGTAGCCGTCGAATCCGGTCGATTCCATCTCCTCCCGTGCCAGCGCCAACGACGCAACCGCCGTCTCGGTGTCGCAGTCAGTGTGTCCGAGCGACGGTGTGATCCCATGGGTGGTCAGGGCATCGATGAGGGCATCCGCACCGGGGAGTTCCGGCGCGTAGGTCATGGTTTTCATGCGACCCTGTGCGGCCTCGATCAGTTCCGCCACGTACTCCGGTTCGGGATCGACAATGAAATCGGGATTCTGGGCGCCACAGCGCGCTGTCGAAACGAAGGGTCCTTCGGCATGGATACCAGCAATGAGGCCCTCATCGGCCAATCCGGCAAGGACTGTCAGGGCCTTCAACAGATCCGCCCGCGGCGCGGTCATGGTGCTGGCAAGGGCTGTGGTGGTGCCGCTGCGATGCAGGAAGTCGATCGCCCGTCGCGCCTCGGCAACATCCCCGTTGGCGAAGTCTCCTCCGTTGGCGCCATGACAATGAGTGTCTACCAGGCCGGGTAGGAGGATACTTCCGGGTGGAAAGGTCCTCTCCGCCGGCGTGGAAAGGCCGCTAAACCCTGAGGCCGGGCCGGCGTAGGCAATGCGGTCGCCGTCGTAGGCCAGGACCCCGTCCTCGATAATGCCCGACTCAGTGGCAATGCGTCCACGAATGTAGCGCGCGGTAGGTTGTCCCGGATCTTCGCTGCTGGCCATAGCCCGATTCTATGCGCAGCCGGACCACAGTCGCCCTGGACCGAGGTGTTTATCCGGTCCAGCCCCCTTATCAGGGCCGCTTCCGACGGTTGCCCTTGGTCTGGACATACCAGGTAAAGGTGGGGCGGTGGAGTCGTAGGTGTGGCCGGTGGGGGTGGTAATCCGGAAGGTGTGTCTGGACCCTATTCCTGAGCCTGAGCCTGAGCCTGGGCCCGGATCTGGTGCTGGGTGTGGTTGTGCTGTCCAGCCGGGTGTTTCTTTGGTGTGGTTGCACGCTTCGCAGAG
>NZ_JADOUR010000010.1:0-119528 GCF_015751665.1 Arthrobacter sp. CAN_A1 | reverse complement strand
CGGGGCAGTCAAAAAGCACATCGAGACAGGAAGAACACACCAACCGGCAGTGGAACCGGCGCCCACCCCGGCGACCAACGGGAACACCTCAAAACACCCAAATCGGCATCCACCCAACCATCAACACCAAACCCAATCACCCCAAACCGATCACAAATCCCATGAAAAATCCGGGCTAGGCCGTGCCTGAGAACGGTGTCCTGGCTTACAGAACAATGTGCGGTGGCGCCCTAACGTTTAGTTGGAATTCCGTTGGAGGATTCAACACCTATCTGAGGAGAGCCATGCAATTCGACCCGTCCACGACAGCGCTCGTGCTGACCGACCCACAAAACGATTTCCTCAGCCCCGACGGCGTTACCTGGGAGTTGGTCGGCAACAGTGTCCAAGAGAACAACACTGTCCAGCACATCGATCAGCTGCTCGCCGGGTCGAAAGCGGCCGGCTACAAAGTGTTCATTTCACCGCATTATTACTTCCCCCACGACCACCAGTGGGAGTTCGGCGGAACGCTGGAAACGAAGATGCACGAGATCGGCATGTTTGACCGTCCCGGCCCTTTGAACCTGGACGGCTTCGAAGGCTCCGGCGCTGATTGGTTGGAACAGTACAAGCCTTACATCCAAGATGGAAAGACCGTCGTGTGCAGTCCTCATAAGGTGTACGGTCCCGAACAGAACGACCTGGTACTGCAATTGCGTAAACGCGGGATCAGCAAGGTGATCCTCGCAGGAATGTCCGCGAACCTTTGCATCGAAAGTCACCTGCGGGAACTGTTGGAGCAGGGCTTCGACGTGGCTGTGGTCTCTGACGCCACGGCGGCAGCGCAACACCCCGAATTGGGAGACGGGTATACCGCCGCCCTGACGAATTTCAACTACATCGCTGGCGCCGTGATGACCACCGATGAGGCACTCGCCGCTATCTCAGCCTGATGCGAGCGATTGCCCTGACCATTTGTCCTTCACAAAATTTCGTTCAGCTCTAAGGAGTGACCCCGATGGCAACCATAGACATCACCAGTACGACCTTCGAATCAGTCCTCGACACCAATGAGATCGTTCTGATCGACTTCTGGGCCGGCTGGTGTGCACCCTGCCGGATGTTCGCCCCCACCTACAGTGCAGCATCCGACAACCACCCGGATAGTGCGTTCGCGAAAGTCGACACGGAAGCCGAACAGACACTTGCCGCCCAGGCGGGGATCAGCTCCATACCCACCTTGATGGCTTTCCGTGACAGGGTGCTGGTCTTCTCCCAACCAGGAGCGATCGACGCGGCAGCCCTGGAAAAAGTCATCTCCGATGTCAAAGCACTCGACATGCAAGCCATCCGTGACGGCCTCGCAACGGACGGATCGCGGGTCGGCAGCTAAGTCATGAGACATACCCGCAACACCACAGACAGGACAGACCCATGATTTACGAGCATGCTCAACTCACCATCCACCCCGACGGGCATAAAGAATTCCGGACCACGTATCCCGCAATTCGGGAGAACCTCCTAGCGGTTCAGGGGTGTCGCTCGGTAGACCTGCACCCCAGCGTCGACCAGCCCGAGGTGTATCTGCTTCGTGTCGGATGGGACTCGCTGAGCGACCACACCGAAGTTTTTCCGCAGACCGAGGAGGGCCGCACCGTATTGGCCCTACTCAAAGCTCACGTCACGTCCGTGGAAATGATCCATTTCGACGGGGACACGGTCAGTCCTCACTAGATGTGTGACAGCGGGTGGTCAACCCACGCCAGTCGGCGTGGGTTGGCCACCCGCTTCTGACCCTCGGTTTTGTGACCCTTAGTTTTTGACTCGCAGGGGAAGCATGATGCGTAGTTCCCGGTTTTCGGCGGGGTCCAGGACTGAGTGTTGGGTGCAGGCTGGCACGAGCTGGCCCGTCTGAGGGTGAGCCATGGTGTACATGCATGCTCCGAGTCGTTCCTGGGCTTCGCGGACAGCGGGGTCGTCGCTGACTTCCCCTTGCTCCATGAGCGCCCACGCCGGCGCGACGACCTCGGAGTCCATGAAATTATGCACAACGAAGGTCTTGACGCTGAGATTCTTGCTCCGCCATGCACGCCACACCGCCCGGATTCCTCCAGCCCGCCTGATGATGCGCCGACCGAGCCCGGCGAGGACAGCCACGTCGCCAGGGTGAGAAAATGCAGCACGCAGGACACGCACGACGAGGAATGATCGCGGTTGGCCCCCGAAAAACATGCCGCCGTGGTGGTCGAGCAGCCGGTCGCGGGCGGCAATATCGGCCGGGTCCGCCGGGTCGATCGCAACCGCAAAAGTGCCTCCCGCTGATACTCCCGTCGTATAGCGATTACATCGTGGGTCGCCGAACTGGGTGCCCTGCCAGGGAAGCTTCTGGCCGGCGCCCGTTTCAATCTGCTCCCACACGTCGTCGATGCTGACCTCGTCGAAGTCCTCTTTCCAGCGCCGGTCGTCCCCCATGAAGGCAGCAGGCTGGAAAGAGAGCATGTTGTAGGGCATCGGCAGCACCGATGCGGTGACCTCAGCCACCTCACCGAGGTTCGACGGCGTCACGGTCATGTTGTGGGCGAGGTAAAAGTCGACCCCATAATCCCGGCGGAGATCAGTAAACATTTCCGTGAACTTCAGCCGGAACGGTTCCAGTTCGGCTTCGCTGCGTGGCCGGACCGCTCCTCGCCGGCCCCTCATCAAAGAATCAAAATGAGCGGCGAAGGACACCCGATCGAACCGCGGTTTCCCATCCGGACCGAGGACCACCGCCAGGAGGTAGGCGTAGTCAAAGTCACCGTGGGTCATGGACATCGGTTCGCGGCCGTTGGCTCGCATCGCGTGCAGCGCTGCGGCGTGGTCGTCAGGATCCAGGAGGCTCACCTCACCACCGATGAGCTGCGCGTGGGCGCGGGGACCGCGGACACTGCGAAGGTACTCCATCTGCCGGGTCACTTCGCGGAGGGTGTGCGCCCCGTCCACGCGGACCTGGTTAGCCTCCGCCGAGTGGTAGCAGGGCGAACAGGTCAGATTACATTTCGGGAAAACCCCATGAGTGCCTTCGCATCCGACAGCTCCCCTGCCCAGCAACTGGTTAGGGGTCTTGACATGGTCAGGGAGCGCAGCCCAGCGAGCCTGCATCGTGGCCCGGGACTCCGGGTGTACGGGGCGGGTACGTAATTCCAGTTCCGCCAGGAAATCCAGGACCACAAGCTACATCCTTCACCTAATCAATCACTCCACTGTGCTGAGTGTGTGTCCTGCCCACCCCGCGCCGGAACTTGAGCGCCGTTCCAGCGTCGCATCGCAATGACATCACCCTACGCCCCGGCGGAGGTGATTAGGTGCCTGCCCTGCGCGTTCCGGCACGAATTTGCAGGTGTCCGCCGCGGGCGGAGGCTGCTTTGACGTCGACGCAGTCACGCTTCACAGCGGTCCAGGGGTGCGCGTTGATGTCGGATCCGCCAAGCCAGCATGCCGCCTTGGCCAAAGGCGTCAGGACAGTAGCCAGGCCAACAGGTTTTTGCATGTCCACCACACAGAGGGACCCTTCCGGTGTGGCGAGTGAGACCATGTTGGCCCACGCGGTTTCCCAGTCCGCCATCAGCGACAGGGCGTAGGTGGCCAGGACGGCGTCAGAGCGTGCCCGGCCGCCCTCGGCTGCGATCCGGGATCCGATCTCGGCTGGTGAGAGAGCGGTTGCGTCGGCCTGGATCAGGATGATGTTGGTCCAGCCGTTGCGCTCTGCCCGCCGTCGGGCCTGAACAAGCATCTCCGGGCTCCGGTCGATGCCGACAATGGTGCCACCCTGGGTGACCTGGGCCTGGAGGAGGCTGAAGTTCAGCCCGGTACCGCAGCCGACGTCGAGCACCTGGGCCCCGGGGCGTTGGCGGAGCAAGCTGATGCCGATATTGCGACCCGCGTGATAGACCGGGTATTCGCCGGACATCGCGTCGTAGAACCGTGCGAAGGTGCTGTATTTATCGGCGATCGGGATCACTCCGTGGCAAGTCGTGGCTCCGCGCGCCGGCGGAGTCGGTGGTGACCTCAGCCTAGGCTAAGAGGGTATCGGACCGGCACAGTGAAGAGGGCACCCTGGTGGAAGACAGCATCGAAGTAGCTGATTTGTTGGTCATCGGCGGCGGGACCGCGGGCATCGTGGGGGCGAAAACCGCTGCCCGTCTCGGTGCACGGACGGTCTTGGTGGAATATGCCCGCACCGGTGGGGACTGTCTCTGGACTGGTTGCGTACCGTCCAAAACGCTCCTGTCCGCCGGACACTCAGCCTCAGAGCGGTCTCCTTCAAACAGCAGCACTGACTACGCGGCAGTCCGCCAACGCGTCTCAGCTGCCATCACGACGATCGCACCAGAAGATTCCCCCGCAGCCCTCGAAGCGACAGGCGTGACGGTCATCTCAGGCAAAGCACGCTTTACCGGTCCGGGTGAAGCTGATGTTGGCGGCAAGACGATACGTTTTCGGCAGGCGCTGATCGCTACCGGCAGCGCTCCAACCCTTCCGCATATTCCTGGACTGGATGACGCACAACGGGTCGTGACGTCGGAGACCATCTGGGATCTGGAAACCCTTCCGGAACGCCTGGTCGTGATTGGCGGTGGCCCGATTGCGTGTGAGTTGGGTCAGGCTTTTGCCCGGCTCGGCTCGCAGGTGGTGATCCTTGCACGCTCGGAGATCCTGCCCAAGGAGGACCGGGACGCAGCGGTCCTGGTCCGCGAGAGTCTGCGGTCCGACGGGGTGCAGGTCATCGAGAACGCCGCCGTGGACCGGATCAGCAACGACGACACCGGCGCCATGGTCCATACCAGCGACGGCCAAGAATTCGCGGCGGACGTCGTCCTCGCCGCGACGGGTAGGAAAGCCAGAACGCAGGGGCTGGGCCTTGATCTGGTCGGCGTGGACTGCGACGAATCCGGTCAGGTGGGGGTCGATGCAGCGATGCGCTCATCGAACCCAGCCATCTGGGCAGCCGGCGACGTCACACCCTACCCGGAGTTCACTCACCTCGCGGGTGTGCACGCCAGCACCGCTGCTTCTAACGCGGTCCTCGGTCTCCGCCGGAAGGTCAGTGAGGTCATGCCGCGGGTCACCTTCACTTCGCCTGAGGTCGCTGCCGTCGGCGTCACCGAGGCCAGCACCAAGACTCAGACAACATCGACGATCCAGCACGCGCACACCGATCGGGCGATTACTGAAGAGCAGACCGCAGGGTTCACGAGGATTATTATCGGAAAGGGTGGCCGTATTCTGGGTGGGACGATTGTCGGTCCGAGGGCCGGAGAGTCTCTGGCCGAGCTCACTCTTGCTGTGGATCAGGGGTTGAGCACCCGGGCCCTGGCAGGTGTCACGCACCCCTATCCGACGTACAACGATGCGTTGTGGAATGCGGCGATAGCCCATGCGCGGTCAGGGTTGGAATCGCCGGCGGCGAAGATTGCGGTCAAAGCCCTTGCTGGTTTTAGCCGGTGGCGAACCGACCGGCTGAATCGTCACAGGAACACTCAGTAGCAGCAGTACTTTGTGGGTTGTCTCAGGCCAGGGCTCGGTAGCCGGCGACAATCCGTTGTGCTGCGCTGATCAAGACCAGGCCCGCCCACACCAGAGCTATCTGCCAGGCCGCGGCGGGGAAGAGCAGCCACAGACTATGGACCAAGACGGTCTCCGCGCCTTCTGCGAGTCCGCCGAGGAAGGATAGCGACCGGCCGTCGTCGATCTGGCGGCCATTCTTTTCAGCAATAGAGGAGAACGCCAGAAACACGCTGCCGTTGATGTAGTAGGCGAAGAGCACCAGCAGGAACGGTAGCCACGGGGCTCCGAATTGTGCCGTTACGCCGACTGCCACGCCGATGACTGTTGCGCCATACACGACGAAATCGGCGGAGATGTCCCAGAACCCGCCCTGGCCGGCGTCGTGAGTGGACCCTGGCTGCGCGGCTCGTCGCCGGGCCAGCGGTCCATCAATACCGTCCGCGACCCGGCACAGCACCCAGGCGATGAGGGCAGGGAACCACCATTGGGCTGCCGCGAATCCCGCAGAGGCTAGCCCAAGCAGCAGATTCAGACCGGTCAACCGGTTCGGGCTGAGCCAGGGCACATCCAGGGCAGCTGCCGCCCGGTTCAACAGGGGCGCCAGGAGAGGCCGTAACCGGGTATCAAACATCAGCGCTCCTTGTTGTCCGACGTGCACGGACGGCGAGAATAACTCCGATGAGGGTCAATCCGCCCAGCACCGCCAGTGCTAGTTGGGCTGGCCAGCCCAGTTCGAAACCAAACGCTCCCAGTGCCAGGAAGCTCGCCGTTCCGGGCAGGATCCCGATCATCGTTCCAAAAAAGTAGGGCCACCATCCGAGCGCTGTCAGTCCGGCAGAGTAGTTGATCGCGGTGAAGGGCAGCACCGGGATCAGCCGGACCCCGATGACTGCCGCGAAGCCGCGTTTGGCCAGGAGTGCATCAACTTTGGCGATGCGGGTGCCGGTGAGTTTTTCGACCGCGTCCCTGCCCAGCGCACGCCCCAACCAGAACGCGGCGGACGCCCCAATCATCGCGGCACAATAGACGATCACCAGTCCCGGCACGAAACCGAACAAGATGCCGGCCGCGATGGAGAGGATGTTCTTCGGGAGCGGGGCAAGGGTCAGGGCTGCGTACCCGGCGATGAATCCCACCGGCCCCCACCAGCCGGCGCGGTCTACCAGGTCGCGCATCTCGTTCACGGACGGGATCGGTACGAAAAGGACAACGATGGTCGCCCCGATAATGACGGTAACCAAGATGATGAGTCTGCGGATCGGCGTTACAGGCCGGGGGTGGCCGTGCAAGTGTTCTCGCCGCATAGTTTTCCGCAATCCGCTGATCAGGTGCCGGTTCGGGCGTCGGCCCGCTATCGAGGATACTTGAAGCTGCAGCCCCACCGTCGAAGGATCCCCTGTGCACCCATCTTTCAGCCCGTCAATTCGACGATGGTTTCTGCCTGCTGCGGCCATTGCGCTAGTACTGACAGGTTGCTCAGGTGTCAGTGTTGAGCCCGCCGAGGATTTTGATTCCTTCGATGAGGTTCTCGACGCAGCCGATGGTCAGACCGTGGATCTGTGGATGTTCGGCGGGGACGCTAAAGGTAACGCCTACGTGGATGACATTCTTGCCCCCGCGGCACAGGAGCAGGGCGTCACCTTGCGCCGCGTCCCCATCGCCGACACCCCCGACGCGCTGAACCGGGTACTGAGCGAACTTCAAGCCGGCCGAAGCGACGGGTCGGTGGACCTGATCTGGGCCAACGGCTCCACTTTCAGCACCGGCAAACAAGCCGAAGCGTGGCAGTGCGGGTGGACTGATCTGCTCCCGAACATGCAGTACATCGCCCCCGAGGATCCCCTGCTGCTCAATGACTTCGGCACCCCGGTGGACGGCTGCGAAGCTCCCTGGCATAAAGCCCAGTTCACGTTTTTCTACAACTCCGACACCATCACCGACCCGCCCACCTCGCTGCAGGGCATCCTCGACTGGGCCCAGGCCAATCCAGGCAGGTTCACCTACCCGGGGCCACCGGACTTCACCGGCAGCGTCTTCCTGCGCGAGGTCATGCTCAGCACCGCTGGCGGCGCCGACGAGGTGCCCCTCCCCTACTCCGACGAAGCGTTTTCCGAGCACGCGCCCGCGGCGCTACAAACACTCAACGAGCTTGCGACGTCGCTCTGGCGAGAAGGCGCCACCTACCCGCGGGACGAACAGGCACTGAACACTCTTTTCGCCGACGGCGAAGTGGATATCGCCATGACCTACGGCCCGGCCACCCTGACCGACCTCGTCGAATCAGGCGCGCTACCGCCGGCAACTAAAGTTCTCACCCTGGAGGAAGGGACGGTCGGCAATGCGAGCTTCCTCGCGTTACCGGTAAACGCCGCAGACGCCGCAGGGGCGATGGTGGTCGCCAACATTGCACTGTCCCCCGATCAGCAGGCCGCGAAGGCAGATCCGCGCACGTGGGGGCAGTTCACCGTCCTCGACACGGATCTCCTCACCCCAACGCAGCAAAACCTCTTCGACCAGCTAGCAGCATCGCCGATCGTCCCGGACTACGAAGAAGTCTCCCGCAATGCCCACGGTGAGCTGGGTTCAGCATGGGTGCCCGCCCTGAACGAGGCATGGCGGCAAGACATCGCCTCAGCCCCATGACCGGTCGGCAGGCGTCGACCACGGGTCGCGCTGCCCTCCTTGCCCTACCGGCGGTTATTCCGATTGTCGCCGTCGTGGGAGTCTCGTTGACCGCCGCGGGACTGCAAAGTGTTGGACTGATGCCATTTATCGGTCCGCCCCAGTTCAGCGCGGACGCCTGGACCAGCGACACTGGGGAGCTCATCCGTTCGAGCATTACCTCCATCTACATTGCCGCAGTTTCCACGATGCTATCCCTGGTGGTTGGGTTTGTGCTTGCCGCCTATGTGCTTGCCATGCCCAGAATGGGCAAGGTGGTTGAGGCCTTGAGCGCAGCAACGATCCCTATTCCCCATGTGATCGGGGCGGGGGCTATCGGGTTGCTGCTCTCTGACAGCGGGTTCCTGGAACGGCTCCTCGGGATGCCCGATGCCTTCCCCGCACTGGTTTCCGGTCCGTGGTTTGTGGCAGTCATTGCCGAGTACGCGTGGAAAGAGTCCGCATTCGTCGCCCTGGTCGTCCTCGGCAGCATTTCACGCTCCGTCGGAGATCTCTGCGATGCAGCGGCTACACTCGGCGCGTCCGCGGGCCAGCGTATCGTTCGGGTGGTCCTGCCCCTGGCCGTGCCATCGCTGGCGGTCTCCGCCGCCATCGTCTTTATATACACCCTCGGCTCCTATGAAGCCGCCTGGCTACTAGGCCCCACCTCCCCCGAACCGCTTCCGGTCCGAGCCGTGAGGCTGTTCACCTCCGTCGACCTAGCGGCCCGTCCGGAATCTATGGCCACCGCTCTGGTATCCGTAGCTGTGAGCGTAACCGTGATCATGATGGCGGTTCTGGTGCTGCGCCGTCATCGGAGTCTGCGATGATTCCGGTCCTGCAACCAGCGTCACCGTCGATGCGCCGGACCCTCCCCGGGGGCCTGCCCATGCGTGTCATCCTGGGCGGCCTACTCGTAGCGTGGATCGTGGCACCAATGGTGCCAGTACTTTTGTGGTCGATCGCCGGTCAGTGGCGCGCCCCGGCCATCCTGCCGTCGTCGTACTCGTTGCAAGGGTTCGCCGACCTCGCCACCGCAGACACTGCCAGAGCCGCCGTGTCCTCGCTTTCAATCGGGCTGGGAGTCGCGGCGATCGCAACCCCCTTGGGCTACCTGGGAGTACTCGCCGTCCGCGCCCTACCTTCCCTACCTGGCCGCTTCGTTGAGTTTGTTCTGTTGGTCCCGTTAGCTATCCCACCGTTCGCGTTGGTGATGGGGGTGAACGTCGCTCTTCTGCGTCTTTACGTATCACCGACACTAGGGGTGATCCTGGTCCTGGTCGTGACGGCGTTGCCCTACACGGCGTTCATGTTCCGTAGCGCCCTGGCAAGCTACGACCACCGATTCGAGGAGGTCGCCCGCTCACTGGGAGCCTCCCCCGGGCAGGCCGCCCGTCATGTCCGCTATCCCCTGCTGGCCAGCGCAGCCGCCCGCGCCTTTTTCCTGGCCTTCCTCGTCGCCTGGAGCGACTACATCACGACCGTGCTCATCGGCGGAGGACAACTACGCACCCTGCCTCTACTGCTGGGATCAGCCGCATCGACGACGGGAAACGAACAACTCACCGCAGCACTCTCGGTGGCCATCATCGTGCCCCCGCTGATCCTGCTCGCAGGACTCACCCTGCTCACGGCAAGGAAAAGACGACAATGAGCTCCCGCCTCGAATTCAACACCATCTCCCGCTCCTACGGCAACGCTGAGGTACTGCATCAGATCTCGTTGACCGTTCAGCCATCAGGCTGTGTAGCACTGCTGGGCGCCTCCGGCAGCGGGAAATCGACCCTCCTGCGGATTGCCGCAGGACTGGATGAACCGTCATCGGGTGAGGTGCTCGTTGATGGGGAGAACCTTGCTTGTGTCCCATCGGAGCAGCGTGGCGTTGCCCTGGTGTTCCAGAAGCCGTTGCTTTTTCCGCACCTGAGTGTGGTGGATAACGTGGCGTTCTCCGCCAAAATGTCGGGACAATCCCGTAAAGCGTCCCGGGAGCATGCCATGGCGTACCTGGAACTGGTGAAGTTGGCAGACCTTGCGCACCGATCCCCGGGCAGACTCTCCGGCGGGCAGGAGCAGCGCGTCGCGCTGGCCCGCGCGCTAGCGAGGACCCCTCGCATCCTCCTGCTCGATGAACCGTTCAGTTCCCTGGATTCCAGGCTTCGGGACGATATGTACTCGCTGATGGATGATATTCGTACCGAAGTCGCTCCGACGATTGTTCTGGTGACCCACGACCGTCGGGAGGCGTCAATCGTCGCCGATTCGATCGCGGTTCTGGATAGCGGGCGGATCCTGCAGCACGGTCCCGTTGCCCAATTGCACTATCAACCGGCGACGTTGGCGGTCAATAGGATTCTGGGAGGCCTCAACGCGGTGCCGGGCAGGCTGGTTGAAGGCGTCCATCACTCGGCGCTGGGCCGTTTCCCCGTGCAGCCAGGGCTCGGGGACGGTTCAGCGTTCCTCACCGTACGACAGGAAGCCATCCGAATTGTCGCACCAGTCGACGGGTCAGCAAAGGGATCAGTGACCGGGTTGAAGTCGTTGGGCGCCCACACGCTGGTCCAGGTCGCCTGCGACGGACCAAACCAACCCAGCGGGCCCACCGCCGTGCTCACCATCGAGGTCCCGGGTGACCCCGACATACGGATAGGTCAGGACGTCGGCTTAGAACTCGTCAACACCACCGGGTGGGCCGTCACCCGGTAGCAGCCGGGCACACGATTCACTCGCCCTAGGCCCACTGTGTCCTAGATTGCAGAACTCTCCGTGCTGCCCTGTCTATCGTCTGTAGGTACCAACGATAGGAAGGCAAGGACATGAGTTCAGCACATAGCGAGACGCGGGGGAAGAGATTCGCGACTGACCCAGGCACGTCCATGAGAAACCGTGTCATGGCCGGGGTCGTAGGCGGCCTAGCCGGCGGGGTCGTTTTCGGGGTCCTGATGGCCATGATGGGCATGCTGGGCATGATTGCCTCACTGGTTGGCTCAAGCTCGGCGATCGTCGGCCTATTGGTACACCTGGTGATTTCGGTTCTGATCGGCCTCGCGCTGACGATACCCGGTGCTGGAGTGCTAAGAAAGGGCCTGTTCATCAGCGCCGTCGTGGGCCTTGTCTATGGCATGCTGTGGTGGGTTCTTGGTCCGCTGCTGATCATGCCGACCATAATGGGCATGCCCCTCTTCACCCTCGACGCGGGATCCGGTGCCTCACTGATGGGGCACGCGGTGTATGGCCTTATTCTGGGACTGGTGGCAACCCTCATAATCCGACGTGGCCGGTGACCACGCCGGGTCTGAACGCCGCCTGCTCCACCACTATAATGTCCGCGGCTAGCAAACCTACGACGCTTTGGGCACCACACGAACGGGAGAAAGAACCTTTGGCCGAAACCGGCGAGCCCTTCAGCTGCCTCTACGCTGTGGAGCTTTTCGCTGACCTCACAGCCGAGGACATGGACACTCTCGACAGGATGGCCCCGCCACGGCTCTTTCACAGCGGTGAACTCATCTTCAGCCAAAGTCAGCCCATCAAGGCCCTATTTATCCTCAAAGCAGGGCGGATCCGGATTTTCAGGGTTGCCGAGGACGGGAAAACCCTCACCATTGCAATCCTCGAACCCGGCGCGGTGTTCGGTGAGATGCTGCTCGTGGGTCTGCAAATGTACGACAACTATGCCGAAGCGCTGGAAACATCAACCGTATGCCAGCTCAGCGCCGCGGACGTCGAAAACCATTTCCTCTCCAACCCGAAAATGGCGGTCAAGATCTCCCGCCTGCTCGGCGAGCAAGTCGCCAGGTTGGAAGAACGTCTCACCGACATGGCTCTGCGCCCCCTTTCAGCCCGCACCGCCGCGACCCTTCTCACGCTTGCCGATGCGGCTCCCCGCAGTAGGTTCACGCACTCCGTGGCCGTGAAACTCACCCATGAACAACTCGCCGGGCTGCTCGGCGCAACGCGTGAGGCCACCAGTAAGACCATGTCGGACTTCGCCGCCAAGAAACTGATCAAACAAGGCCGCGGCCGGATCATCATCGAGGACGCCGTAGGACTGCGCCGCACCTCACGCACCACCTTCTAACCCCGGTCAGCCCCCTCAACGTGCGCATGGTTGCCGTGCCCGCGAAAGCCTGCCCCCAAAATTTCCCTGTAGTCCCAACAAATGAAGGAATACCGATGACTCGCGTTACCGTCCACACTCCCGAGACCGCTCCCGAAGACAGCCGCGCCGAACTCACTGCCCTCGGCAAACAGTTCGGGAAAGTCCTCAATATCCACGGCGCCATGGCCCACTCCCCCGTTGTCCTGCAGTCATACGTCGCCCTCCAGCAGGTCATCGGCGACTACGGTACCTTCGACGCGCGCACCAGAGAAGCCATTGCTCTGGTAGTCGGCAACGTCGACGAGTGCACTTACTGCCAGTCCGCGCACACCATGGGCGCCAAAGCCGCCGGACTCACCGAGGACCAGACCATCGCGATCCGCAACGGCAAAATCGACTTCGACGACAAACTCGCGACACTGCTTGAGCTGACCCGTCAGGCCACAGCGAACAAGGGATCCGTGAAGGACGCCGACTGGCAAACCGCCCTGGACGCCGGATGGTCAGACACCGAGCTTACGGAGCTCTCCACCCACGTGGCCCTGAACTTGTTTACTAACTACTTCAACCACCTCGTTGAGACCGACCTCGACGTCCCAGCCGCACCAGGTCTCTAACCCCCACAAACCCATGTAGGCCCTGCCGTCCGTTCGCGGCGGGGTCTACATGTTCTTCAACGGTGTGATGATGTGGCAAATCTCGGTGTCGGAGCAATCAGCAGGGTCAAGAGCCCGACTTGAATCGATCAGATCTTTAAGCTCCGCCGATAACGCGTCGAGTTCGCGTCGGCGAACCTGGACATCGGCGAGCTTTTGTTCCAGGAGTGCCGAAACATGGGCACATGGAGCCTCACCAACGTCGCGGAGACGTAGCGTGCTCGAAATTTCGGCCAACGTCAGACCGGCCGCCTGGGCCGACCGGATGAACCGCAACCGGCCCACTATCTCAGGGTCATAACTGCGGTAGCCATTCGACGTACGCAGAGGATCCGGCAGAAGACCCTCACGCTCATAGAACCGGATGGTCTGACTATCAACGCCCGCACGCGCCCCAAATTCCCCAATACGCATCCCCCAGTCTAACACTTGACCTTGTAGTCGACTATAAGGTTTACAGTCGGAGCATGAAGATCACCCTGCAGTATTTCGAGGGCTGCCCTAACTGGACCCTCGCCTACGAACGACTCATCGCTTTAGCCGGGGACCGGCCCGACATCGTCCTCACCCGTCAAATAATCGACACCGCTGAGGAAGCCGAACGAACTGGTTTTCACGGTTCGCCGAGCATCCTGATCGATGACATCGACCCCTTCGCGGGTCCTGGCGCACCAGTCGGTTTGGCGTGCCGCCGATACCTTACCCCGGAGGGGCCAGCCGGAGCTCCGACCCTCGACCAGCTCAGGGCAGCACTACCTCCCGCTACAACCACGACAACGACTCCGCTTTCAGACAAGAAAGAGGTATGAGATGGCTACCAATGTCGACCTTCTGGTCATCGGTGCCGGGATGGCTGGAATCGCCGCCGCGACGAAATGCGCGTCGAATGGGTGGAATGTTGCGATCGTGGACTCCCTACCCTACGGCGGAACCTGCGCCTTACGCGGGTGCGATCCAAAGAAGATCCTCAGGCGTGGCGCCGAATTGATCGAAGCCGCCCGGCTCATGAGCGGTAAAGGCGTGAACCCCGGCACCATGTCCATCAACTGGCAGGAACTGATGGATCACAAACACGGATTCACCGAACCAATCCCCAGGACCATGGAGGAAGACCTGCGTTCACACGGGGTACAGACCCTCCACGGGACGGCGACCTTCACCAGTCCAACCACGGTCAACATCGCCGGAGCATCATACGAAGCTCCGAAAATCCTCGTCGCCACCGGAGCAGCACCCCGGCCTCTGGGCTTCCCCGGAGCCGAGCATCTCATCGATAGCACTGACTTCCTCAACCTTCAGAAACTGCCACCCCGGATCGTTTTCCTTGGCGGAGGTTTCATCTCCTTCGAATTCGCCCATATCGCCGCCCGAGCCGGAAGCTCCACCCTCATCCTCGATCGCGGGACCCGCCCACTGAAGAACTTCGACCCGGACCTCGTTGACCTCCTCATAGCGCGCGGCACAGCATCAGGTGTCATAGTTCAGGCCAACACGGACATCACAGGCATCGCTAGGTCAGACAACGGATTCCACCTACACCTCAATCACGGTGGAAAGTCGTCAACGATTGAAGCCGACCTCGTCGTGCACGGCGCGGGCCGGACCCCAGACCTATCCCGGCTGAACCTCGAAGCAGGCAACGTCGCCTATGGGCCCAAAGGAGTCCAGGTCGCCGGCCACCTTCAGAGCACCACCAATCCCGCCGTCTACGCAGCCGGTGACTCAGCTGACACTCCAGGTATGCCGTTGACCCCGGTCGCAGTGTTCGAAGCCAAAGTCGCAGCATCGAACATGCTCAAATCGACCAGCGCGATACCGGATTACACTGCCATTCCGACGACGGTCTTCACCATTCCCGAGCTGGTTCGCCTCGGCGTGCTCGAAAAAGAGGTTGAAGCGAACGGTCTGGACATAGATGTGCGCTACACCGATACCAGCCGCTGGTACACGAACTACCGCACAGGGGAAACCAGCGGCGCAGCGAAAATCCTGATTGACAAGTCAACCGATCAGATCGTCGGCGCTCATCTCTTCGGCACCGGATACGCCGAACTAGCGAACACCATCAGCGTGGCCATGAAACACGGCCTCACCACCGGCCAGCTGAAGTCAACAACAGCGACCTACCCATCAGTCGGATCAGATCTAGGATCGCTCCTCTAAACGCCCGGAACAGCTATGCCAGGGAACACCTGGCATAGCTGGTGACGCTACCGGTACTCCGGATTCGCCTCCAGACCAAACCGGTCGCCGTCTTTCCACGCCTCAGGCAAATTCCCCTCAGCCGGGATACCGCCAGCCATTTTCAGGATGCGAGCCATGTGCAGCAGGTTCCACGTCATGAAAGCGGTGTTGCGGTTGGTGAAGTCATTCTCGGGGCCGCCCGAGCCTTCGTCCAGATAGCTCGGACCCGGCCCCGCCTCTCCGATCCAGCCTGCATCCGCCGCTGGAGGAATGGTCATCCCGATGTGCTGGAGGCTATAGAGAATGTTCATCGCGCAATGCTTGACGCCGTCCTCATTCCCCGTCAGCAAAGCACCGCCCACCTTCCCGTAATAGACGTACTGGCCGCGTGAGTTCGTTACCCCTGACATCGCGTACAGACGTTCGATGATCTGTTTCATCACCGAACTGTTGTCTCCAAGCCAGATTGGGCCTGCAAGCACCAGAATGTCTGCCTGTTCAATTTTTTCGAAAATGGTCGGCCAGGCGTCTTCGTCCCAACCGTGATCTCTCATATCCGGGTACACACCCGTCGCCACCGGAAGATCAACCGGCCGCACAATATCCACCTGCACGCCCTTCGACCGCATCAAATCAGCACTCAAGCGGATCAACCCGGACGTGTGACTTAACTCGGGACTACGCTTCAAAGTGCAATTGAGGAACACAGCCCTCAACCCGTTGAACTGATCGTCACCGCTCACGGACTTCACGCTGTCGGTCATCTAAAAGGTACTCCTATCTAGGTAACAGAGAACCGCAGATCGGCTCAAGAATCCGTGCCTCGGTCGCAATCCAGCTTGACCGAATAGACACCACGATAGGCCCAACGGAGCCCTCACTATGTAACCCAGAGCACAGACTTCCCGATACTGGCCAGAGCGTCTTTACTCTTTGTAATCGCCCAAGGCGGCAAGAGCATTCCGTAGGCGGCTACCGGCGTCGTCGGCGACGTCCTTGACGGCTGGCGCATCACTGAGTTGGACCATGGTCTGGGGGTCTATGGCCTCGACTGTGGTGTTTTCGGCGTCTTTGCTTCGACGGACCACCACGTTGCAAGGCAGCAGCGTCCCGATTTCGGGTTCGGCGGCGATTGCCAGGCTGGCCAGGGCCGGATTGCAGGCACCCAGAATGATGTAGTCGCCTACGGCGTCCGCGGCTTCGTTTCCCAGCTTGGCTTCGAAGGTAGAGCGAACATCGATTTCGGTGAGTATTCCGAAACCCTGCGCTGCTAGAGCCTCGCGGGTAAGGTCCAGGGCTTCAGCCCAAGGAAGCCTGAGGGTCGTGCTGAGCGTGTATGTCATGGTTCTCCTGAACTGGCTCCAGAGCCCGGGCAATCCGTCGGTAGGACGGACAAGTACTCCCAGGTCCTTCTTGAGGTCTTCCACTATCGGCCGTGGGCCCCACCCTATGCGCCTTTCGCGTCACCGGCAACGAAGTGTTGTTCACAATATTGATAGTAAACCCGGCGCAAACTACTGGCCGTTCTGCAACCCAGGACACAGATAGGCCGCCCGGCGGCCCACTAGAGTTACCCCATGTCTACCTCGTTCGTCCTGGCCCTCGCAGCTGTCACATCACTGCTGCTAGTCCTTCGGCTGGTTGTCCCAGGCTTACCCATCAAAAAATTCGCCCGGCGGCTGACCCCGTTGGACCTCGCCCTGACTACGGTGGGTGTGCTCGGGCTGATCCTGCACTGCGCCTCAATGTTTTTCCGCTCAGTAGTCACTGCTATTCCAGGGACGGGAAACGTGATCGACCAGATCAACTCCATGGGAACAGCGAGCATGATTTGGTACGCGGTCCCCGCCCTCATGGTTTTGACGGGACTGCGCCGTCAGCATTGGGTCGCTCTTATTCTTCTAGGCGCAGCGTTGCTCGCTGTAGGTGTAACTATGTACAACGGCACCGCATTGTCGACCCACCTTGACACCATCTTCGCCGCCGGCTCGATCATCGCTGCCACAGTCTTCCTCCTCAGCCGGCCTCCATGGTCCCGAACGCCAGTTAGGAACCACGCCGTCTCTCCGCCCGCGAAGCCCTAAAGTTCGAGCCCGTCAGCAATGAATCTGTACTCCCTTGCCGACGTCCTTAGTTTCATTGGCCACACCCTTGGGGTTTTGGCTCCAGGAAAGCCTAGTCTGCATCACTCTCGCCGATAACTGCGTAGGGCCAATCTCCGCGTCGACCTGCCGAAACCACGCACCGATATCAGCTACGCAAAAATGGTCGCAGGCTACCTCGGCCACGACACCAGCGCTGAGGGGCGCCCTTCGTTATCTACACGCGCGATGGCTGGCGGGACCGGGACCCTTGGATTGCCGCTTCGCTTGAGCGGCTCGCCCCTAAAAATGGGCTTTGGGAAAAGATCAAGCCGAAGTCATGTACCTTCACCACCACTCCCCCATGAAGTAGTAAGGAAGCCCAACCAGGGCTCCACCGGAGAAGAAAGTAACCCACCACAGGAAAACCGCAAACCCACCACCGATAAAGGCACACCCTGCGCACAATCTGCGCCGGTTTGTGCACAGTCAGAGAGCGAAACAGCCTCTGACAAGGGGAAACGTGTGCCCGAAGTGGGACTTGAACCGGCTTTCACCCCTTGTGAACACGGGCCTCCCCCGAAAACCGGCCCAAACCGGCCCAAACCGGCACCGATCCGCCCCAGTCCGACGCCCAAGGTGTGCACAATGTGCACACCTTCTTTTTTGCCCGCCCCTGGACCGCACATGATGGCCGCCTGTGCCCCCTCTCGAGCGAGCAACTCCAAACCCCGTGACGGTCCGGCCAGAGGCGTCATCGGTGCGTTCGAAAGCCCACATGAATGACCTGAATAGCCGCCATTAAGACCGCGTTCAAGGCGTCCAATATAGAGCAACATCATGGGAGTCACCTCTCGTTTCCAAACATTTCATGGATATCCGAGAAGGAAACGACGTGACTACGTACTTCCCTAAAACTCGGTGACAGCTCGGTCGATGACCACAGCGCGGGGCTCGCCCGTGAATTCAGACAGGTCCACGACACCGGAATCCAGAATCAGCGCAGAAAGGGAACTTGGAAGCACAATTCATCCACCCCTGTATTTGCGCAGACGCAGGCTTGACGGGAAAGATTCTGTGCTTCACCCAAACACCGATAAGGGTCCATCACCTCAAGGCGAAGGTCCTGATCCTCGGCTATCGCGGTGTTTGTCTGGGCCTGTGAAGACCTGCCCAGAAAGCGGTGCGTAGTAGTACATGTTGGCCGGCGGCAAGTCCCGGAGCTTCAGCCCTTCATCGATCAGGCCCGTGAAGGCCGCCGCGGCCTCGGTATCGGTCGGTGGCATCTCACTACTGACCATCATCGGTCCGGCCGCTCCATCACAGGAGACGACGAACCCATCACCTAACTCTGCTGCGAGCCTCCCAGCCAAATCTTCGGCAAGGCCCTTAGACCGTTCAGATACCTCAATAAGCAGACCATCCACTCCCCCATAGGAGCTACTGTCCCAGGCGACAAGATCCGCGACGAGTTCCTCCGTCAATGCCGAATCGGCGTAATCGACGGGACCGCTCGCCGCCCAGATGGGGGAATCTGCATAACCGGAGAGCAACCGAACCACAGGGCGACCACCATGCGGAGCCATCTCCTCTTCATCCTTTTTCACATTCCCGATCCTCCTGTCAGACCTTCCGGACAAACGATCAATGCTTAGCTGGCCTCGGCTATGAGACTCAGGTCTAGTATCTCCTCATGGAACTGAGCGGCCTAGGGATTTCGGACAGTGGGACCTCTGGTTCACCTGAAACTCCGACGCCCTCGTTGCCCGCATCACCACTGATGCGACTTCGGAGGAAGCACGCAACGCGGGCGAGCTCCGGCCCAGTCGTGTCATCTGCCAGGTCGACGGTCACCGCCGCTCGCATCTACGGTAATGTCTGAGTCCGACTCGTACCCCACGTCCGAGCACGTCAGGGCACGTCCTTCACGATTGGGCTGAAGATCAGCTGGAGGCATCCAGCGGCGTACACCTGCTCGACCTCCATCCCATAGACGGTTCGCACCGCCTCCGGGGTGAGGACCTGCTGTGGGACACCGGCCCCTACAACCCTTCCACGCTCGAGCATGATCAGTGAGTCGCAGTAGCGGGCGGCGAGGTTGAGGTCGTGGAGCACCACCACGGTGGTGACGTCCAGTTCGTTGACTAGGCGTAGGATCTCATGCTGGTAGCGGATGTCGAGGTGATTGGTTGGTTCGTCGAGGAGCAGGTGATCGGCCTGCTGGGCCAGTGTCCGGGCGACCAAGACGCGCTGCTTTTCGCCGCCGGACAGGGTGGCGTACTTGCGATCCGCCAGCTCCCGAACCCCGACGCGACTCAAGGCCGCCGCCACTACACGATGGTCCTCCCGGCCGAACGAGGCCAGTGGACCGCGATGCGGTGCCCGGCCCAACAACACCATGTCCGCGACGGTGAACGGGACGTCCGATGGAGTTTCTTGGGCGACCACCGCCAACCGTCGGGCGAGGTCCGCTCCACCCATGGACGTGACCGGTTGGTCATCGACGGTGACCACTCCGGTTCGGGGGCGCAAAGCCGCGTACAGGGTCTTCAGGAATGTGCTTTTTCCGCTGCCGTTCGGGCCAATCAAACCGATTACTTCACCCCGTCCGGCCTGCAGCCCGACGCCGTCAATCACCAGTGTGCCGTCGTAGCCGAAAGAAATGTCGGTGGCGCAGATCATCAGGTGAGGCCTGTCATCTTGTGGGCGGTCAACGGGTCGGGTCGAGTCGGCGGACGAGCAGGAACAGCAACGGGGCTCCGGCCAGCGCGGTTACAATGCCGAGCGGCAGCTCTTGCGGAGCCATTGCGAGACGCGCGAGGACGTCGGCCCAAGTGAGGAAAATTGCGCCGAGCATGGCCGCCACAGGAAGCAGCCTGCGGTGGGCCGTTCCAACGCACATCCGGGCAACGTGGGGAATGATCAGGCCGACGAAACCGATCCCGCCGGAGGCGGCCACAAGCGCCCCGACGCAGAGCGCGATCACCACCATGCAACCGGCGCGCAGCCGGGTCGGTGAAATCCCTAGTGTCTGGGCAGTAGTGTCCCCGATCGCCAGCGCATCCAGGCTGCGGGCCACGAGCAGCAGCAGAATCAATGCAGCGAGGACCACTACCCCGGTGCTCAGGGCGGAGCTGCCGGTCGCCTGCGTCAGCGAACCGAGGATCCAAAAAAGCACGGATCGGCCAGCGTCCGGGTTATCTGACGCGAAGATCAAAAACGATGTAAGCGCTTGGAGAACGTACCCGACCGAAACGCCTGCCAGCACCAGCCGGGTCGAGGTCATCTGCCCGCCAACGCGGGCCAGCAGAAACACCGCCACCCCGGCAAGCAGCGCACCGACGAACGCGCTGACGACCAGCGACCCTGAGCCGACCCCGGCGCCGAACCCGAAGAGAATCGACGCGGCGGCCAGAGTCGATGCCCCAGAAGTCACTCCGAGCAGGTAAGGCTCGGCCAGTAAGTTGCGCGTCAAAGCCTGCAGACCGACCCCGGCGACGGCCAACCCGGCACCGACGGCAACACCGAGCAGAACGCGGGGGACCCGCAACAGCCAGACAATGGAGTCCTCGGCGGGGGTCCAGGTAATGACCTGAGGGGAGCCGAACAGGTGACTTCCCACGATCCCGGCCACCGATCCGGGTGCAATGCTGACCGGACCCAGGCCCACGGTCAACGGCAGCGAGACCAAGAGTGCAGCGAACAAACCACCCATCCACAACCAGGTATGCCGGCGGCGCCGATCATGGTCGAGATCATCTTCCTCAGTGGTGAAGCCTAGATCCGGGGGTAGGTCGGGGTGGTGGCGGACGTCTTCGGCGGCGCTCACAGGTTCACGCACCGCTGGACTAGCTCGAAGGCGTGGCTACAGCCACAGCCTGATGAGAGAGGAGCAATGGCGGGGTGAATCATAGTTGCCTTTCGGGCGATACTGGTGGGTCGTCGGCCCGGATACTTAAGGCGGCGCCCAGTGCGAGCACGGTGAATGCACTGAACACGGCCCCGGCTCCCAAATAGCCGCCCGCTGCGAGCCCGGCGCCTCCGGCTGCTGCACCGAGGAACAGGCCCAGGCTCATGCCGGCGGCGCTGAGGCTCAGAGCGGTGCCGCGAACCTCACCGCAGCGACCAACCAATAAGGTGACCACCGCTGCCGCGATCACCGCGTGAGACCCCGACAGCACGGCGGTGGCCAGTAACGATACAACCAGCGTCGGAGCCAGATACACCCCGACAAGGGAGATCACGGCAAGGAGCAGGCAAAGGCGCATGGCGCTAAGCGCCCGGTGCTCGGAAGCGGTGGTGTTCAGCAGCCTCCCCGCAATGAGATGGCCCAAGAAGAACGACCCACCGCTAAGGGACCACACGAACGCGAACGCGGTCGGCGGCAAATCAAACCTGTCGCTGTAGAACACGGCCAGGAAGGCTAGGTGTCCCATGAAGGCTCCGGCTCGACCAAATGCCACCATCAGCAGTGCCCGCGCACCTGGCACTGCACCCAGCATGCGGAAAGCCACGAAGTAGCCGAGCCGACGCCCGGTGCTGGCGACGGCGGGGATCCGGCCACGATGGCGAAGCAGAACGGGAGTCAGCAGCAGAGCCCCGACCGCCACGGCAATCAGATTGCCCTGCCAGCCCCACCACAATGCGGGAAACGCGAGCAGCGGCGCGGCCATAGTCGCAGCCAGCGTCTGCATCGTCATCACCAGAGTCGCAGCTCGGCTCGCGGCCGGGCCGGTACCGAACCGGTCCGCTGCCGCGGTGGACAACGCCGGATACAGCATCGCGTTCGACACGCCGATGAGAAGGCAGAATAACGCCAGCGCCGGGACCCACGTAATGGTTCCGACGACGGCCGCCACAGCCACAGCCACTAGTGCCACGGCAGCCACCCTAGCCGGCGGGATCCGCCCGATCAGCGGTGCCACAACAATCCCGGTAACGACCGCCCCGATTCCCCCCAGGCCGCGCAACGCGCCCACCGACGCCGCGTCACCGTCACCGACCGCGGTGGCAATCGAGACGAGGAAGACACTGAACACGGTGAGCGGCAGCAGGCCAACCGCCGAAGCAAGCAGAAGCGGCCACACCATGGCAGCGATTCGCCAGTCGCTGAGCAACGGCTCGTCTTGAGACCCCTCGGAATCGGCCCCGTGATCGCTCACGTGATCGGCATCCCCTGTCGGGGCCGCATCAGCGATCGTCCGGCCCGCACTCTGGCGTTTCAGGCCCTCGCCCGCTTCAAGATCCTTTTCGCTCATGGCGTCCCCGCGAGTTCTGCGCAGATCATGTCCACGTCGTCGCGAAAGTCCTGAACCACGAAGGCATCGGATAGCTCTTCGCCGTTGCGCACATGGGCCGCACTTACCAGTTTTTGTTCATAGTTTTCCAGAAGGGCATCGATCGTCGGGCAGGCTGATTCCAGATGCCGGGCTACACCCTGGATCACCTTGGTTCGGTAATAGTCCTCCTTCGGCATCCTCGGCACGTCCCACGTTCCCGAGCCGTCAATGAAGATCGGGCGGATGGGGATGGCCGAGAAGTCGAAGTACCGTCCGTCGCGGTCAGGTTCGGAGAACGGGTCGACCAGGAGGGATGCGTACCGGACATAGACCAGATATTCCTGGTGCACCGGCGGCAGCCCCTCGAACCCTCCGACGTCCTGAGCGCTGATGCTTTCGGGTCGCACCGGGTAGCTGTCCTCAAGCATGAAGGCGAGCAGGTTGACACCGGTGCCGCCGAGCTTCTCGATGATCGAGGTGAGCTCTTTCCACTGAGCCACCATCGTGCGGATCAGATCCGGCGTGACCGGGCCCTCGGGGAAGAGCTTGTAGACATAGCGCGTGGGCTCCGGATCTGCGAAGACGGCGTTCAATGAGACCTCGTTCATGAACAGAGGTGGGTGGACGTATAAGGAGATGTTTCTCGTCTCCGCCTCCACCGGACGCTTCACGACGTTCACGATGATGCCCAGGGACTCGTGCAGCTCGCGCAAAATGTCGCAGCTGCGCGATCCCGGGTGACTTGAGCCAAGGTACAGTTTGCGCTTGACCCCCGCTGTCAAGACCCGGTACGAGGGCGCGCCATCGAACCATCGGGTGTCACCGAGGTAGCTGGAGAAGCTGATCACCTCAACGTCCACGCCACGCGTTCCCAGGTAGTTGCGTACCAAAGCGTTGGAACCGAACGTGGGGGAGACGAGGACCACGCACCGCAGCTGCTGCAGGACGCTCAGGTCGAGCTGTGCCAGCACAGCGACGTAGGCGTCTGCGGTCACCGTGAGCACCAGGCCTTGCCATTGCCCGGTCACCTTGTCGTAGCCCGCGAATTGTTCGGCGACCACGCAATGCCCGGCGAGCTGGTGATGCTTCTCGTTCTGGACCTCGACCTGGAGGGTTCCCTGGCTTTGCTGCAGCGAGAAGAAGAAGGCCTCTGATCGCGGCGACGTCCTGCCCGCGACACCAACCTCGCATCCGAGGTGGTTCTTCAGCAGGACGGCCAGCTGGACCGCAGTAGGGCCGGTCCCGGCAATGAGGACCCGGTTAAGCTCGCTCATCGGTCGCCGCCCCCGTCACCTGGAGGAAGTGGCGCCTTGGCATACAGCGCGACGTCGAAGACGTGCCCCGGACGGCGGACCGTCTCGATCAACCTCCACTTCTTTGGGTCAACCTCCTGCATCGGGTAGTTGAACAGCGATTTCAACCCGTCCCCAAATCTCATCGCCACGACCACGTCATCCCGTGTGAGGGGGTACAACAGATCGAGTAAGTCGTACTTCACAGGGACGGTCGAGCTGAAGATGACGTGGGTCGCATCGCCGGTGAAGGGGAGGTCATCCACCGACATGTGCTCCAACGTAATAGGCAGCTCCTTCCCCAGAAGGTGGACGACGTGCCGGCCCAGATCGACAGCCTCAGCATCGATGTCGACGCCAACAATGCGCGCTCCCGTGGACCGGGCGAGGTGCAGCGGAGTCATCGGGAACGATCCCGAGCCGACCAACAGGACCTTCGAGTCTACGGTCGGCGGGCAGGACCCGAGCTCCTGCTCGATGCAGGCCTCTACGTTGTCGAAGTAGCCGACCGAGGTGACTTGCCCGTCGAGGAGCTGGAGTGCGCGGTGCTTCTCGGTGATGGCGGCGCACCGCGCTGACTGGTCGCGCAGGCCGGTTACCAGCTCCGCGAAGGCAGGTGGTTGCTCCAGCTTGAGCGTGTCAAAGGTTTCTTCATGGCTCGCGTCGGTCACGAAGTTCGCGTAGTCGGCCATGAGCTGTTCAAGCTCTACTGCGCCCGCGGCCGACCCGTCGTACTGGTTGGCTGACGCGGTGAATAGTTGCAGGTAATTGTGCAGCGACGAGAGCATTTCCCGCTGCTCGTCGGTGGTGATAATGGTCGTGTCAGACACGGATGTAGGCCTTTCCTTCGGCGACGATGCTTACTATTCCGGCGATCTGCAGGTCGGTGGCTTGACCTCGTTCATGGGTCACGCCGACCCACATTGAGCCACCCGGCTGAATCACGTTGGCGCTCACAATCGCTCGCGTCGTCCGAGCGAGATGGACCCCTACCGACGCCGTCCCGGACCCGCAGCTGCTCTCCCAAATCAACGATCCCAGAGCCGGGATGTGGATCAGTGGCGCAAGCTGGCCCGTGGCCGGCACATAGACCATGACAGCGACCAATGGCGCGTCGTTCGTCCGCGCAAGCTGGGCCGCCAAACGCTCGGCCCGAGCTTTGGTGCCCCCGTCGATGCGGTCGGTCTCGACAATGACATGCACCGCATCGTCGTACGTCACGAGGGTCGAGGGAAGATTCCCGAACTCGGCCGGTGCGAACGACTCCGCTCCTCGCGGGAGCGGCATATCAAGTCGGCAGTAGTAGTCGGTGTCACGGCGCTCCACCTCGCACCGCACAACATTCTCCGCCCCAGACGCTTCCAGGACGATTTGGGTTCGTCCCTCGCGGCCCAGCGCCTGCTCTGAGGCGTTCAGGACCGCCAGTGCCATGCAGGCGTTGCCGCAGAACTCGCCGGCAGCCATGTGCAGGCGGGCATGCGCGCCCGGCGAGCTGGCCTTCTGGACGAACCCAACCTGCTCTGCGTGCACGTGACCTGCGGACATGAGGGCCGTGGCGATGTCGCGGTACTCCTCTGCGGGGTGCACGGTCCTGACCAGCAGGGTCATGTTCAAGGTAGGGCTCAGCTTCACGAAGTCGACGTCCCACCTGCTCGGTACCGACCGGACAGGGTCCGTATCGGACCCGGCGGTCCGTGTGGCCACCGGCGTCCGCCCCTGCACCTGCGGGTGAATTATTGCCAAATCATTCATCGCCGAGGCGCTCAGCTAGGAGCTCGAGCCCATCGACGGCAAGCGGGCTGGCCGTCGTGTAGTAAAAGTTCAGCGGTATCAAAGCGTTATCGTCCGCGACGGAGCCTACCCCGGCGAGTTCTGGTCGGCTGCGCAGCTCCGTGACCACGTCATCGCTGGTCTCCAACGTCGAGGACCCCGTTGGGAGGTGCAGCGCAAAGACGACATCGGGGGCGGCGCTGACGATCTCCTCCGAGCTTGGCTCGAAGTAACGCTTCTCCACGTCATCAAATACATTGTCCAGACCGAGAAGCGCCATTTGTTCCGACACAAGTGCCTGACCGCCATAGCCACCGAGTGGGCCATCGGCGTTGACGTACAACGGGATCGCGCTCCTCTTCGACCGTTCAGCCACCTTGGCCTCAACAGCGGAAACGCGACCCTTCAGCTCCTCGATCGACTCGTTGGCTACCGTCTCGGTGCCGAAGAGCTTCCCATAGCTTTCGATGTCACGATAGATCAGGTCGAAACCCGGCTGCTCGCCCTCGGCGGCGCCGCCCTCGACGCCGGCGCAGTAGTTGCTCACCGTCAACACCTGCACTCCTGCTTGTGCCAGCCGATCCGCAAGAGCATTGATGTCCATCGACGCCGAAATATCAGTGCCAATAGCGACATCCGCACCGGTGTTAATGATCGTCTCGAATGACACGTCATGAGAGTCCTCAAGTACCCGCTCCGCCTTCGTGACGGTGTCTTTCACCTTCTCATCGAAGGGGACCTCCAGGGAACCGGCGTAGTGCGTGACCGTGTCACCGGCCCCCGCTGCTTCCAGCAATGCTGGCGCCTCCGAGCCAATGGCCAGGACGCTCTCCGGCGGACTATCGAAGACGACCTCCCGCCCACAGCTGGTCACGGTGATCGGGCCCTGCGCCGATCCCTCCGACGCGGAGGGATCATTGCCGCCCGCACTTCCACCACAACCGGTGACCACTAGCACCACCAGTCCCACCGCTGCAGCCACACCAGACCGAAAACGTCCCATCGAAAGCACTCCATTCACGTTATAAGTAAGGCTCATCATCGCTAGACCGTGCTGGTCTCAGGGTGATGAGCAGGATTTTAGCCGCGGCTCGCGCATGCCCGGCAGTGATTCCGTCCGGGGTTCAACGCTGAGGCTGTGACTGCGGTCCTCGGTAAAGAACCGAGGCGTCGACGTCAAACACTAGTGAGAATGATTCTCATTGTCAAAAGGCTAACTACGTCGGAGCATGGGGTGAGCACGATTCGCTGGGGGTGGGCTAAGCGGTTTTGGGGGCGGCCTAGGTTGTGCTGCCGTGCCGCTGGCGGCTACTGCGACCGTTGTGATCTAGTCGTTGGCCCAACAAGTCCGCACCACCTACCGACATCCACGCCGCCGGGCGGGCCGTCACCGAGTGAGGTCCTGCATAGCTTCGCCATCTGCCCGATTCCCGAGATTGCTCGCCTGGGCGGACCCTGAAGCAGTGGCGCAAGGCACCCTGGGCTACTTCGCTACCGGCGCGCGATGAGCGGCGGCAGTTTGGGCGCCTGGCCAAAAAAGCGAAAAAGGTGATACTTCTTGCATTACTAATGCATCAATGTTTATATGTTTATGTGATTGATGAGAAACAACTTGGCAAAGTGGCGGAACTGTTTAGGGCGCTGGGTACCGTCTCCCGGCTCCATATCCTCACAGTGTTAGCCGCCAGGCCGTCTTCGGTGGGTTCCGTTGTAGAGGCGACGGGTTTGTCCCAGCCATTGGTTTCACAGCACCTCCGGGTGTTGCGGGGAATCAACATTGTCACGGTTAACCGGTCCGGTCGGGACGCGGTGTATTCACTGGCTGATGACCATGTTGCCCATGTCATCGATGACGCCATTACCCACACCACAGAACGAGTGGACGCCGCATTTGACGGCGCACCTGAGGAAAAGGAAGAGTCATGACTGAGGAACTTAAAGCTGAACACACCGTTGACGAGCATCACCACGGCGGCGGGGACTGTACTCACGAGAAGGTTCAGCACGGTGACCACACCGATTACCTCCACGACGGCCACCGCCACGCGGAGCACGACGACCACTACGACGAACACGATGATCCAGCCGAACACGGTCCGAATGAGCACCGTCATGGCGGTGGGGACTGTACTCACGAGAAGGTTCAGCACGGTGACCACACCGATTACCTTCACGACGGCCACCGCCACGCGGAGCACCAGGACCACTACGACGAACACTGATACGTTGCCGCTGCAGTAGCTGGCCGTTCGGTGGGCCAACTACTGCAGCGCGCTCTGCGCTGTGCGCATTCAGGACCAGTATCCTGAGTTCCGTCTCACGCGGGTCGGTAATACGAACTGACCGTATCGAAACCGCTACAGCCGTGACGTTGACTCTTTGCTCCACCTCCGGAGAGGCAAAGAGATCGCGGTGTTATGCGGGTTTGAGGCGGTCGGTTGCCGAGCACTCCGGGCACAGTCGGTGAATCTCTACGGTGTGGGATGCTTCGGTATAACCGTGTTCGGCGGCTACTCGAGCTGCCCATTTCTCGACTGTGGGAGCTTCCACTTCCACGGTACGCCCTCAGTTGCGGCAGAGTAGGTGGTGATGATGCCGTCCGGCCGCGCACCGCCGGTACACAGACTCGCCCTCGGCGTTGCGCAGCACATCTGCCAGGCCGTCACTGGCCAGGGACTGCAGGATCCGGTAGGTCGTGGCGAGGGAAACCGACCCGCCCTCGGCCTTGATCCGCCGGTGCAGTTCCTGGGCACTGACAAAGTCCCGAAGCTCACTAAGTGCCGCGTCCACTGCCGTGCGCTGCCGGTCTTGCGCTGCTCAGGCCCCCGGGTCTGCTGCACCGTCTCGGAAGTCATGCGAATTCACCACCCTTCCCCCTTTTGGTCCGGCATCACTGGTATTTCATCGAAAAGAGCGACGTAGCCAGTCCAAGCCGGAATCTTGTGTGGTCCAGGAATGAGAATACACCGTTTTGTAGTTGAGAATCATTCTCATATATGGTGGGGCTGTGTCTATCACCATAGTTAGTTCCCTTGATGTTTTCTGCCGTCAGCAGGCCTGTGAGGCTTTGGCTGCAGGTTTACCCAACGCCGTCGTGGTTTTTCATGATCTTTTGGAGGACGGCCTGGTGATCCGCCGCATCTTTACCGACGGTCAGGCCATCGAACGCCACAAGAGAAAACTGGAGCACGGGTGTCTGAGCTGCACCGTGCGTCTGGACGTGGTCCCGACCGTGGACCGCCTACTGGCCCGCGGCGAACAGAACACTATTCTTGGGCTGCCGCCGGCGGTCTCCGCCGAGACAGCCGTCCTGGCATTGCATAAGGGGCTAGGGCGTAGTTTTAGCGTTGATTCGGCGGTCCTGGCCTGCGCGCCGGATGCTGTGGAGGATCAGATCTGGGATCATCACACGCTCTTTGAATCCGGCTACACACCCGTGCCCCATGATGACCGTACGGCCGGCGAATTCCTTATCGGGGAATTGTCTTTCAATGACACAGTGCTGCTTTCCGACCCGGCACTGATCCCGGTGGACCCGAAGACCCGTTCCCGTGGTGTGCAGCTGATCCATGAGCTGGCACCGCACGCGTCCGTCGGTGAAGGTGACGCAGGCTGCTCCGTCCGTGCGGGCCACCACGACTACGCGCAGGCCGCGCACCGCACAGCACTTGGCTCTGTCCTGATCCCTGGAAGTCCGTCGACCGCACCGTTTTCCACCGTGGTGCAGCGGGCTGAGCGCCCACTGCACCCGGAACGGTTCCGCCACGCACTAGGAATCCTCGCCGAGGGCTGCTGCTGGCTGCGCGGACGAGTATGGCTCGCCGCCGCCCCGGAATGCTGTATCGCGGTGAAGGGCATCGGACCGCGGGTCTGGTTGGAAAACACCGGCGCCTGGCCCCCAGAATCCCGCACCGGTCAGGAAAATGGTGCAGGGACCGACCGTGAATGGCACCCCGTCTTCGGAGACCGGGCAACCGTGCTCGCTGCCACCGGCGAAGGGATGGACGCCACGGAAATCAAACGGCTGCTCTCCGGCTGCGAACTCACAGACGCCGAAATGATGGCCGGACATGAGAGTTTCCCTGACCCATTCAATCTCAACTCAACCCGCTAAACCTCAGAAACGGAGAACATCATGAAAGTACGCAATTCACTGGCGGCACTGAAAAAAGTGCCCGGCGCCCAAGTGGTCCGCCGCCGCGGACGCACCTTTGTCATCAACAAGAAGAACCCGCGAATGAAAGCCCGTCAAGGCTGAGAAAAATCCACTGAAAACGAATCTGCAAAAGTTGAGGCCGGCAGGGTAACCCCTGCTGTCCTCAACTTTTGCGCACTATCGACGGTGGATGCCCCAGCCCGACAATGGCGGAACTCAACGGGGCGGGAACATCGGTATCAGGCCTTTTATGGCTTGACGGGCCTCCATCGACGATCCACTGTTTGAGGGCTTCGCTGCGTGTAGGACTTTCGGTGCTGCCGAGCCAGACGCTGCGCCCGGTGTGTTTACTGTGCCCGTCGCGGTGCGCGACGGCGGCAACGGCTCCGACAGCGCACGGGCCCAGACAATCCGCGCTGATAAAGACCGCACCCGCGGAGTCTCTGACTGCACTTTTGAGATCTTCGACACTGTCCTCGTTCTCCGCCAGCCGCCTTAGGGCCGAACACCGATGTCCCACGCAGAGCGCAAGAATTGGGCCTCCTGGATCGGTCTGCGCCGATCCTGGAGCTGTCTTCCTGTGGTGTTTTTTCTTAGTCATCGTGCTACCTTTCCGATACCCACCAAGGTGGTGGCATCAACGCTCATCACGTCGCGTTGCATGAGGATCTCTAGGTAACGGTCCCGGACCTCCACAATCTGGGCAGGGTGCAGCCCCGCGAGCATTGCGCGAAATCCGGAGCCCAATACCAACGCCCGCGAGGTGGTGCCCCCGAGTACGACACCGTGTTCGCGGATGTCGATCCGAACGTTTTCCAGGCCTGATTCCCGCAACCAGGCCGCGTAGGTTTCCGCCGTGTTGATCCGGTTGATCAGAGCATCGGCTTGTTTGTCCCACTGCTGCGCCAGGGCCGGTTTGAACGGCGCAAGGGCTTCGACCAGGCACTCCCCCACTGGAAAAATGGCGCCGCGTTGCCAAATGGTGAAGGCAACCCGCCCGCCCGGGCGCGCCTGGCGGATCAACGATGTAGTGCCGGCGTTCATGTCGGAGAGGAAGAAAATGCCGAGCACGCACTGCACCAGATCAAAGCATCTCGCCGGCACCGGGAACTTGGTGACGTCGCTGGCAGTGAAAGCTGCCCAATCAAGGCCTTCAGCCGCGACCCGTTCCCGGGCCTCGCCGGTGAGTGCGGCGGACAGGTCCACCCCGTGCATGGATCCGCGTCGACCGACCAACCGCGCAGCGGGCAGTGCTGATGCCCCGTTACCGCAGCAGGCATCGAGGACATGCTCGCCGTACCGCGGGCGCGATGAGGAAACAGTCCCGTGGCTAACCGGACGCCAAAGCACATCGTCGAGAGCGCCGAAGGCCTGCACGGCGCTGAATGCCTCGGCGTAACACGGCAGCTGATCAGCTAAGTTGTTTGGTGCTCCGTTCACGGACCCACACTCGCCGACACCAAAACGGTGAAACAGACCCCGAATGCCAGAACAACCCAAAGCGCGGCCGACTTCAAAAAGCCATGGCGTCGTAACGAGACGACACAATAGTCAACGGACTCGGAAACATTAGCCGGTTCGGCAATCACGGCGCCGGACCACCTGAAAATCGACATAATCTAAATTATAATCATTCGCAATAGAATGGCCAATGGAGGGCCGCGGTCCAATCTCTTACTGCGGCTCTCATCACGCCCCTGAACCGTGCCACCACTGACTGCATCGAGGTGATTTAAGCCAATCGGGGCCGGTATGTCAATGCCAGATTTATGGCCGACGAATCACGACGACGTTGGGAAGATTGGAGGAGGCCACTAACCGCAGACCTCGCACCTGATTGATGACATCTTGATGCGCTTTAGAATTCGATCGGCCTTCGTGCTGTTCCGATCGGATGAGCAGATCGTTGCGCCACACCTCATACCTGCTGCTGAAATGATGTGGCCGATTACTCTGCTCATCGATTACCTGGTATTCATGATTCGCTAACCGGTGTCGTTCTTCGAACGGCTCGGTTGCGGCAATAGCTTCGTTCTGGGCGCCGGCCTCAGTGAAGCCCATCTCGTCCATGAAGTAGCGCGCGATATCCGGCCACCGCTCATCCGACAAGTCGCCTTCCTCAGCTCGCAGACTCAGATAGCAGTGCTAGACGTGCCTGCCCGGAACGTCCGCCTTCAGGAAGCGTTTAGCCGGGTCCAGCTCGTGCCCAATTGCTACGGCAGCATCACGGTTCAACTCCGTGTTACCGAGCCAGGCCATGATCAGCGAAGGATTGGCCACAAGATGTGGTTCAAGGTGCTCGTTGACCCTGCCCGGTCCTGCAAGGTAGACCATCAGACCGGTCATCCGGTCACCACGGGAAACGGTCGGAATCATCTACCGGCCCACCTCTTCCACCAGCTCATACATGCGATCAGCCACCCGTCGTGCAGCAGCCACGGCGGCAGCAGCGTCCTTGTAAAATTCATCTCCCGCGTTGGCATGCCGGGCAACCTGGTTCACCTTGTTAGAGATCGTCGCCAGCAGGCGGCGGGCCTGCGTCAGCTCGATTGCGAGCGCCGGGCGTTCAGCCAACGACTCTGAATTATCCGCGTACAGAGTGGCACTGACCGGGATCTCAGAAGCTGTCCGGTTGGTGTGCGTTCCTCCAACATCAGCAGTGAGGCGCGTTCCTGCTCCGACATTGAAAGTCGCACGTACTGAGTCCGGCCCGCATCGCGCTGGCTCTCAGGCGCAACTGGCAGCGAATCTCGCGAGCGGGTTGACCAGTCGACCGGCCAGCTGTAGCCCTCCGGACGGGTCAGCAAGGTCAAGCATTTGCTGGTTGTTCCGTAGTTGAAGCCGGTTCAGGCAGGACAGGTCAAAGTGGGCGGCGAACAGGTTATGGCGGACAAATTGATCAGCCAGCTCCGGGTGTTCCCGCTGGTAGGTGTGAATGACCCGGGCAGCCATCCCCCAGAATTCCTCCTGGCTGAGTTTCCCGTCCTCGACAAGCAGCGAAGCGAGGAAGCGGAAGATGCAGTCGAAGACATCGGTGAAGATGGCCAGGGCCTTTTCGCCGTCGGGAATGTCAACGCGAATCCGAGATACCTCCTCGGGAAGATCGAGGCGGTCTCCCATGACCACGATTTCTTCGGCGATGTCCTTCATGACCACCCGCACGGGCACACCGTTGTCCAGCACTAGGATCACATTCTCCCCATGCGGCATGAACGCAAGTTCGTACCGATACAGGCAGTGAACCAGGGGTACGAGGTACGCCTCGAAGTAGCAGCGAAGCCATTCGGTGGGTTCCAGCCCCGAACGCTCGATGAAGGCGGACACCAGAGGCCGACCGGCTTCATCAACATGCAACAGTGACGCCATGGTGGCTAATTGCTGGCCGTCCTCCAGCAGCGGAAGCGGGCTTTCCCTCCATAGGGTGGACAGCATTTTCCGGTAGGGGGAGCCTTTTGCAGACCCGGTCTCGTAGTAGCTGTTGTGGTAGCCGATGGCCGCGATCTCGCTGATCATGGTCAGGCCATGCTGCTGTAGCGCGCTGTCTGATCGGATCAGGTCCCGTAGCCAGTCGTTGATCGCTGGGGTGGCCAACATGTACTGCGGCGAGAGCCCCCTCATGAAGCCCATGTTGAGCACCGACAATGCCGTTTTTACATAGCTCTTCTCCGGGAAGTCGGTGTTGAAGAAGGTGCGGATGGACTGCTGCGCCTGATAGTGGTCAGGCCCCGTCCCAAGGTGGATGATGCGCTGGCGGGCGATATCGGCGGCGAAGGTGACGGTCAGCTTGTTCTCCCATTGCCAGGGGTGCACCGGCATCAGGAAGTATTCAGCGGGATCGGCGCCCTGAGCCCGAAGTTCGGCGTCGAAGTACAGCAGGAGTTCGGCACCAAGTTCGGACTCCAGATGGGCGGCGTAGTTCAGGCCGTCACTGGAGCTGAAGACCGCTTGGCTTCGGTGAACCGCGATCCATTCCAGGCGGACGGAAGCTCCCGTCTCAGGGGCGAATGCCCGGTAGTCACTGATGCCGAAGCCGAGCCTGCCGTTGTTGGCCACGAAACAGGGATGCCCCTCCGTCATGCTGCGCTCGATTGCCTGGAAGTCGGCGGCAGGATCGGTTCCGCCGGTGACACCAGCTGCGAGTTCCGCGGCAGCGGGCTGGCCACGCCACTGCTTGTAGCAGTGGGCCGCAAGGGTGCTGCTGATCTCCTCGAGGTACACAGGCAGCATCTCTTCGCGGATGCCCAAGGTGTCCCTGAATTCCGTGATGAAGCAAAGGACGTCGAGTGCAGCTGCGTTCCCATTTCGGAGGCAGCGGATAGAGGCGTCCTCAACGGACCAGTGCTCAAGGTCCAGCACACGGGAGGTGAACGAGTAGGCAGTGGAACCGTCGTCGCTGCGGAGCACATACGCCGCAGGCCCGCACGGGTCAGACTGTCCATTGCCGCCTATGCTCTGCCGCTGCGGCGAGAGGATGCGTTCGTGCAGGAATTCGGCCAGTGCCTTGCGTAGCAAATGGCGGTTGGCCCTAGTCCAGCGTTCAGGAGTCAGATGAGACACAGCCGCCCCGGTGTCGCTGGAAATGCTTGGTTCCTGCGAGGTCGCGTCAAATTCAATGATGGTCACAGCGTGGCTCCCTGGGTTATGGGGCTGAAATGGTGGTGGGGGTTCTGGAGCGTTGACCTGGCGGCGAGGTAATCCTCGCGGGTGCAGAAACTCAGCAGAGCTTCCTTGTCCGCTAGGGTCACCACGCCCGCTGGTTGAAAGCCGAGCCGTTCATTGAGAACATGGATCCGACTGTTGTTCGCATCGGGTTCCACCACCACGCGTTCGACGCCAGGATGCTGGAACAGGCGGTTCAGCACTGCGTCCATCACAGCGCTGGTGTACCCCGATTGGGGCGTTCCCGACGGCGGCGCTACCAGCAGGTGCATCCCGATGTCACCCTCCACCACCGCATACACCGCTGCAAGCGGCGAGGAGACCGGATTGTACTCCTCCATCAGGAACGCGGGGGCACCGTCGTCGAGCCCCAGCAGTGCGTGGTGATGACCGCTGGCCTCGATCCTGGAGTATTCGTCCGCCACGCCGTCGACTGTGGAGGACTGCATCCCCCAAAACGCCGCGTAGGGCCTGATCATCCAGCTGTGAAGGAGGGGTGCGTCGGTTGCTGCATCCACGCAGCGGAAGGTGAAGCTCATGCTGGCACCTCGGCTCCCCGGAAGGGGCGCGCGGCGCCGAATTTTCCGACCGTGGGGCTGGCCCCCAGGGCAGGGTCCGGCGCACCAAACTGCTGGAACGCGATGCTGCGCTCCACCAGGTAGGGTTCCCTTCCGGTGATCTCACTGATGATGCACGAGTTTCGGTAGGCGCCCATCCCAAGATCGGGGGTGACAAAGCCGTGGGTGTGTAGTTCTGCGTTCTGGACGAAGATTTCACCGGGCTCGACGCCGGTGCTGTAATTGCGTGCCACCGCGAACCGGCCATCCGTGTCACGGGCAATCCGGTCCTGAATGTTGGCGAGGAACGCCGGTTCCCGGTAGGTATAGCCGGTCGCCAGGATCACGGCCTCGCTGGTCAGCTTGTAGTCACTGTCCTGCTCCTCATGCCTCAGTTGAAGGGTGTGGGACCCGACGACCGGATCCCACACGGCACCGGTCACCGATGAGTGGGTCAGGAGCCGGGTGTCCACCCGACCCGCGAGGCTCTTGGTGTACAGGAGGTCGTAGATGGCGTCGATGAGTTCAGCATCGATGCCTTTGTAGAGATTCTTCTGACTCGTGATCAGGCAGTCACGCTGGTTTGGGGGTAACCCATGGAAATAGTCAACGTATTCGGGAGAGGTCATCTCAAGGGTGAGCTTGGTGTATTCCAGGGGGAAAAATTGACCAGATCGGGTTACCCACTTCAGTTGGTACCCGTGGATATCGATCTCCTGCAAGAGGTCGTAGTAGATTTCGGCTGCGCTCTGGCCACTCCCCACAATGGTGATGCTCCTTCGGGCCTGCAGCTCGCTCTTCTTCGCCAGGTAATCAGTGTTGTGGAAGGCGAGGCCGCCGTCATCGGTGGCAGCCGCGCTGACTATTCCGTGACAAGATTCCGGCACGTACGGCAACGTACCGGTTCCCAGCACGAGGCGCCGCGCCAGGAGCCCTTCCGGTCCGCCGGGCCCCACGACCGCAAGGTGGTACACGCCGTCTTCGTACGTGATATCGAGCACCGACGTGCTGAAACGGACGGACCGCAGCTGACCAGCCACCCATTGGCAGTACTGATTGTATTCGGCGCGCAGGGGGTAGAAGTTTTCGCGAATGTAGAACCGGTAGAGGCGCCCGGTCTGCTTCAGGAAGTTCAGGAATGAAAAGGGTGATGTGGGGTCGGCCATCGTCACCAGATCCGCCATGAAGGGCACCTGGAGGTGGGCCAACTCCAGCATCATGCCGGGGTGCCAGTCGAATGAATCCCGTTGTTCTAGGAACACCCCGTCCAGTCCGTCCACTGGTTCGCTGAGGGCGGCCAAACCCAGGTTGAAGGGCCCGACGCCGATGCCCGCGAAATCGAATACGTGTACGCCAGTGGGGGTGCTCATGCGGACTCGCCTGTCGTCGTTGAGTGGGCTAGCAGTTGGGCGCCCGTGCATCGCAGCAACTCGATAATCTCGTTGATGTCTTCCAGGGTTGCCTCGGCGTTGAGGAGGGTGAGCTTCAGGTAATGCCGCCCCGCAACGGTGGTGCCAGCCACTACCGCCTGGCCGGAGGCAAAAATTGCGGCGCGGATCGCCGGGTTCACTTGGTCTGCCGTGTTCTCCGGGAGCCGCACGGCACCATTGAATGTGCTGGCCTCGTCGAAATCGGCCCCGAGAATGCTGGGTGACGGGCCGGGTACCAGTGGCCGGTATCGGAAGACCAGTGTGCTGAGCTGCGGTTCGCCAGCAAGTTCAAAATCCTCGTCGGCGGCTAGCGCCGAACCCACTCGGGCAGCGAGGTCAATGGCCTCATCAAAGAGGGCGCCGATGGCATCCGCCCCCATGATGCGCAACGTCAACCACAGCTTGAGTGCGTCAAAGCGGCGTGTGGTTTGCAGGCTCTTGTCCACCTGATTTGGGACCTCGTTCGAGGCGGCGCTTTCCGGGTTCAGGTAGTCCGCGTAGTAGGTAACGTGCTGCAGCATGGAACTATCCCGGACCAGCAGGGCGCTGGAGCTTACAGGCTGGAAGAAGGTTTTGTGGAAGTCCACCGTGACGGAATCCGCCCGCCGTGTCCCCTCCAAGAGGTGGCGGTAGCGCCCGGAGACCATCAGGCCGCCGCCGTAGGCAGCGTCGATATGGAACCAGGAGCCGTAGGCATGAGCAAGGTCGGCGATTTCAGTGAGTGGATCCACGGCACCGAAGTCGGTCGTCCCGGCGGTGGCTATCACCGCCATCGGACGCAGCCCTGCGTCGTATGCTTCGCTCAAAGCTTCAGCAAGTGCTGCAGGGTCCATCCGGTGGTCTGGGGTGCAAGGGACGGAAATAATGGAGTCGAAGCCCAACCCCAACATCGACGCAGACTTTTTGATGCTGAAGTGACTGTCGGCCGACGCGAAAATGCGTAGTCCTTCAAGCAACGACGGGAGTCGGGATCCGGTCCGAGCCGGATCCTGGCGCAAGTCGGCAACAGCACGGTTGCGCGCGATCAGGAGGGCCTGCAGGTTCGACTGGCTACCGCCAGAGGTGAAGACGCCGTCGGCCGCTGGCCCCAGATGCAGCCGTTCGGCCGCCCAGTCGATAAGACGACGTTCGATCATGGTGGCACCTGCACTCTGATCCCACGTATCCATCGACGAATTCACCGCCGACAGGATTGTTTCACCCACCAGCGCCGGGATCACCACAGGGCAATTCAGGTGGGAGGCGTACTTGACGTCATGGAAGTAGATCGCGTCACGGAGATAGACGGATTCCAACTCTTCCAGGGCTGCGGCAGTGTCGGGTAGCGGTCGATTCAGGTTGACGGAGTCGACCCGCCGCTTCAGTTCAGCTGGAACGACGCCGGTGAACGGCTGTGTGGTCCGCTCCAGTTTGGTGGCCACAGCGTTCACCCCCTGCAGCACCTGTGCCACGTAACGCGGGAAGTTTCGGGTATTGAGCAGGTGATTGGTGGCAGAAAGGACAAGCTCCACCCGGGCGCCGAAATTTTGTCCAGGCAGGGTGTCGTTTACCCACGCTTCATCCACAGACATCTCATCGATTCGAGGCAACAGGGGCACGGTAATATTCCTTAGCTAGACTATTCGAGGTAAGGCTAGCCTTACTTAGGCATGCTTTTTAGTCAAACTTCTGTAACGTATTTATTGCGATCGCCGGAGTCCGCGAGATGACTGAGTCATGAAGTGTCAGTGATTGGAGGTCAACGATAGAAACGGCAACGTAACTCTCCCGCCCCCGGGAAGCACAGCATGGCACGGAACCATGTCACCGCGATCACCACTGAAGAACACTTCGCCCGGATAAATCTCAACGCCGGGTCTCCGCTCGTGGCCTACATAGCCGGCCGCGACATCAAAGCCGGGAAGTCGAAGTCGTCGATACCGCGTGCGTAAATGCATCCGAAATCCACCTCATCCCCAATCCGATCACACCGTCGCGCGAGGATGCTAGTTTGCAGGAATGAGAAGCAACAGCCCGCCGTTACCGACAACAAGACCTGTACACCAGCGATCCCTCGTCCTGGTCTTTGTTGCTGGTGCCATCATCGGCGTCCTAGGCGGCATGATCGGTCTAGGTGGTGCGGATTTCCGGCTCCCCCTACTCATCGGGCTCTTCGGCTTTGCCGCGTTGCCAGCGATCATCATGAACAAAGCGATGAGCCTCGTCGTTGTCGTAACCGCGGTGCCAGCCCGCCTGGTTGCTGTCCCCTTGGCGGAGCTCTCCCCTTATTGGTTCATCGTCCTGAATCTCCTGGCCGGAAGTCTCCTCGGCGCATGGGCTGGAGCGCATTGGGCTACACGGCTCAAGTCCAAAACGTTCTACCGGGTCATCGCTGTCCTACTCGTGCTGATCGCGGTGCTGCTTTTCGTGACTCACTTCTTCACGGTTGAACCCCTCAATATTACGGTCGGACTGCGGACCATCCTCGGCGTCGCAGCCGGAGTCGTTATCGGCGTAGTTGCCGCCCTCATGGGCGTCGCTGGCGGCGAGCTACTCATCCCCACAATCGTGTTGCTCTACGGCACCGACATCAAAATTGCTGGGAGTCTCTCTCGCTGTATCCCTGCCCACCATGCTCGTCGCGTTCGCCCGCTTCAGTCGAGACAAGAGCTTCGCCGTCCTCGGCGAGAACAAACCATTTCTCGTCGCCATGACGCTGGGTTCGATCAGCGGAACAATCATCGGCGGCCTGCTGCTCGGCGTCGTCCCGAGCTCGATCCTCATCCCACTGCTCGTCCTGCTACTCCTACTGTCTTCAATCAAAGTCTGGAAACACGACTAGCCACCCGTACTTCCGACAGTGAATATTTTCCGTTGAGCTGAGAATCGTCGCTGTCTCCAGGCTAATCCTGGTAAACCTGCCAACACTAGGAGACGCCCTCTTGGCCTGGAGCCGTGTGAGGAAGAGGCGAACCGGTCACAAAAAAATCCTGCCGAAGTCATGTACCTTCGCCGCCTCTCCCCCATGAAGTAGTAAGAAAGCCCACCAAGGGCTTCAGGAGAGAAAAGGAGGCGGACCGTCACAGGAAGAGTGCAACCCACCCACCAAAACAGGCACACCCTGTCCACGATCTGAGCCGGTTTGTGCCCAGTCAGAGAGCGAAACAGCCTCTGACAAGGGGAAACACTGTGCCCGAAGTGGGACTTGAACCCACACATCTTTCGATACTGCATTTTGAGTGCAGCGCGTCTGCCAATTCCGCCATTCGGGCTAACCTGCGCCCCGCCGAATATGAGATGAACAACTCAAGTCTTCGTCAGTGCGCGAAACTACTCTACATGCCGATAGGCTGTTTCAGTGAACCGGCAACGGGCGCTGCCCGGCCGGGCAATTTGATTGATTGAATAAGGAGCCTGCTGTGTCTGAATCCAACGAGCCGACCGTCTCGGGTGTTGCGCGGCGCGTGATTGTTGCCGAGGATGAAACCCTCATCCGCCTGGACATTGTGGAGATTCTCCGAGGTGAAGGGTACGACGTCGTCGCCGAAGCCGACAACGGTGAAAAGGCAGTGCAGCTCGCCAAGGAGCACAAACCCGACCTCGTACTGATGGACGTGAAGATGCCCGTCATGGACGGCATCACCGCCGCAGAGCAGATTGTGAAAGCACGCATCGCCCCCGTGGTCCTCCTGACCGCTTTCAGCCAGAAGGAACTGGTGGAACGGGCACGGGACGCCGGCGCCATGGCCTACGTGGTCAAGCCTTTCACTCCAGCCGATCTGATCCCGGCCATCGAGATTGCCCTCTCCCGGCACGAGGAGATCAAGGCACTGGAGAACGAGGTCTCGGACCTGCAGGAACAGTTCGCCACCCGCAAACTTGTGGAACGCGCCAAGAGCCTGCTCACCACCAAGATGGGGCTCACTGAGCCCGAGGCCTTCCGCTGGATCCAGAAGACCTCCATGGACCGCCGCCTCAGCATGCGCGAAGTCGCCGAAACCATCATCAACCAGGTCAACTAACAACCCGCGAACAACACAAGGGCCCCGCCAGATCATCCTGGCGGGGCCCTTCAGCTCTTACGTGCCTACTTGAGCTTGTTCTTGACCGGCCAAGGACCGACCTTCTCCTTGTTCGGAGTGTAGCCACTTGGCAGCTGGCCGGCGTCGGCAATGTCGCCCACCTTGTGGACCTTGATGGAGTTGGTCGAGCCGGCCTGCCCCGGAGGCGAACCGGCGGCAATGACCACCAGCTCGTCCGGCTCCACCAGGCCCTGCTCCAACAGCACCCGATCCACCTGGGCGGTCATCTGGTCGGTGTGCTCGACGAACGGCACGAGCATCGGCTGGATGCCCCAGATCATCGCCATCGTGTTCAACGTCGACTGCACCGGAGTGAACGCAAACACCGGTTTGGTGGGCCGCAAGCGCGACAGACGCCGTGCCGAGTCGCCGGACTGCGTGAAGGTACAGATGTATTTGGCGTCCAGCTGGTCGGCGATCTCCACGGCTGCACGGGTAATCGCGCCGCCGCGGGTCTTCGGCTTGCTGCCCAGCGGCGGCACCCGGTCCAGTCCGTGCTTTTCCGTCGACTCGATGATGTTGGCCATCGTCTGTACGGTCTCCATGGGGTACTTGCCCACGCTGGTCTCGCCGGACAGCATGACGGCGTCCGCGCCGTCGAGCACAGCGTTGGCGCAGTCCGAGGCCTCGGCGCGGGTCGGACGCGGGTTGTCGATCATCGACTCGAGCACCTGGGTGGCAACGATCACGGGCTTGGCCCAGCGACGGGCCAGCTCAATCGCCCGCTTCTGCACAATGGGCACCTCTTCGAGCGGCAGTTCCACGCCCAGGTCGCCACGCGCCACCATGATGGCATCGAACGCGTCAATGATTTCCTCAATCGCGTCCACCGCCTGCGGCTTCTCAATCTTGGCGATAACGGGAACGCGGCGTCCCTCTTCGTCCATGATCTCGTGGACACGGACGACGTCGGACGCGTTCCGCACGAAGGACAGTGCCACCATGTCGACGCCGCGCTGGATGGCCCACCGCAGGTCGGCCTCGTCCTTATCGCTCATCGCTGGCACGCTCACGGCGACCCCGGGCAGGTTGATGCCCTTGTTGTTCGACACCGCGCCACCCACGGTGACGACGGCGACGACCTTCACGTCGTCAACCTCGGTGGCCCGCATCGCCACCTTGCCGTCGTCGATCAGGAGGGTGTCCCCCACATTGACGTCCTGAGGCAGCCCTAGGTGGGTGGTCGAGCAGATGTCCTGAGTACCGGGAATGTCCTCGGTAGTGATGGTGAAAACGTCGCCGGGAACCAGCACGTGCGGCCCATCAGCGAAGCGGCCAAGACGGATCTTGGGTCCCTGCAGGTCAGCGAAAATGGCGACGGGGCGGCCCAACTCTTCGGCGGCCTGGCGGACGAACTCGTAGGTCTGGTTGTGCACGCCGTGATCGCCGTGGCTCATGTTCATCCGGGCAACATCCACGCCGGCTTTCAACACCGCCAGCGTATTCTCGTAGCTTGCAATCGCGGGCCCGAATGTTGCAACAATTTTTGCGCGTCTCATGAAACCTAGCCTAGTCGTGTTGTGATCGGTGGTGGTGGTCTTGCGCGGCCGTCTGCCCGCGGGATGGTGCCATCAGAGCACTGCCATGGCGCGGTCGGTGGGAGCCACCGGCGCCGGCAGTTTCGTCTCCCCCATCAGCCACTGATCCACTGCAGCGGCGCAGGCGCGCCCCTCTGCGATGGCCCAGACAATCAGCGACTGTCCACGGCCGGCGTCGCCAGCCGCAAAAATCCCGGGCGTGTTGGTCATGTAATAACCATCCCGGCCAATATTGCCGTGCTCGTCGAACTCCGCCTGCACCTGCTCAGTGATGCCTGCCTGCTCCGGGCCGGTGAAGCCAAGTGAGAGGAACACCAGATCGGCCGGAATGTTGCGCTCGGTGCCAGCCTTCGGCACCCGGCGACCGTCAACGAATTCGGTCTCAGCGACCCGGATGGCCGTCAGTTTGCCGTTCTCCCCCACAAATTCGACAGTGGACGCAAGGTAGGTGCGTTCGCCACCTTCCTCATGCGCGCTGGCGACCTCGAACAGGGTGGGGAACGTGGGCCACGGCTGATGCGCTGCACGGTCCGCGGGCGGCTGCTGCCCGATGGCCAGCGTGGTCACTGACGCTGCATGCTGACGGTGGGCGGTGCCCAGGCAGTCAGCGCCGGTGTCGCCGCCGCCCAGGATGACCACGTGCTTGCCGTCGGCATGGATCTGGTCCTCGACGGCGCCGCCCGCACTGACCCGGTTGGCCTGCACCAGGTAGTCCATCGCGAAGTGAACTCCCTCCAGTTCCCGGCCCGGGATGGGCAGGTCACGGGGAATGGTGGCACCGGTGGCCACGACGACGGCGTCATAGCGACGACGCAGCTGATCCCAGCTGATGTCCTTGCCCACCTCGACGCCGGTCCTGAACCGCGTACCTTCGGCGCGCATCTGCTCAAGCCGACGCTCCAGGTGGTGCTTCTCCATCTTGAAGTCGGGGATCCCGTAGCGCAGGAGCCCACCAATCTTGTCGTCGCGCTCGTAGACCGCCACGGTGTGCCCGGTGCGGGTCAACTGCTGGGCAGCAGCCAGTCCTGCCGGGCCGGAGCCGACGACGGCGATGGTGCGGTCGGTCAGCCGCTCGGGCGGGTGAGCCTCGACCCAGCCCTCGGCGAAGGCCTCATCAATGATGGACACCTCCACCTGCTTGATGGTGACCGGCGGCTGGTTGATCCCCAACACGCAGGACGCCTCACACGGTGCAGGGCACAGCCGCCCGGTGAACTCCGGGAAGTTGTTGGTGGCGTGAAGCCGCTCGATTGCTTCCCTGCCCTTGTCCCGGTAGGTGAGGTCGTTCCACTCCGGGATCAGGTTGCCCAGCGGGCAGCCCTGGTGGCAGAACGGGATGCCGCAGTCCATGCAGCGTCCAGCCTGGGCCTTGAGGACGCCCTTCTCCTGAGCCTCGTAGACCTCTTTCCAGTCCATGATCCTGACTGGCACGGGCCGTCGGGGTTGGGTCTGGCGTTCGCGTACCTTCATAAATCCGCGTGGATCACCCACCGGTTACCTCCAAGATTCGGGTCCAAGCTTCTTCGCCGTCGGGGTCGAGGCCTTCTTCGATGGCCGCGGCCCGCGCATCGAGCACTGCGGCGTAGTCGCGCGGCAGCACCTTGGTGAGCCGGGCAACGGTGTCCTCGAAGTTGTCCAGCAGGTGCGCTGCCAGCGTCGATTCGGTCTCTTCGACATGCCTGATCATTAGTTGACGGACTATTTCAATGTCCTCGGCGTCAAGGTCAACGAGCTGCAGCTCACCGTTCTCGAGGCTCTGGATGTTCATCCGCCGCCGGTTCAGGTCCAGCACGTAGGCGGTTCCGCCGGACATGCCGGCCCCGAAGTTCCGGCCGGTCCGCCCGAGGATCAGGGTCTGCCCCCCGGTCATGTACTCGCAACCGTGGTCGCCGATGCCTTCGACAACCGCCGTGGCGCCCGAGTTACGAACCAGGAAGCGCTCCCCCACCTGTCCTCTGAGGAAAATCTCCCCGCTGGTCGCCCCATAGCCGATCACGTTGCCGGCAATGACGTTGCGGTCCGCAGCAAACACGTTGGACCGGTCCGGCCGCACAATCACCCGGCCGCCGGAGAGCCCCTTGCCCACGTAGTCGTTCGAATCGCCGAACAGCCGCAGCGTGATACCCGCTGGCAGGAACGCCCCCAGTGACTGGCCGGCCTGACCAGTCAGGGTGATGTCGATGGTGTCGGTGGCAAGGGTATCGATGCCAAACAGCCGGGTGACTTCATGGCCCAGCATGGTGCCCACCGAGCGGTCCGTATTGACGACGTCGACGGAGATCCGCACCGGTGCCCGGTTCTCCAGCGCGTCGGCGCTCATTTCGATGAGCTTCCTGTCGAAGTGCTGGTCCAGCTCGTGGTTCTGGGTGGTCATGTTCCGCATCGGCGCGTCGTCACCGAATTCGTTGCCACGCAGGATCGGGTCAAGATCCAATCCGTCGGCCTTCCAGTGATTGATGGCCTTGCGCGCGTCGAGTGATTCGCTGTGCCCGATCGCCTCTTCAATAGACCGGAAGCCCAGGCTGGCAAGGATTTCCCTGACCTCCTCGGCGAGGAACTCGAAGAAGTTGACCACAAACTCGGGCTTCCCGGTGAACCTGCTGCGCAGTTCGGGGTTCTGGGTGGCGACGCCGACGGGGCAGGTGTCCAGGTGGCAGACGCGCATCATGATGCAGCCCGAGACGACCAGCGGCGCTGTCGCGAACCCGAACTCTTCGCCGCCGAGCAGCGCGGCGATAACGACGTCGCGCCCGGTCTTGAGCTGACCGTCCACCTGCACCACGACCCGGTCGCGGAGCCCGTTGAGCATCAGGGTCTGCTGTGTTTCAGCTAGTCCCAGCTCCCAGGGAACCCCCGCATGCTTGAGGGAGTTCAGGGGGCTGGCGCCCGTTCCGCCGTCGTGCCCGGAGATGAGGACGACGTCGGCCTTGGCCTTGGTCACTCCGGCGGCCACGGTGCCGATCCCCACCTCGGAGACCAACTTGACGTGGACGCGGGCCGACGGGTTGGACCGCTTCAGGTCATAAATGAGCTGGGCGAGGTCCTCAATCGAGTAGATATCGTGGTGCGGTGGCGGGGAGATCAGCGCCACTCCGGGGGTCGAGTGCCGGGTCCGGGCCACCCAGGGGTAGACCTTCTGGCTCATCAGCTGGCCGCCCTCACCGGGCTTGGCGCCCTGCGCCATCTTGATCTGGATGTCAGTGGCGTTGGTCAGGTACAGGCTGGTGACGCCAAACCGACCCGAAGCGACCTGCTTGATGGCGGACCGGCGCTCGGGGTCTAGCAACCGGTCAACGTCCTCGCCGCCCTCACCCGTGTTGGATTTGCCGCCCAACCTGTTCATGGCGATGGCCAGCGTCTCGTGGGCTTCCTGGGAGATGGACCCGTAGCTCATGGCGCCGGTGGAGAACCGCTTGACGATGCTGGAGACCGGCTCCACCTCGTCAAGGGAAATCGGTTCGCGGACCCCTTCCTTGAACTGGAGGAGCCCGCGCAGGGTCATCAGTTCCTTGGACTGGTCATCGACGCCGCGGGTGTACTTCTTGAAGATGTCGTAGCGCCGCTCACGGGTGGCGTGCTGGAGCCGGAAGACGGTCTCCGGGTTGAAAAGGTGCGGTGGACCTTCACGGCGCCACTGGTATTCGCCGCCGTTGTCGAGGCTCCGGTGCGGATCGTCGATGCCGTCCTCAGGGTAGGCGCTGGCATGGCGGGCAGCCGTTTCGGCAGCCAGCACATCCAGCCCGACGCCGCCAAGCTGGGTCTGGGTGCCGTGGAAGTATTCGTCGACCAGTTCCTGCCCCAGACCGAGAGCCTCGAAGGTCTGGGCGCCGCAGTAGGAGCCGACGGTGGAAATGCCCATCTTGGACATGATCTTCAGAACGCCCTTGCCGAGGCCCTTGATGAGGTTCGCGACGGCCTGCTCCGCGGTGACGCCCGTGACGTCACCGTTGCGGACCAGCTCCTCGCAGCTCTCCATGGCCAGGTAGGGGTTGATCGCTGAGGAGCCGTACCCGATCAGGGCCGCCACATGGTGGACCTCGCGCACGTCGCCGGCCTCGACCACGAGGGAGGTCTTGGTCCGGTTGGCGCTCTTGAGGAGGTGATGGTGAACGGCGCTGGTGAGCAGCAGCGACGGAATCGGTGCCCACTGCGCGTTGGAGTCACGGTCCGAGAGCACAATGTACTGGATGCCACGGTTGATGGCGCTGGAAACCTGTTCACAGATTTCGGTGAGCCGCGCACGAAGGGACGCCTCCCCGCCGTCGGGCCGGTAGAGTCCGCGCACCTTCATGCTGATGCGTTCGCCGTCGTCGTTGGACAGGTTGGCGATCTTGGCCAGCTCGTCGTTGTTGATGACGGGGAAGCTGAGGCCCACCTGCCGGGCATGCACCTGCCTGGTGGAAAGCAGGTTCCCGTTTGGGCCGATCGACGCCCGCAGAGACGTCACCAATTCCTCGCGGATCGAATCCAGGGGCGGGTTCGTCACCTGGGCGAAGGACTGCACGAAATAGTCGAAGAGCAGCCGGGGCCGCTTGGACAGGACTGCCACCGGGGTGTCGGAGCCCATGGCACCCAGGGGTTCGGCGCCCGCCTTGGCCATTGGCCCGATGAGGATGCGCAGTTCCTCCTGGGTGTAGCCGAAGGTGCGCTGGCGGCGGTTGATGGACGCCTTGGTGTGGAGGACGTGCTCGCGCTCGGGGAGGTCCTTCAGGCGCAGCAGGTTGTCCTTGACCCAGTCGCCCCAGGGGTTGGCCGAGGCAATCTCGGCCTTGATTTCCTGGTCCTCGATCACCCTGCCCTCCTCGGTGTCGACGAGGAACATCTTGCCCGGGGACACCCGGCCCTTGTGCACCACCTTGGATGGTTCGATGTCGATGACGCCCACCTCGGAGGCAAGCACCACCAACCCGTCCTCCATCACCCAGTAGCGGGCGGGGCGGAGTCCGTTGCGGTCCAGGACCGCACCAACGAGGGTGCCGTCGGTGAAGGACACGGCCGCCGGCCCGTCCCATGGCTCCATCAGCATCGAGTGGTACTGGTAGAACGCACGCCGGGCGGGGTCCATGGTGGAGTGGTTCTCCCACGCCTCCGGGATCATCATCATGATGGCGTGGGTGATCGGGCGGCCGGACAGCATCAACAGTTCGGCGACCTCGTCGAATGACGCCGAGTCTGACGCTCCGGGGGTGCAAATAGGGAACAACTCTTCTGGGTCGTCGCCGAGCAGACTGTGGGACAGCTGCGACTGGCGGGCCCGCATCCAGTTCCGGTTGCCCTTGACCGTATTGATTTCGCCGTTGTGGGCGATAGTCCTGAATGGCTGTGCCAGCGGCCAGGAGGGGAACGTGTTGGTGGAGAACCGTGAGTGGACGATGCCCAGCTTGGTCTTGAACCGAGGATCGGACAGGTCAGGGTAGAACGGCTCCAGCTGTGCGGTGGTGAGCATCCCCTTGTAGACCATGGTCTTCGACGACAGGGAGGGGAAATAGACGCCAAGTTTGTTCTGGGCGCGCTTGCGCACCCGGAACGCCAGCGCGTCGATATCAACGGCGTCGGCATCGACGGGTGCCAGGAAGAGCTGCACGAAGTGGGGCATGCAGGCGCGGGCCATGGCGCCGACGAGGTCAGCCTGGATGGGGACATCCCGCCAGCCGAGAACCGTCATCCCCTCGGATTCGGCGATAGCTTCCAGCCCGGCGCGCGCGGTCTGTTCCTCGCGTCCCTCGGCGGGGAGGAACGCGGTTCCGACGGCGTAGTGACCAGCGGGCGGGAGGTCGAAGTCGACGACGGCCCTGAAGAACTCGTCGGGTACCTGGGTGAGGAGGCCCGCGCCGTCGCCGGTCCCCTCATCGGCACCCACGGCACCACGGTGTTCAAGGTTCCGCAGCGCGGTGAGCGCGTGGTCGACGATGTCGTGCCCGGGTTCGCCGCGGAGGGTGGCGATAACGGCAAGGCCGCACGCGTCCTTCTCGTTCTCCGGGTTGTAGAGTCCCTTGGCTTCGGGGATGTTGGCGAAGCGGTCGAAGGGTGACTGGACGGCAGAGCCGACGCGGTCGGGCTTCGCGACCTCGGTCGCAGCGTCGTCCACGATTGACGTGCTCGGCTCCTGCTGAACCGGCGCGTCGGTTGCAGCCGTGACGGTCACAGCGTCGTCGGACACTGCAGTGTCAGCAGTGGAGTTGCCGCCGGTGGTGGTGCCGCCGGTGGTGGTGCCGCCGGTGGTGGTGCCGGAAGTGGGAGTATTCATAGGTAGAGTCCTTCCCCCAGAATGGAGCGTCGGGAGGGGACGGCCTTGGCCCCAGGTCTACAGCCTCGGTGGGCTGCGCACTGCACGAACTTATGAAAATTCTATGGCTTGGCTGACGTTTCCCGGAGGTCCCTGGGACAACGATTACAGAACGAACGGGCACTGCTGTACCCGGCCATAACCGGTGCGCCGGGAGAGGGGTGTTCTGCCGAGGGCACCGGGGGCCACGTCGCTGTGGCAATCAGTCCAGTGTGGGCGGTGGCCCTGGACGCTAGGGGCGGGAATCCTTATCCCTCGGCGTGTCCGATGTCACTTCCGTTTCGGGAAGGTGTTCCTGACTGCCGTTTGTTTCGACGAGATTACCACGGGTAGTGGATTTCGTTTCCTCTGTGTCCGCCACGTGGGCATCGGCCTCGGGGTGCGAGGCTATCCCAGCGTCTGAGTCAGCAGCATCCAGGGCCGGTTCCCGCCCGGGCAGGTACAACGACGGCGTGTCGGCGCCCTTACGTTTGACGCCCAGGTAGATCAGGACCCCGATGGCCCCAAGAAGCACCAGAATGCTGGTCCACACGTTGAGGCGCTGGGTGACGCCGAACAGGGTCACCAGTTCGGCGTCGTCGATCCTGAGCGCTTCGATCCAGACCCGACCCGCGGTATAGAACGCGGCGTAGGCCCAGAACATCATGCCGCCGCGGAGACCGAACCGCTTGTCGAGCAGCAACAGCAGTGCGACGCCGGCGAGGTTCCACAGCATTTCGTAAAGGAAGGTGGGGTGGAAGAGCGTGTCGACGGGGAGGCCATCGGGGAAGTTGGCGTTCTCGGGGTCGATCTCCAGTCCCCAGGGCAGCGTGGTGGGCGCGCCGAAGAGTTCCTGGTTGAACCAGTTGCCGAGCCGGCCGATGGCCTGCGCCAGCAGGATACCGGGGGCAGCTGCATCGGCGAAGGCGCTGAGGCGGACGCCTGACCGGCGGCACCCGATCCAGGCGCCCACGGCGCCGAGGGCGATGGCACCCCAGATGCCGAGACCGCCCTCCCAGATGCGCGGGATCCGGGCGAGGTCACCGTCGGGCCCGAAGTAGGCGTCGGGTGAGGAAAACACGTGGTAGAGCCGCCCCCCGAGGATGCCGAAGGGGATGGCCCAGATGGCGACATCCCAGATGACGTCAGGGTTCCCGCTGTACCGCTTCCAGCGCGCGATGGTGAGCAGGAGCGCCAGGACAATGCCGGCCAGGATGCACAGGGCGTAGGTGTAGAGGGTGAGCGGCCCGAGGCTGATGGACGCCCACTCCGCTGGTGGGCTGGGAATACTGGCGGGAAGCGCCCCGATGGTGCTCACAATGCGCATGGGTTAGCTCTTTCCCGTTCCGCTGCTGAGGTCTTTGGTCAGTGCTGCGACGGCGGGGATGCCGCCGTCGCGGAGTGCGGCGACGAGGGCAGTACCCACGATCACGCCATCGGCGTAGGCGGCGATCTCCTTGACCTGTGCGGCGGTGGAGACCCCCAACCCCACACAGGCACGGTCTGCGCCCGCGCCGTGGGCGGCGTCGACGACGGCTCGCGCCGCCGAGCTGACAGCTGTCCGCGCCCCGGTGATCCCCATGATGGAGACGGCGTAGACGAAGCCGCGGCTCGCGTTGACGGTGCGTTCCATGCGTTCCGGGCTGGTGGATGGAGCCACCAGGAAGACCCGGTCCAGACCGAACTCGTCGGAGGCCGCGAGCCATTCGCTGGCCTCGTCAGGGATCAGGTCAGGCGTGATGAGGCCTGCTCCCCCGGCTTCGTGCAGGCGTCTGGCGAACTCGCGCACACCAAGTTGCATGACCGGGTTCCAGTACGTCATGACCAGGACAGCGGCATCGGTCTGGGCGGTGATGCCCGCTACGATGTCGAAGATCTTTTCGACCGTGAACCCGTTGTGGAGGGCCTGTACGGTCGCGTCCTGGATGACCTGGCCGTCCATCACAGGGTCGGAATAGGGGATCCCGATCTCGATCAGGTCCACGCCGTTCCGCGACATGGCAACTGCCGCGTCTATGGTGGTCTGGACGTCGGGGAAACCTGCGGGGAGGTATCCGATCAGGGCAGCCCGTCCGGCGTCGCGCGCCCCGTCGATCGCTGCCGCAGCCTTGCTGGTGGTCTGGGTGTTCACAGCTGTTCCCCGTCTTTCCCGATTTCGGCTTCGGCGCTGTCATCGGGCAGCAGGTCGAAGTATTCGGCGGCGGTCGCCACGTCCTTGTCCCCACGGCCGGAGAGGTTGATCAGGAGAGTCTTCTCTGCCGGGTCTCCGCCCTCGGCGGCGAGGCGCTGACCCACCTTGATGGCACCCGCGAGGGCGTGTGCGGTCTCGATGGCGGGGATGATTCCCTCGCTGCGGCACAGTACCCGGAACGCGTCCATTGCTTCGGCGTCGGTGATCGGTTCGTAGCTGACCCGGCCAATGTCCGCCAGGTGGGCGTGCTCGGGGCCGACACCCGGGTAGTCGAGTCCGGCCGAGATGGAGTGCGATTCGACGGTCTGTCCGTCGTCGTCCTGCATCAGGTACGACCGGGCGCCGTGCAGCACACCCGGGCGTCCGAGGGTAATGGTCGCGGCATGGCGGCCGGTCTCGACGCCTTCGCCGCCGGCTTCAAACCCGTAGAGGGCCACCCCGGGGTCGTCGAGGAAGCCGTGGAACATGCCGATCGCGTTGGATCCGCCGCCGATGCAGGCGCAGACGGCGTCGGGCAGCTTGCCAGTTTCGGCGAGCATCTGCTCGCGGGCCTCTTCGCCGATGACCTCGTGGAAGTACCTGACCATCGAGGGGAAGGGGTGCGCGCCGGCTGCGGTGCCCAGCAGGTAGTGGGTGGTGTCGACGTTGGCCACCCAGTCGCGGAGGGCCTCGTTGATGGCGTCCTTGAGGGTTTGCGACCCGCTCGTGACGGGAATGACCGTGGCGCCGAGCAGCTCCATTCGGGCCACGTTCAGGGCCTGGCGCCTGCAGTCCTCGGCTCCCATGTAGACGACGCACTCGAGACCCATCAGCGCCGCGGCGGTAGCACTGGCCACGCCGTGCTGACCGGCTCCGGTCTCGGCGATGACACGGGTTTTGCCCATCCGCTTGGCGAGCAGCGCCTGTCCCAGCACGTTGTTGATCTTGTGCGATCCGGTGTGGTTCAGGTCTTCCCGCTTAAGGAAGACCCGGACCCCACCGGCGTACTCGGCGAACCGCTTCGCCTCGGTGAGCAGGGAGGGCCGGCCCGCATAGGTCCGGTTCAGTTCGGTCACCTGGGCGGTGAACTCGGGGTCGGCCTTGGCCTTCTCGAAGGTGTCAGTGAGCTCATCGAGGGCAGCGATCAGAGATTCGGGCATCCACCGGCCGCCATATTCGCCGAAGTACGGTCCCGGCGCGTGGCGGAGGCTGGCGGTCGGGTTGAGGAAGGCCTCGGCGGTTCCGTCGGTGACCTCGGAGGGTGCGTTGGCTGCCAGTGGCGAATCAGTCATGAGCTTGCCTGTCCTGTTGTGGTGGTGGTGCAGCGTGCCGGTTGCTACGCGGTGGGCTGGTCCTGGAGTGCCAGTCGCGCGGTGCGGCCGGCGTCGAGGAACGCGGCGATGGTGTCTTCGGGGTTGTTGTGGCGGACCAAGGCTTCGCCCACCAGGATGGCGTCGGCGCCGTCGGAGGCGAAGCGGCCGACGTCGGCCACATCCCGCACGCCCGACTCGGCGACAATGAGTGTGCCCTCGGGAATCCCGGTGGCCAGGGGCCCAAACACCGACCGGTCGATGTCGAGTGTCTTGAGGTTTCGCACGTTGATTCCAATGATCCGCGCCCCCACGGCGACGGCCCGTTCCACCTCATCACGGGTGTGGGTTTCGACCAGGGCGTTCATGCCGAGCTCGTGGGTCAGGTCCAGGAAACGGCGAAGTTCGTCGTCGGTCAGCGCCGCGACGATGAGGAGGATCAGGTCGGCGCCGTGCGCACGGGCCTCCCAGATCTGGTATTCGTCGACAGTGAAATCCTTGCGCAGCACTGGCAGCTCCACGGCTGCCCGGACGGCGTCGAGGTCGGCGAGCGAACCGTCGAAGCGGCGCTGTTCGGTCAGGACGCTGACGACGGCGGCGCCACCCGTTTCGTAGCGGGCGGCCAGTGCCGCGGGGTCAACGATGTCGGCCAGTTGACCCTTGGAGGGGCTGCGACGCTTCACCTCGGCGATCAGCGTGATCCCCGAGCCGTTCCCGCTGAGGGCCGCGTGGGCGTCGCGGGGCGCGGGGGCGGCGCCAGCGTCGTCGCGCAGTTTCTCCAGCGGGAGGGCCGCAACGCGTGGCGCGAGGTCCTCCCGGACGCCGGCAATGATGTCGTCGAGAACGCTCACTTAGTCGTCTTTGTTCTTCAGCTTCGACCCGCCGACGCCGTAGCCGGCCCGCTTCATGACGAAACCGGCGGCGAGGCCGACCACCATCACGGCGATGCCGATCCAGAACAGGACGGTACCCGCGGCGAAGTTGCCCTCGGTGCTGGAGAAGACGTACGCGAAGGAGGACACGGCGGCGCCTGCCAGCATGATCAGGACACAGGTCCACGCGGCGGGGCTGTTGCCGTGGCCGATGGTCTCATCGTGCATCGAGGCGTGGTTTTCCCTCGAGTTTTCCGGGTGCTCTGTCCCAGTGGTCCGGGTGGATGCGTTAGCTGTGGCGTCTTTGGCCATGATGACTCTCCTTGAAACTGGTCTACTGTCCATTCTGCCATTAGTTCAGGGTGACCGTGGTCTGCCCTCACCGGCTCAGCTGGTGGGATCTTTACCCTTGGTGAGCTGGTCCCAGCTGTCGATCTCGTCCGAGTGTGCTGTGGTCTTGGGTGCCGTCGGATTCTCGGCGGCAACTTTTTCATAGCGGGAGGAACGGTTCCAGCTGCGGCCGGCGATCAGCATCCACACGGCCGTGCCGACGAGCAGCACTCCCGCTGCGGCCGCCAGCCAGGGGAACACGGTCAGCACGAGCTCCGCGCCGCTGCCGGTGCTCACGCCGATAGCCTCACCGATGGCTGGCGCTGCAGCTCCCGTGGGATCAGCCACCACGCGAATGCTGTTCCAGACGATCCCCACTCCGGCGATCAGCAGAATCGCGACCACCAGGACCCGGGCGATTCTCCCGGCGATGGAAACGGCCAACGCGGCCGCCAACGCGACGAGGGCAAAAGCGGTGACCGCTGTCGCGGCGTCGCTGCCCGGAATCTGCAGGTCGGGCGTCTGGACTGCGTCCTGCGGCAGGATCACGGTCAGCCATGTCTGGGTGGTGCTGGCGAACGCGGCAAGCGAGAACATGACGGTCGCGAGGATCACCGTGCCCTTCCGCTGCCACGCGGACGGGGCAGTCGGCCTGGTGCTGTCGGATGTCTCTGGTTCGGTGCTCATGGGACCTCCACCTCTTGAAGCTCGTCGGCTGCGGTGACGGTTCTGAGGCTCGACGCGATCAGGGCCGCCCGCAGGGGTGCCGCCGCCTTGTTGACTGTCTCCTGCGCTTCGTCCTCGAGGACCGAGTCCGCCACAATCCCGCCGCCGGCCTGCACATAGGCACGTCCGTCCCTCAGGAGGGCGGAACGGATCGCGATGGCCAGGTCCATGTCCCCGGCAAAGTCGAGATACCCGACCACACCGCCGTAGATTCCCCGGCGGTGGGGTTCCACTTCGTCGATCAGGCGCAGCGCCCGGGGTTTGGGTGCCCCGGACAGGGTGCCCGCGGGGAAGGTGGCGGCCAGGACATCGTAGGCGGTCTTGGTGGGGGCCAGGGAACCGACAACGGTCGAGACGAGGTGCATGATGTGGCTGAACCGCTCCACCTCCATGAACTGGGTGACGTCTACGGTGCCGGGGACGCACACCTTCGAAATGTCGTTGCGGGCCAGATCCACCAGCATGAGGTGCTCGGCGCGTTCCTTCTCGTCGGCCAGGAGTTCGTCGGCCAGGGCCCGGTCCTGGTCAAGGGTGTGCCCTCGAGGGCGGGATCCGGCGATCGGGTGGGTGATGACGTCCTTGCCGGTCACCGTGACCAGGGCCTCCGGGGAGGACCCGACAATCGAGTACTCGCGCCCGTCGGCGTCGGCGAGGCTGAACAGGTACATGTAGGGGCTGGGGTTGGTGTTGCGGAGCACCCGGTATACGTCGAGTGGTGACGCCTCACAGTCGAGTTCGAAGCGCCGCGAAATGACCACCTGAAAGACGTCGCCATCCACGATCGCCCGTTTGCCGCGTTCAATCGCGGCCAGATACTTGATCTTGTCCCAGCGTTCGTCGACGCGGGAGAGCAGATCCGCGGTGTCCACGGACCCTTGCTGCAGGACGGACACGGGCTGTTCGGCTGCCTCGCCCAGCTTGGTGAGCATCGCGCGGATCCGTTGCACGGCGTCGTGCCAGGCTTCGTCCACCCGGTCGTTGGACCCGTCGAAGTTGATGGCGTTGGCCACCAGGGTGAGGGTCCCCTCGGAGTTGTCATGGACTGCCATGTCCGTCACCAGGCACATCGCCAGCTCGGGCAGGAACAGATCGTCTTCGGGCGGGCTGGTCAGGCGCTCCCAATGACGGACCGATTCCCATCCGATGAACCCCACCAGCCCGGAGGTGAAGGGCGGGAGGTCATCGAAGCGGCGCGTGCCGAGCGCCTCGATGGTCTGGCGGAGGGCCTCGACCGGGCTGCCCGACGTCGGGACGCCGGCGGGCGGCTCGCCCAGCCAGTGTGCTTCGCCGTCGAGGCTGGTCAGGGTGGCCCGTGAGTGCGCGCCGATGAACGAGTAGCGCGACCAGACTCCACCAACCGCAGCCGATTCCATCAGGAACGTCCCGGGCTCGCCATTGGCCAGTTTCCGGTAGATGGCGATCGGCGTGTGCGCGTCAGCCAGGACCTTGAGGTGCACGGGGACCACCCGACGCTCCCGGGCGAGCTCACGGAACTCGGCAAGGCTGGGGCTGATGACTCCAAGTTCCTGCATAAAGGTGTGTGTTCTTTCGGGTGGCAGTGGGAAAGGCTCTAGTGGGGGGTGATCTGCGCGGGGTCCTCGCCGGCGCCCGGGTCCTGCCCGACGACGACGTCGAGGTCCCGGCCGACAAAGCAGGTCCGGGTGCCGGTGTGACAGGCAGCGCCAACCTGGTCGACGCGGATCAGGAGGGCGTCGCCGTCGCAATCAATGGCTGCCGACTTGACCCATTGGGTGTGGCCGGAGGTGTCGCCCTTGCGCCAGTAGGAGCCGCGGGACCGGGAGAAGAAGGTGACCCGTCCGGTGGTGAGCGTGCGGCGGATCGCTTCGTCATCCATCCAGCCGAGCATGAGGACTTCACCCGTGTCGTGCTGCTGGATCACTGCGGCAACCAGTCCGGCGGCGTCCCGTTTCAGGGCTGCAACGATCGCTGGATCGAGGGATTTCCCCTGGTGTGGATCGGGCGCTGGTGGGGTGTTGGTCTGTGATGGCATCGTCTACGATTCTATCGCGCTCACTGTCTACCCACTGACGCGGAACAGGAAGGCACCAGAGCGCGCTCTCCGGCGGTTCTCCCTGCCAATCAACTGTGGATCGTGCTAGTTTCAGCAGTGATGCAATATGTAGAGCCGTCCCGCGAAGTCTTGGCCGAAACGCTCCTCGCAGCTGGGCCTCACTCTCCCACGCTGTGCGATGGCTGGCAGACCAAAGAACTGGCTGCCCACCTATACCTGCGGGAACACCGGCCAGCTGTCAGCCTTGCCATGGTGATCAAACCCCTCGCGGCTGTATCGGACAAGTCGGTGCGCAAATTGGCGGCCAAGGCCGAGACTGCTGCTGGCTATCGGCGGCTCGTCGAGGACTTCCGTTCTGGCCACCCCTTTTACTCCCCGCTGAAGCGGTCAAAGTCGCTCGACGCCAGCGCCAACCTGATCGAGTATTTTGTCCATACCGAGGATGTCCGCCGCGCGCGGAGCCGGTGGGCGCCCCGGGCCCTCGATGAGGATTACTCGAACGCGCTCTGGGATGAACTGATCAAACGCGCCGCAATCCTGTACCGCGGCGTGGACCTGGGTATTGTGCTGGTCCGCTCCGACGGTCCCCGGCACGTAGCCAAACGGGCTCCCGTATCCGTGGCCATCAAGGGTGATCCTGGCGAGCTCCTCATGCACGCCCACGGCCGCACCCGCCACGCCCTCGTGACGTTCGAGGGCCAGCCCGACGCCGTCGCACTGCTGGACAGCGCCGAGGTAGGCCTCTAGGCGCCCACTTCACGAAGACCGCTACACCCGAACGGAACCCGCCGCCTCCGAATACTTTGCGCAGTTGTGGCGGGTGCAATGGCTAGCGAGGTGTCGCCGTCGCATACTTTGTGCACGTGTGGCGGGTTACGCGGGCTCACCCGCCACAACTGCACGAATGGTGGAGGTCACCCGCCACAGCTGCACTTAGGGTGCCAGCGTCGGGAAGCCCGCCGAACCAAGGTTCAGGCAGGAAGGCCTACAAGCCCACGAAGTCAGCAAAATCCCCGCTAGCGGACGGGGAAGCCGGCGTCGCTGATGGCCTTCTTTACCTGAGCGATGGCGTCGAGTGGCCCGAAGTGGAACACCGACGCCGCCAGCACCGCATCGGCGCCAGCGGCAACGGCCGGCGGAAAGTGTTCCGGCAAGCCGGCCCCGCCGGAGGCGATCAGCGGCACGCTGACGGCTGCCCGGACGGCGCGGATCATTTCCAGGTCGAACCCGGCTTTGGTCCCATCGGCGTCGATCGAGTTGAGTAGGATCTCGCCCACCCCACGGTCGGCTGCTTCACGGGCCCACTGCACGGCGTCGATCCCGGTTCCCTGCCGGCCCCCATGGGTGGTCACTTCGAAGCCCGACGGCGTCCCGCCGCCCGGGACGCGGCGCGCGTCGAGGGACAGCACGAGCACCTGCGAGCCGAAGTGGCTGGTGATCTCGTCGATGACCGTCGGCCGGCTGACTGCCGCCGTGTTAATGGACGCCTTGTCGGCGCCGAACCGCAACAGCTTGTCAACGTCGGCAATTCCGCGGACTCCCCCACCGACCGTCAAGGGGATGAAGACTTCCTCCGCGGTGCGGGCGACAACGTCGAACGTGGTGTCCCGGTTGCCCGAGGACGCGGTGACGTCAAGGAACGTGAGTTCGTCGGCGCCGGCCCGGTCGTACCGGTGGGCAAGCTCCACCGGATCACCTGCATCACGCAGGTCGGCGAAGTTGACCCCCTTGACCACGCGGCCGGCGTCAACGTCGAGACACGGGATGACCCGGATGGCTACACCCACGACGGCGGCCTAGACCCTGCAGGCGTGGATGGTGCTGACGAGGATGGCGCGGGCGCCGAGCTCGTACAGCTCGTCCATGATCCGGTTGGTCTGGTTGCGCAGCACCATGGACCGGACGGCCACCCAGTCCGAATCGCGGAGCGGGGATACCGTCGGTGACTCCAGGCCGGGCGTCAGCGCTGCGGCCTCGTCGACCAGGTCCTTGCGGATGTCGTAATCCATCAGCACGTACTGCCGCGCCACGAGCACACCCTGCAACCGGCGGATCAGGACATCGAGGCCCGCCGGAGCGTCACCGTTGCGGCCGATGAGTACCGCCTCACTGCGCAGGATCGGCTCACCGAAGATTTCCATCCCGGCGGCTTTGAGCGTGTTGCCGGTTTCGACGACGTCGGCGATAGCGTCAGCCACACCGAGCCGCACCGAAGATTCGACGGCGCCGTCAAGGCGCACCACGGTCGCCTTCACCCCGTGGTCTGCCAGGTACCGGCGCAGGAGACCGTCGTAGCTGGTGGCGAGGCGCTTACCTTCGAGCTGCGCGACGTCGGTGAAGTCACCCACCGGGCCGGCGAACCGGAAGGTGGAGGCACCGAACCCGAGCGTCAGGCGCTCCTCGGCGTCGACGTCGGCGTCAAGGAACAGGTCGCGGCCGGTGATCCCGACGTCGAGCGTTCCGGCTCCCACATAGACGGCGATATCGCGCGGGCGGAGGAAGAAGAATTCGACACCGTTATCGGGATCCTCGAGCACCAGCTCGCGGGTGTCGCGGCGCTGGCGGTAGCCGGCCTCGGCGAGCATGGCGGAGGCGGATTCGGACAGGGCGCCCTTGTTGGGGACTGCTACACGAAGCATGGGGGTTCTTTCGCTGAAGTTTTCGGGGGTCTGCTGCTGGTGGCACTCACATCCGGGTGGGACGGTGCCTAGAGATGCTTGTACACGTCGTCCAGCGTCAGACCCTTGGCGATCATCAGGACCTGCAGGTGGTAGAGCAGCTGGGAAATCTCCTCGGCGGTTGCCTCATCCGATTCATATTCGGCGGCCATCCACACCTCGGCGGCTTCCTCAACCACTTTCTTGCCGATACCGTGCACGCCTGAATCGAGTTCGGCGATGGTGCGCGACCCGTCGGGGCGCGCTACGGCTTTGGCGCTGAGTTCAGCGAAGAGTGTTTCGAAGCTTTTCACAGAGTCAACGTTACTGGGTTGGCGGCGCTGAACCTCATTCGGCGGGTTCCGTGTGACGTAGCTCTACCCCTGCCACGCCCCAAGCGCAGCGGCGGTGGTGAGGGCTGCGGCGACTGACTCGTAGCCCTTGTCTTCGCTGGACCCGGGCAGGCCGGCACGGTCCAGCCCCTGCTCCTCGGTGTCGCAGGTGAGGACACCGAACCCCACGGGCTTCCCCGTGCGGACGCTGACGTCGGTCAGCCCGGACGTCGCGGCCTGGCAGACATAGTCGAAGTGCGGGGTGCCGCCACGGATGACGACGCCGAGGGCCACCACCGCATCGAAGTGCGGTGCCAGCCGGGCGGCGGCGACGGGCAGCTCGAAGCTGCCGGGAACCCGGACCACCGTCGGCTCGATGCCCGCGTCGCGCGCCGCGCGCAGGGCGCCGTCGAGCAGTCCGTCCATGATTTCCGTGTGCCAGCTGGCGGCGATGACGGCGAGGCGCAGGTGCTGCACTCCGGCAAGGTGGCTGAGGTCGATGGGGGGTGCGCCGTGGCCGCTCATAGGGGTCTCTTTTCGGTGTGGTGATCGGGTGAACAGTGGTGTCGGGTTAGCTCTGCCGGATGCCGTGGTCTTCGAGCTGGGTGAGCTGATGGTTCAGCCGGTCCCGTTTGGTCTGCAGGTACCGCTGGTTCTCGGCCCGCGCTGGCACCACCGACGGCACCATGGCGGTGACCTCGATGCCGTGCTCACGCAGTTTGTCCCGCTTCTCCGGGTTGTTGCTGAGCAGCCGGATCACGCCCAGGTCCAGCTGGTGGAGGATCGCCGCTGCTGCCTGGTAGTCCCGGGAATCGACCGGCAGGCCGAGCTGTTCGTTGGCCTCGACGGTGTCGGCTCCGTCTTCCTGAAGGGCGTAGGCCCGCATCTTGTTTGCGAGCCCGATCCCCCTGCCTTCCTGCCCGCGCAGGTACAGCACGATGCCGCCCTGCTCGGAAACGAGTTGCAGTGCCTGCTCGAGCTGCTCTCCACAGTCGCATCGGAAGGAGGAGAACACATCCCCGGTCAGGCATTCGGAGTGCAACCGGACGAGTGGGGCCTCGGCCGCCACTGCCCTGCTGCCCGGCGAGGTCAGGCTCAGGTGCTCGACGCCGGTCAGCTCGTCGGTCCACGCCTGGGTGGTGAACTGCCCAAACGCGGTCGGCAGGGTGATCACCGGCCCGCCGGTCACGTTGGAGGTGGTCATCGTGGGTCCTTCACGGGTGTCGATAGGTAACTCAGCAGGTCTTTGATGGAAATCAGAGGCAGTCCGTGAGTGTCGGCGAAGTCCCTCAGCGCTGGCAGCCGCATCATGTGCCCCTCGTCGTGCACCAGCTCGGCGATCACCGCCGCCGGCTCAAGGCCGGCCAGGGTGCACAGCTCAAGGCCCGCCTCCGTATGGCCCGGACGTTCGCCCACCCCTCCGGGGGCGCCGCGGAGCGGGAACATGTGCCCCGGCCGGGTGAGGTGCGCCGCCGTCGTCGTCGGATCGGCGAGAAGCCGTGCGGTAACAGCCCGGTCGGCTGCGCTGATCCCCGTGCTGACGCCTTCGGCAGCGTCGCAGGAGACGGTGTAGGCGGTGCCTTTGGCGTCCTCGTTGACGGCGGTCATGGGCGGCAGGGCCAGCCGGTCGGCGACGGCGCCACTGATCGGCACGCACAGCACCCCCGAGGTGTACCTGACGGTCCAGCCCATCAGTTCCGGGGTGGAGAACTGGGCGGCGAAGATGATGTCCCCCTCGTTCTCGCGCCGCTCATCATCGACGACGACGACGGCGCGGCCCGCGGCGATCGCTGCGACCGCTGCGGGCACGGGGTCCAGATGGATGGGCCCTGCCACCGGTTCCGCGTGATGCGCGGTCATGGCTGCGGCTCCGCGATGGCTGGTGGCGACGCCGGTTTCTGAACTGCAGGCTTTTGGATGGGGATCGACTGGGTGTTCGGCGACTGCCAGGCCGGCAGCATGAAACTCATCAGCCGTTCAGCGTACTTGGCCAGGACGTCCATTTCCAGGTTCACCGAATCCCCGGTCCGCTTCAGGCCCAGGTTGGTTTCCTGCAGCGTGGTGGGAATCAGGCCCACCTCAAACCAGGGGTCGGGGGCGGAAACGGGGCTGACCGCACTGACGGTGAGCGACACGCCGTCGACAGTGATTGACCCTTTTTCTGCGGCGTAGCGGGCCAGCCGGGTCGGCAGGCCGAAGCGCAGCCGATGCCAGGCGCCCTGATTCTCCCGCTCCAGCAGGGTTCCGATGCCGTCCACGTGCCCCTGGACCACGTGTCCATCGAGCCGACCGGCCGCCGGGACGCAGCGCTCAAGGTTGACTGCGCTGCCGGGGACCAGGGACCCGGTGGTGGTCCGCAGCAGGGTCTCGCCCATCACATCGACGGCGATCCTGCCGCGGTCAATGCTGGTGGCAGTAAGGCAGACACCATTGACGGCGATTGATCCGCCCAGGCCCAGGTCCTGGCCCGTGGTGGGTGCGTTGAAGACCAGGACGGCGCTGGTTTGGTCGGCGGAGACATCCAGTGAGACAACGCTGCCCTGTTCGGCGACTATTCCTGTGAACATGTGGTGGGTCCTTTGCTGCTGGGTGTCGTCTGGGACGGGGTCTGATGACTGGCGGGTGCCGGACCGGCCGGTGCCGGGCTGAGGTGAAGGCGAACATCGCTGCCGCACTGCGTGACTGCGTCCCCGCCATGCGGGTCGAGGACCCAAATACTGGCATCTCCGAGCGAGGAAACCCCGATGGACTGGACGGCTGGAATCCCGGCGCCCAGCAGAATCGGCGCCTGGTAGATGAGCAGTTCATCGACCAGGCCCGCCGCCAGGAACGCGCTGGCAATGGTGGGACCGCCCTCGATCATCAGGTGGCCCACGCCGTCGCCGGCCAGGTGCTTGACCGCGTCCCACGGGTCGCGGGTGGTGAGCTGGAGGAATCGTCCGCTGCGGATTGCTGCGTCGTCCGGGACCTGGCGCAGCCCCATTGCCACACGCAGGGGCTGGTGTTCGGCATCGGATCCGTCAGGGTGCCGGGCCGACAGGCGGGGGTCGTCGGCGAACACCGTGCCGGTGCCGACCAGGACGGCGTCGGCCCGCCGCCTGATGGCGTGCCCGTCGGTGCGTGACTCGGGGCCGGTGATCCACTGGCTGGAGCCGTCCGCTGCTGCGACCCGGCCGTCGAGGGTCTGGGCGATCTTGAGGGTGACGAACGGGCGGTGCGAGCTGGTGGCATCCCGCCACCGGTGGTTCACGCGGTGAGCCTGGTCGGCCAGCAGCCCCCCGACGGTGTCCACGCCACGGTCCCGGAGCCAGCCGGCGCCACCGGCGGCCGGGCCGTGGACATCATCGGCGGCGTAGACCACGCGGGCGATCCCCGCGGCAGCGATCGCCTCGGTGCACGGCCCGGTGCGGCCAGCATGGCTGCAGGGTTCGAGGGTGCAGATCAGCGTGCAGCCGGTGAGGTCGGCGCGCCGGGTGGCGGCATCGGCGAGGGCGTCAACCTCCGCGTGCGGGGTGCCTGCACCCCGGTGGTAACCGGTGCCGATGATGGTCCCGCGCTCGTCGAGGACCGCCGATCCGACCAGAGGGTTGGCGCCACGGACCCCTCGGCCCGCCAAGGCGAGGGCGTGCCGCATCGCCTCGGTTTCGGCGTCGGACGCTGGCCGGTTCATGGCGCTCACCGGAGGGCGGGATCTGGGTGGAGGACGCCTTCGTGGGGCTTGCTGCGGTCGCGCGCCCGCGCCCAGACGAAGAAGCCGATCAGCGTGAAGATCCCGTAGAACAGGTACATGAAGGCTGACGCGTAGTAGCCGGCGCTGAAGAGCAGAGGGACCCCGACGACGTCGACTGCCACCCAGATGAGCCAGAACTCAACCCAGCCCTTGGCCATGCCGATGGTGGCCAGCAGGGAGCCGACGAAGGTCCAGGCGTCGGCCCAGACCGGTTCGTAGGAGCCAAGCATCCTGAAGAGGGGGGTAAGCGCCACAGTGCCGAGGATCATTCCCGCTACCAACCCGATCCGTGCCCGACGGGGTGCCCAGCGCGGCGTGATGGCGTGGCCGTCAGTCTGGGTGCTCGCCCGCCATTGGCCCCAGCCGTAGACGGCGACGGCGATGAACATGATTTGGCGGCCGGCCTGACCCAGGAGGTTGGCGGCGTCAGCCCCGCCGAAGAATGATCCAAGGAAGACGGTGAGGAGTAACAGGTTGCCGATGATGCCGACGGGCCAGGCCCACAGCTTCCGGCGCATCCCGCCAAGCGCGCTGAGGAGACCGAAAATGTTGCCGATCACCTCGCGGAGCAGCAGAGCGCTTCCGGCAACAGGGATCTGAGCGTCGAACAGCCACCTCAGAAAGTCCATGTCGTTCCCTTGTCTCGAGCGGTGCGCTCCGGGGGTAACGACAGGAACGGCCGGTGCCAGGTGTCGGCGCAAAGGCGCCAACAAACCAGCACAGCCAAAGCTGCACGCGCTTCTCCCATCCAGACTTTAACTGTCGGTCCCGGAATTTCACCGGCTCAACCGCCCATTCCAGCGCGGGTAGCGCTGGCACGGACGGGTCGCGGACTATAACCGCCGGTTCGGAATTACACCGACCCCGGAGCACGTTTGTGTGTATCAGTATTTCATAACCGAATTAAGTGTGTGTCCATTCCCGTGACAAACCAGTTCAGCCCCAGCACCCCTCCCCGAATGCCCCTCCCCGGACGGAACCTCTCTGCCGTCGAACGGGTGGGGTGTGAAGACCTTCCTAGTTCTTCTTCTCCGGCTTGAAGTCCACTCCGGCTTCCCTGCGCTGCTGCGCGGTGATGGGAGCGGGGGCGGCTGTCAGCGGATCAAAGCCGCCACCCGACTTCGGGAACGCGATGACGTCGCGGATCGACTCGGTTCCGGCCATCAGCGCGACGACGCGGTCCCAGCCGAAGGCGATGCCGCCGTGAGGGGGCGCGCCGAACTTGAACCCTTCGAGCAGGAAGCCGAACTTCTCCTGAGCGTCCTCCTGGCTGATGCCCATCACCGAGAACACCCGTTCCTGCACATCGCGCTGGTGAATACGGATCGAGCCGCCGCCGATTTCGTTGCCGTTGCAGACAATGTCGTAGGCATAGGCCAGTGCGGTCTCGGGATCCTTGTCGAAGGTGTCCATGTATTCGGGCTTCGGCGAGGTGAACGCGTGGTGCACCGCCGTCCAGGCTCCCCCGCCGACCGCTACGTCGCCGGCTGCAACAGCCGCCGACGCCGGTTCGAACATGGGCGCGTCGACGACCCAGACGAACGCCCAGGCCTTCGGGTCGATGAGCCCAGTGCGGTGGCCGATCTCGACGCGAGCGGCGCCGAGCAGTGCACGGGACGGTGTCTTCTCGCCGGCGGCGAAGAAGATGCAGTCGCCGGGGTTGGCGCCGACGGCGGACGGCAGGCCCTCCCGCTCGGTGTCGGTGAGGTTTTTGGCGACGGGGCCGCGGAGGCTGCCGTCGTCATCGACCAGAACATATGCGAGCCCCTTGGCGCCGCGCTGCTTGGCCCATTCCTGCCAAGCGTCAAGCTGGCGGCGCGGCTGGGAAGCCCCGCCGGGCATGACGACGGCGCCGACGTAGGGGGCCTTGAACACGCCGAAGTCGGTGTCCTTGAAGAACTCGGTCAGCTCGGTCAGCTCCAGGCCGAAGCGCAGGTCGGGCTTGTCGGAGCCGAACCGGGCCATCGCGTCGGCGTAGGTCATCCGCTGGATCGGGGTGGGGATCTCGACGTCAATCAGCTGCCAGAGGGCCTTGACCAGGCTCTCGCCGAGGGCAATGACGTCGTCCTGCTCCACGAAGCTGGCCTCGATGTCGAGCTGCGTGAACTCGGGCTGGCGGTCCGCACGGAAGTCCTCATCGCGGTAGCAGCGGGCAATCTGGTAGTACTTCTCGAAACCGCCGACCTGCAGCAACTGCTTGAACAGCTGCGGGGACTGCGGCAAGGCGTACCAGGAGCCGGGCGCCAGACGTGCGGGCACCACGAAGTCACGGGCACCCTCGGGAGTGGACCGGGTCAGGGTGGGGGTCTCGATCTCGACGAAACCGTCCTGGTGCAGCAGCTCGCGGGCCACCCGGTTCGCCTCGGAACGCAGCCGGAGGTTGGCGTTGGGTGCTGGCCGGCGCAGGTCGAGGTAGCGGTGCTTCAGGCGGGCTTCCTCGCCCACCTCCACGTGCTCGTCGATCTGGAACGGCAGCGGGTCGGAAGTGTTGAGGATGGTCACCGTCTCAGCGATGACTTCGATGCCGCCGGTGGCCAGCGCCGGGTTCTCGTTGCCCTCGGGCCGCTTCTCGACGGTCCCGGTGATCTGCAGCACGTACTCGTTGCGCAGTCCGTGGAACACTTCCTCTTCACGGACCACTACCTGGGCGAAACCCGAGGCGTCGCGCAGGTCAAGGAATGCTACCCCGCCGTGATCTCGGCGGCGGGCTACCCAGCCTGCCAGGGTGACGGTGTGTCCAATGTGCTCAGTCCGTAGCGAACCGAGGTCATGTGTGCGCAGCACAGCATTCCTTCCGGGTGGAGGTGCGGGGCAGAAAAGCGCTACCCGCGTATGAAAAGATCGTCTCGTTCGAGTTTACCGGTGATACCGGGACCTACCCGCCACGGCAGGGAATCACACATGGCAACTGCTGAACCACCAGAGACCAATCCGAAACCGACCATTCAGCCAGGACTCCGGCGGCAGCTGGGCGGCTTCGACGCCACGACCGTGGGGATCGGCTCCATGATCGGCGCCGGCGTGTTCGTGGTCTTCGCACCGGCCGCAGCGTCGGCCGGAAGCTGGCTTCCCCTCGCCGTGGCCATCGCCGGTTTTGTCGCCTACTGCAACGCGGCGGCGTCCGCACAGCTTGCCGCAGTGCACCCGCAGAGTGGCGGCACCTATGTCTACGGGCGACGCCAGCTTGGTCCCTGGCCCGGGTTCATTGCGGGCTGGAGCTTTGTCACCGGGAAGATCGCTTCCTGCGCCGCGATGGCCCTGACCTTCGGGCTGTACGCCGCCCCCGGCTTCGAAACCGCAGCAGCAGTCGCCGCCGTGGTGGGCTTGACGGCGGTGAACCTGCTGGGCGTCAGCAGGACCGCCCTGATGACCCGGATCATCGTGTCCCTGGTGGTCCCGGTGCTGGCGTTCGTGGTGGTGGCGGCCTTCGCCTCACCAGCACCGGCCGATGCCGTGGCATTGCCCACCACCTGGCTCGGCGTACTGCAGGCCGCCGGGCTGCTGTTCTTCGCGTTCGCGGGGTACGCGCGGGTGGCCACCATGGGCGAAGAGGTGCGCGAGCCGCAACGCAACATTCCGGCGGCCATCTTCGGATCTCTCGCCTTCACCCTGGTGCTGTATCTGCTCCTCTCCGTGAGCCTGCTTTCGGCGCTCGGCCCGACGGCGCTCGCCGGGTCCGCTGCGCCCTTGCTTGAGGTGTTCGCCGCCTCAACCTCAGGGATCCCGGCGACGGCGGTCACCATCGCGGCAGCCCTTGCCAGTCTCGGTGCCCTGCTGGCCCTCATCGCCGGGGTGGGCAGGACCACGCTGGCCATGGCCCGGGAGGGAGATCTGCCCAGGGCTTTGGCTGGCATCTGGCAGCGCTTTGGGGTTCCCTACGCCGCGGACCTGGCGACCGCCGCCGTCGTCATCGGCCTGCTCCTGACCACCGATGTCCTGACGGTGGTGGGGTTCTCCAGCTTTGGCGTGCTGATCTACTACGCGGTCGCCAACCTGTCGGCTTTCACCCTCACGCAACGGCCGTGGCATTCGCCGCGGGTGCTGAACGTGGTGGGGTTCGTGGGGTGCGTGCTGCTGGCGCTCACGCTGCCGGTGATTTCGGTCGTCACGATGCTGGCCGTGCTGGCGGCAGGAGTGCTGGGCCGCGCCGTCGTCGTCGGAGTACGACGACGACGGCGAGCCTAGCGAGCCGGGCAGCCGCGGGGCGCACCGCCTAGCCATCAGCGCGGAGCACGGTTGGCACCAGGTCCACTGCCGGAGGGGTCCAGGTGTCGGGATCGGCTGGTTCCTGGGCACCGGTGCGGATGTCCTTGACCTCATGGGTGCCGTCCTCGGCGGTGAACCAGACGAAGGGGATGCCGCGCCGGTCAGCGAACTTGATCTGCTTGCCAAACTTCTCGGCGGACGCCGCCACCTCGGCGGAAATGCCGCGGCCGCGGAGGGACGCGGCAATGTCCTGCGCCGCGGACCACGAGCTGTCATCGGTCAGCGAGATCAGCACCGCGGTGGGTACCTGACGGGATACCGCGGTGAAGTCCTGGCTGAGGATCCGCGACACCAGCCGGGTCACGCCAATCGAGAGTCCGACGCCGGGGAAGGTGCGGTTACCCTTGGCGGCGAGGCTGTCGTAGCGGCCGCCGGAGCAGATCGAGCCCAGCGATTCGTGCCCGTTGAGCACCGTCTCGTAGACGGTGCCGGTGTAGTAGTCCAGGCCGCGGGCGATGCTGAGGTCCGCGACCACCCGGGCGGGAGCACGCTTCGACGCCTCGGCGATGACCTGTTCCAGTTCACCGAGCCCCTCTTCGAGCAGCGGGTGGGTGACCCCGAGGGCGCGGACCTGGTCGACGAAGGACACATCTGCGGTCCGGATGGAGGCGAGGCGGAGGGCGAGTTCGGCCTGCTCCGCTGTGGCGCCGAGCTCGGTCTGGAGGAGCGCAGTCACCTTCTCGGCGCCGATTTTCTCCAGCTTGTCGATGCTGCGCAGCACCCCTGCAGTGTCCTCGATGCCGATGCCGCGATAGAACCCCTCGGCGAGTTTCCGGTTGTTGACCCGCACAGTGAAGTCGGGGATGGGCAACGCCGACAGGGCATCCACCACCACCAGGGCCAGTTCGACGTCGTACCGGAACGGGAGGACGCCGTCGCCCACCACGTCTATGTCCGCCTGGGTGAACTCACGGAACCGGCCGTCCTGGGGGCGTTCGCCGCGCCAGCACTTCTGGATCTGGTAGCGCCGGAAGGGGAAGGCGAGGTGTCCCGAGTTTTCCACCACGTAGCGGGCAAACGGGACCGTCAGGTCATAGTGGAGGGCCAGTCCGTCGTCGGCGCCTGCCGCGCGGCCGCCGTCGTCGTCGGCCTGTAACCGGGACACGGCGTAGACCTCTTTGTCGATGTCGCCTTTACGCAGCAGGTGGGACACCGTCTCGACAGCGCGGGTCTCAATGTTGGAGAATCCGTGCAGCTCGAAGGTCTTCCGCAGCGTGTCCAGCACATGCAACTCCACCAGACGCTCCTCCGGCAGCCATTCTGGAAAACCTGACAGTGAGGCCTTGCGTGCCATGCGGCTGAGCTCCTTGCAGTACGTAGCTTTCGGGTGACTGGTGCGGCACTCATTTTAGGGGTTGCGGTGGACCCTGGCGAAACGCTTTACCGCTTCCCGGTCGCTGAACCCCACCCGAGAGGGTCAACCTGGACATCGGTGGGCACCATTTCCAGCACCGCCGACGAGGTTGACCCCTGCGGTCCGGATTCCTCACCCCCGCAGTCACCCCGGGCAGACGCCACAAGATTCCGCTGCTGACCCCTTATGCGTAAAGTAGCCTCTTAGGCTGCGCAGCACCGGGATACCGGGCAAAAGCCGGTAGACGATAGAGAACGGTCCCCCGGCAAGTGCTGTGACGATAGACTCAGTAGCCCTGAACTAATTGCCGCGAGGTAGCAGGCAAACCAACGAGCGAAAGACTTCTAGCGGTGACACAAAGTCAGCAATCCGACGAAACACCCCGTAGCGACGAGACGACAGGCGACGAGGTACCCCCCACCAGCCAGGAGCAGGCGGTTGAGGCAGAGCCGGCGACGGAGCCCGCACAGGCAACGGAGCCAACCCCAGCGGAGCCCGCACAGGCACCTGCGGCTGAACTCCAGCCTGAACCGGTAGTTGAGCCTGAGCCAGCGGTCGAACCTGAGCAGGCTGCACCAGCCGAGCCAGCTGCCCCGGCAGCCGAAGCAACCCCCGAAGCCGAAGCATCCCCGGCTCCTGAGGCCCCCAAGGCAGCACCGGCTCCCGCGGCTCCTCCCGAAGCCGGCCGCCCGGCTCCCCACCCGAGCGCGGCCCCCAGCCCCGCCGCGATGGCTCCGCGTCCCGGTGCCAAGCCTGGCGGCAAGCCAGGCGCGAAGCCGGGGGCAGCAGTCGCTGCTCCCCCGGCGCACAACACCCCGCTCAGCGAAGCAGCCAAGTTTGCCCGCGTAGAGGACGACGGCCACGTCTTCCTCATCGTCAACGGCGAAGAGCACGCCGTGGGCCAGTACCCGGATGCATCGAAGGATGAGGCGCTGGCGTACTTCGTCCGGAAGTACGACGACGTCGCCAGCCAGATTGTGCTCCTTGAGCAGCGGGTGCAGGCGAAGGCACCGTCTGCCGACATGCAGAAGACTGCTGATCACCTGCGCGAACAGGTCGCCGAGAAGAAGATGGTCGGCGACGTGCTGGCTCTCGAGGCCCGATTGGATGCCCTGACCGGATCAATCTCCGAACTTGTTGCCGCCGAGAAGGCAGTCCAGGATGCGTTGAAGACCGCCGAGCTGGCGGCCCGTGAAGCGATTGTTGCCGAAGCCGAGGAAATCGCTGGCCGCGACCCGTCCACCGTTCAGTGGAAAGCCTCCAGTACCCGGATGAACGAGTTGTTCGAGACCTGGAAGGCCGCGCAGAAGAATGGCATTCGTCTGGGCCGCGGCACCGAGGATGGCCTGTGGAAGCGGTTCCGCGCAGCGCGCACCATTTTCGACCGTCATCGCCGCGCCTACTTCTCCCAGCTGGACACCGACAATGCGTCAGCCAAGCAGGCCAAGGAATCACTCATCCAGCAGGCCGAGGCGCTGTCCACATCCACCGACTGGGGCCACACCGCTGGCGAGTACCGCCGGTTGATGGACGAATGGAAGGCCTCCAAGCGGGCCAGCCGCAAGGACGACGACGCCCTCTGGGCGCGCTTCCGTGCCGCCCAGGACCGGTTCTTCACGGCGAGGAAAGCCACCAACGAGGCGATCGACGAGGAGTACGGCGCCAACCTGGTGGTCAAGGAGGCATTGCTGGTGGAAGCCCGCCAGCTGTTGCCCATCAAGAACCTTGCCGCGGCGAAGAAATCGCTGCAGTCGATCCGCGACCGCTGGGAAGAAGCTGGCAAGGTGCCGCGCGCCGATATGGGCCGCATCGAGGCTGGTATCCGTGAGGTCGAGGACGCTATCAAGTCCGCCGACGACGCCCACTGGGAGCGGACCAACCCGGAGACTCAGGCCCGCACCAACAGCGCGCTGAGCCAGCTGGAGTCCACCATCGCAGCGCTCCAGGAGGATCTGGGAGCGGCTGAGAAGGCAGGCGATGCGAAGCGTATTGCCGCTGCCAAGGAGGCGCTGGCCGCACGCGAGCAGTGGCTGGACATGCTCCGCAAGTCGGCGAAGGACTTCTCCTAGGGTCCACCCCGCCCCCTGTCTGCAGGGATGACGTTCCGAAAGCCCGGTCAGCCAGAGTCTGGTTGACCGGGCTTTTTGGTTATCCACATCCCGACGCCCGGGGCTTTCGTTTTACCGGTCAAGTAGGAATGCTTGGGCTATGTCCCAACACCTGCAGGGCGCGGAGTCCACGGTGGACAGGGCAGAGCCGGTGACCTCCACCGGCGGCGTCCTGTTCCGTGCCAATGACATTTTCAGCACCGTTGAGCTGCAGGCCATGTGCATTGATGGCCTGCTCCACCGGGTGTGCGGGGAATCGTATGCGCGTGCCGACCTTAAGCTCGATCCGGTGTCCCGCGCGCAGTCGGCCATCCTGTGCGTTCCGGAACCGCTGCGCCCCAAGGTGGCCCTGGCCCGGCAGAGCGCTGCCTGGGTGTATGGCTGCTCGAGCTTGCCCGGCTCGGTCAATCTCGTGACTGATCACCGGCGGCGCACCACAGCACTGCCGCCGTTCAGCGACGCCCTGATGCACCAGGTCACCCTCGGTCCCTGCGACGTCACGGTCCTGGGTGGTGTCGGAGTCACCTCGCCCCTCAGGACTGCCCTGGACGTGGCAGTTCACGGCCATGAATCCTGGGCACTGCCAAGCCTGATCAGGCTGGCCACCCAGCCGTCGCTGGGCTGCGACCTGGTCCTGGTGGTCAGGGCGCTTGAGGCCACCCGGCGTGTTCCCGGCAAGAACCGCGCTCTAGCTCGCCTGCAGACCGCCCTGCACTCGGGGTAAGGGCGTGACCGCTTAGAGCCGCCGCTGGGCGCCGGTGGTCCGATAGACGTCAAACACGCCGTCAATTCGACGGACGGCGTTGAGGATGTGCGTCAGATACTTCGGATCACCCATTTCGAAGGCGAACCGCGACAACGCAACCCGGTCTGTCGAGGTATTGACGCTCGCCGCAAGGATGTTGACGTGGTTCTCCGAGAGGACCCGGGTGACGTCGGAGAGCAGACTCTTCCGGTCAAGTGCCTCCACCTGGATTTCGACCAAGAACACACTCGACTGGGTGGGAGCCCATTCGACGTCCACAATCCGGTCCGGCTGGTCGCGCAGTTCCTCGACGTTGCGGCAGTCGTTGCGGTGCACGGAAACACCCGACCCGCGGGTGACGAAACCAATGATCGGGTCCGGTGGGACCGGGGTACAGCAGCGGGCAATCTTCACCCAGACGTCCCCCACGCCGCGCACCGTCACCCCGGAATCGGAGAATTTGGGCCGCCGGGGGGTGGTGGCAACCGTTGACTCGGCGATGCTCTCTTCGGCACCCTCGTTGCCGCCCATCAGCGCCACCAGGTGTTCGATCACGTTCTGCGCTGATGAATGCCCGTCCCCGACGGCCGCGTACAGCGCCGCGATGTCCGCGTGCCTGAGCTCCTGGGCGACGGCCATCAGCGCGTCGTGGGTCATCATGCGCTGCAACGGCAGGTTCTGCTTGCGCATCGCGCGCGTCAGCAGTTCCTTGCCCTTCTCAATCGCCTCTTCACGGCGTTCCTTGGTGAACCACTGCCGGATCTTGTTGCGTGCCCGGGGGCTCTTGACGAATCCCTGCCAGTCCTGGCTTGGCCCGGCGCCCTCGGCCTTGGAGGTGAAGATCTCCACCCAGTCGCCGTGGTTGAGTTCGCTGTTCAAGGGGATCAGCTTGCCGTTCACCCGTGCGCCGATGGTCCGGTGGCCCACCTCGGTGTGCACGGCGTAGGCGAAGTCGACCGGCGTCGACCCGAACGGCAACGCCATCACCTCGCCCTTGGGGGTGAAGACGAAGACCTCGCGTGCATTGATTTCGAAGCGCAGCGAATCCAGGAACTCATCAGGGTCGGAGGTTTCCTGCTGCCAGTCGACCAGGCTCCGCAGCCACCCCATGTCGCTGTTGTCGGGTCCATCCCCGACCCTCGCGCCCGTGCCCTTGTACTTCCAGTGCGCGGCCACACCGTATTCGGCGCGGCGGTGCATGTCGTGGGTCCGGATCTGGATTTCCACCGGACGACCGCCCGGCCCGATCACCGTGGTGTGCAGGGACTGGTACATGTTGAACTTGGGCATCGCGATGTAATCTTTGAACCGCCCGGGGAGCGGATTCCAGCGGGCGTGCAGCTGACCGAGGGTGGCGTAGCAGTCCCTGACACTATCCACCAGGACCCGGATCCCCATCAGGTCGTGGATGTCATCGAAGTCCTTGCCGCGGACAATCATCTTCTGGTAGATCGAGTAGTAGTGCTTCGGGCGGCCGGTGATGGTCGCCTTGATCTTCACCGACCGGAGGTCCTCACCGATCTGGGTGCGCACCACTGACAGATGCTTCTCGCGTTCGGGGGTGCGGTCCCCCACCATCCGCACAATCTCTTCGTAGACCTTCGGGTGCAGCGCAGCGAAGGATAAATCCTCAAGCTCCCACTTGATCGTGTTCATGCCCAGCCGGTGGGCGAGGGGGGCGAAGATCTCGAGTGTTTCCCGCGCTTTCCTGGCTGACGATTCGGGTGAGACGAACCGCCAGGTCCGCGCATTGTGGAGCCGGTCGGCGAGCTTGATCACCAGCACCCTGATGTCCTTGGCCATGGCGACCACCATCTTGCGGACCGTCTCAGCCTGGGCTGCGTCACCGAAGGACACCTTGTCCAGTTTGGTGACACCGTCCACCAGCATCGCCACCTCGGGACCGAAGTCCCGCTTGATGTCGTCGAGGGTACACGCGGTGTCTTCGACGGTGTCGTGCAGCAGTGCGGCGGCGAGAGTGGTCCCGGTCATCCCCAGTTCGGCAAGGATGGTTGCGACGGCGACCGGGTGGGTGATGTACGGGTCCCCACTTTTTCGCTTCTGGCCCTCATGGCTGCGCTCGGCTACCAGGTACGCCCGCTGGATGAGGTCCAGGTCCTCTTTGGGGTTGTTGGCCCTGACGGTCCTCAGCAAGGGTTCGAGCACAGGCGAGTAGCCCGGCGCTCCCCTGCCCGTCAGCCGCGCCAACCGGGAGCGGGTCCGGACCTTCCGCTCGGGCAGCGCGCTGTGGTCGGCACTGCCCGCTGAGGGTGCCGACGACGACGACGCGGCGTCACTGCGAACGGGTGGAGTGGCAGCCGGGGGCGCCGGAACCTGTTCGAGCTGGGCGGTCGACGGGCGCGAGACTGCCCCACGGCGCTCCTCACGGCTGTCCGTGTCTGGCCGCTCTGCTGGACCACTGGCTTCTGCCACGTACCACTCCGATTCCTCACCCGTCAGACGGCTGAAAAGAATTACACCACGCCACTTCTCCGGCGCGCATATTTAAGTCTAGACGTGCAAACCAAACCGTGCGGCACAGTTTCCCGGCGGCGGACGGATTGCGGCAATAAACAGCCGTGTCCTGGACCCCCGATGGGGCCCAGGACACGGTCGGTCACACTCGAAGACGGTCGGGGCGCCTAGCTGGCAGCGACGGCCTCCGCCGCCTCCACCGACCGGCGCTGCAGGACCCGCTTCTCCTGCCGCTTGATGTCAGGTTCCCGCATCCGCAGCCACGCGTACATGGGTGCAGCCACGAACAGGGTGGTGATGGTACCCATGATGATGCCGATGAAGAGAGCCAGGGAGAGGTCCCGCAGGGTGCCCGCTCCGAGGAGCAGCGCCCCGATGAACAGGATCGAGGCGACCGGCAGCACCGCGACCACCGAGGTGTTGATGGAACGGACCAGGGTCTGGTTGACCGCGAGGTTTACCTGCTCGGCGAAGGTCCGCTTTGTTGAGACATCAAGGTCTGCCGTGTTTTCCCTGACCTTGTCGAAGACCACCACCGTGTCGTAGAGCGAGTAACTGAGCACCGTGAGGAACCCGATCACCGCTGACGGGGTGACCTCGAAGTCACTGAGCGAATACAGCCCGGCGGTCACGGTCATCACCACCACCAGCGCCGTGAGTGCCGCGACGGACATCTTCCAGGTCCTGAAGTAGATAGCCATCAACACGGCAGCCAGGGCCACAAAGACCACCAGGCCGATTAGCGCCTGCCGGCTGACGTCCTCACCCCAGGTGGGTCCCACGAACGTTGAGGTGACTTCCTCAGCCGTGACGTCATACGCGCTGATCAGTGAATCCCTGACGCTGAGGGTCTCATCGTCGGAGAGCCGTTCGGTCTGGATGCGCATGGTTTGCGGGGCGATGTTTGTGACGCTGGGAACGGCGTCGGCGACGACGTCGGTCACTGCCTGCTCGCCCACCGCAACGTCGGTGTTCTCCACGCTGGAGACGGTAAACTCCGATCCGCCCCGGAAGTCGATCCCGAGATTGAATCCGCCTTTGACCACGGGGATCAGGATGGACACCAGGACTGCTACCGCGGCAATGGTGAACCACAGCTTGCGCTTCCCCACGAAGGGGTAGGACCGTTTGCCCGAGTAGAGGTCGTTGCCAAACTTGGCAAAGCTAAAGCCCCGCATTTACTTGTCCTTCTCGTCGGTGCCATTGCTGCGCGCGGCAAGGGCTTTTTGTTCAGCCAGCCGCCGCTCTGCGATGGTGGTGCGTCGGGCGATTTCGCCTGACACTGCCTTGTTCTTGGTGCGGCCGGCGGCAGCCGTCTCGGGGGTAGCGGAAGGCATCCGGATCCTGCCGGCACCCCGGTACAACGGCATGACGCCGAGCTTCTTCGGATCGAGCCCCGAGAACCGGTGTCCCTCGCCGAAGAACTTGGTCTTGGCCAGCAGCCGCATGACCGGCTGAGTGAACAGGAAGACCACAATCAGGTCGGCCACAGCCGTCAGGCCGAGGGTGAAAGCGAATCCTCGCACGTTGCCCACTGCCACGAAGTACAGGACGACGGCGGCCAGCAGGTTGACTGCCTTGGAGGCCAGGACCGTCCGTTTGGCCCTGCGCCAGCCGTTCTCGACCGCTGACACCAGGCCGCGACCGTCCCTGAGCTCATCGCGGATTCGTTCGAAGTACACGATGAAGGAGTCGGCGGTCTGCCCGATGGCGACAATCAGGCCCGCAACACCCGCCAGGGACAGACGGTAGTTCTCGGTCCAGCCGAGGATGCAGATGGCCAGGTAAGTGAGCAGACCGGCGACGACGAGGGAGGCGATGGTGACCAGCCCCAGCATCCGGTACTGGAAGATCGAGTAGACGGCCACCAGGATGAGGCCGATGATGCCGGCGATCAGGCCAAGCCTCAGCTGGTCGGCGCCCAAGGTTGCCGAAATCTGCTGTTCGCTCTGGATTTCGAAGCTGATGGGAAGAGCGCCGTACTTCAGCTGTTCGGCGAGTGCTGCTGCCGACTCTTCGGTGAAGCTGCCACTGATGGAAGGCCGGCCGTCCGGGATCACAGCGTTGGTGGTGGGAGCGGAGATGATGGTGCCGTCCAGCACAATGGCGAACTGGTTCCGCGGATCGCCCTGCCCGAAGGCGAAGAGGCGCTCAGTGACTTCGCGGAAGGTCTCGCTGCCTTCGGCGTTGAACTGAATGTTGACGGCCCAGGTGTTCAGCGACTGACCCTGTGCGCTGCGCTGCATCCCAAAGTCCGCTGTGTCGATGTCAGTGCCCGGCACCTCGACCGGCCCGAGGATGTACTTGCCCTGGGTGCCCGGCTCGCAGGCAACCATCGGCTCGTCGGCTGGTACTGCCTCTTCTGCAGGCTCCAGGGCTTCAGGGGAGGTGCAGTCCAGTGCCTCGAATGCTGAGAGAACCTCGCCGGTAATCCAGTTGGGGTCGCTCGCGTCGGTCGGTTCGGCAGTGGGAACGGGCAGTTCCTCTTCGGGGGTCGGTGTCTCGGCTGCGGGCGCCTGGCCCGGGCCGCCGAACAGTACCGGACGGAATTCCATCTGCGCCGAAGCCTGGATCAGCTCACGGGTCTCGGCATCCGGGATACCGGGGAGGGACACGATGACGTTGCGGCCCGACTGGGTGTTGATCTCGGCCTCGGCCACACCACTGCCGTCGACGCGCTGCCGGATAATTTCGACCGCCTGGTCGAGCTGCTCCTCGGTGATCTCTTCACTGCCGCCCTGGACCTGCGGCGCCAGGATCATCTGGGTTCCGCCCTCAAGGTCGAGTGCCAGTTTGGGGCTCCAGCTCGCGGTGCCCCAGATGGACCCGCTGCCCAGGAGAACTGCGAGTAATGCAAACATAACGCCGAGCCATACGAGGGTCCGTTTGGCTGCCGTGCCTGGGCCGGTACGAGGCATGTGGAATTTCCTTTTATCGAGAGAGCGCGCTGGGGTGGTGCTGGTGGCAGTGGGGCCAGCACCGTCACGGTGCTGGCCCCACCCGGGCGCTAGTTGTCTTTGTTATCCCGCTTGTTGTCATAGTCCAGACGCATCTCGTCGTCCGGGCGGGCGACGGGGCGCTCGGCGTCCGTGCCGGGAAGTGCGTCATCCCGACGATTCTGGTCCGGGCCGTCGACGGCGGTGGTCCGGGTGTTGGTGACTGGGGTATCGGCAACCGGGCTGGTCAGCGAGGAGGCGTCGTCGGGAACGGCCGGCGTCTCCTCGTCGTCGTCCGCGGGCTCTGGCTGGACCACCTTGGTGAGGGTCTGCATGTGGACCGTGGCAGTGGCACCGGGGCCGAGCTGCAGGAGGGCCTTGTTGGCCTCTTCGTCAAGCGAGATGACAGTACCGAACAGGCCGAAGTTGGTCATCACTTCGGTGCCGGGAACCATCTGGGTGCGCTGCTCCTTGATGGTCTTCTGGGTCTTCCGCTGCCTCCGGAACATCATGAAGATCAATACACCGAGTGCTACCGGGAGGAGCAGGCTGAAAATGTCAAAGCCTGGTTCTTGGGCTGCAGTCTGGGCTATAAGAGAGGGGAACACAGAGTAATTCCGTTTCTATATCTGGGGATCCGCACGCACCTGACGTGCCGCACGTCATATCAGTGTAAAGGGAAACGGGATTCGGCGCGTGCCTCCGGCCCACCTATCGCTCGGTGTTGACCCAATCCGTTACCCCGCCGTTGCCGCTCAGGTTGTCCTCCTCCAAGAGCACAGCGAACAGATCTTCCGGCATGGCTGCTGCAACAGTGGCGGGCATCACCAGGCCAAGATGATCCCAGGCAGCCCGGGTGGCGATCCGGCCGCGGGGGGTCCGTCCCAGCATTCCTTCCCGCACCAGGTAGGGTTCGGCGACCGTCTCGACCGTCTCGGGTTCCTCGCCGACGGCGATGGCCAGGGTGGACAGGCCCACGGGGCCGCCGTTGAACTTGGTGATCAGCGCGGTCAGGACCGCCCGGTCGAGCCGGTCGAGGCCCTTGGTGTCCACCTCATACATGTCCAAGGCCGCCCCGGCGCAGCGCGCGTCGATCAGGTCGACGCCGTGCACCAGCGCCCAGTCCCGGACCCGGCGCAGCAGCCGGTTGGCGATGCGGGGCGTGCCGCGGGACCGGCCAGCCACCTCCGAGAAGGCTGCCGAGTTGACCTTCATATCCATCAGCATCGCCGACCGCCGCAGCACCAGCTCAAGCTCCGCCGTCGAATAGAACTCAAGGTGACCGGTGAACCCGAACCGGTCACGCAGCGGGCCAGGAAGCAGCCCGGCGCGGGTGGTGGCACCGACCAGGGTGAACGGCGGCAGGTCGAGCGGGATGGCCGTTGCCCCGGGCCCCTTGCCGACGATGATGTCCACCCGGAAGTCTTCCATCGCCATGTACAGCATTTCCTCGGCGGGCCGGGACATGCGGTGGATTTCGTCGAGGAACAGCACCTCACCGTCGGTGAGGGACGAAAGAATTGCGGCAAGATCACCGGCGTGCTGGATGGCCGGTCCGGAGCTGATCCGCAGCGGTGCGTTCATCTCGGCGGCAATAATCATGGCCAGCGTGGTCTTGCCGAGCCCCGGGGGGCCGGACAACAGCACATGGTCGGCAGTCCTGCCGCGCAGCCGTGAGGCCTCCAACACCAGCGAGAGCTGCCGGCGGACCCGCTGCTGCCCCACAAAGTCGTCGAGGTTCTTGGGGCGCAGCGCCGCCTCGACCGCACGGTCTTCAGGATCGCCCGAGGGTGAGACCACCGGGGTCTCCTCCCCCGCTGCAGCGTCGTCGACGGCCATCAGCTGACCCGGCTACGTGCTGACGCCCGGGCACCGTCCTGGCCGAGCCTGCGCAGGGTGAGCTTGAGGATGGCTCCGACGTCGCCCGTCGCGGCCACCTCGGGTGCTTCGGCAGTCGCGGCATCGATCGCGGCTGTGGCATCCTTTTCCGACCAGCCGAGGCCCATCATCGCCGTCAGGACCTGCCCCTGCCAGGTGTTCTTCGGCGTCGTACCGGCGGTGCCGAGGGGAACCAGCTTGTCGGCCAGCTCAAGCACAATCCGTCGGGCACCCTTCGGTCCGATGCCGGGCACCTTGCTGAACGCCTTGTCGTCGCCGGATGACGCGGCCACCCGGATGGCTTCCGGCGTGTGCACGGCCAGCACCGCCAGGGCGAGCCGGGGCCCGACGCCGCTGACACCAAGCAGCGTCTCGAACACCTCGCGCTGGTCGGCTTCCTCGAACCCGAACAGCGTCATGGAATCCTCGCGGACAATCATTGCCGTGAAGACCTGGGCTTCCTGCCCGGTGCGGAGGGTGGCAAGGGTCTGAGGGGTGGCAAGGATCTGCATGCCAAACCCGTTGACGTCCAGCACGGCCGAGTTGAGGCCAACGTGGCTAACGGTGCCGCGGAGGGAACTGATCATGCGCGCTACTCCAAAATTTCTATCCGAACATATCTACGAACAGCGTACTGGTGTTCACTGACTTTTTCCGGAGCGCCACACCGTCGGGTTACCGGCGTCGTCGGGCTTTCGCCTCGGCCTCAGCCCAGATGCGCTGGGCTGAGGTCGCTGTGCCGCCGCTGGCCGACGCCCGGTTGGCGGCGACCCCCTGCCGCCAGGCATGGGTGATGGCCAGCGCCAGAGCATCGGCGGCGTCGGCTGGTTTCGGTGCCGCGTCGAGGCGGAGGATCTTCGTCACCATCTTGGTGACCGCCGCCTTGTCCGACTGCCCGTTGCCGGTCACCGCCGCCTTTACCTCGGTGGGTGTGTGGAGCGCCACCGGGATGCCCCGCCTGGCCGCTGCGACCATGACGACGCCGGAGGCCTGGGCCGTGCCCATCACCGTGCTGACGTTGAGTTGGCTGAACACGCGTTCGACGGCGAGCACGTCCGGCGAGTGGGCCTCGAGCCATTCATCGACGGCATCGGAGATGACGAGGAGCCGGCGGTCCAGCAGCTGGTCGGCGGGCGTACCCACCACCCCCACAGCAACGAGGGTTGACCGCCGGTTGGGTTCAATATCGACCACGGCCAGCCCACACCGGGTCAGGCCCGGGTCCACACCCATCACGCGCAGGGTCATGCGGTGACCCGGCGGTGACACGGCAGGGCTGGAGGGGTAGGCACTGGGTTAGTCGTCGCCGTCCAGCTCAGCCAGAACCTCATCGGAGAGATCGGCGTTGGAGTACACATTCTGGACGTCGTCGAGGTCTTCCAGCGCGTCGACCAGGCGGATGAACTTGCGGGCGCCGTCGGCGTCCAGCTCCACCTGCATGGACGGGACAAACTCGGCCTCGTCGGTGTCATACTCAATACCGGCTTCTTCAAGGCCCGACACCACGGCACGCAGATCCTGAGGTTCGGAAATGACCTCGAAGCGACCTGCCGTCTCCTTGACTTCCTCGGCGCCGGCGTCGAGGACGGCCAGCAGCAGGTCATCCTCGGTGAGCTCGTTGGCGGGCAGCGTCACCACACCCTTGCGGGTGAAGAGGTAGGCCACGGAACCGGGATCGGCCATTGATCCGCCGTTGCGGGTGACCCCCAGCCGGACTTCCGAGGCGGCGCGGTTCTTGTTGTCGGTGAGGCACTCGATCAGCAGGGCTGATCCCTGCGGTCCGCGGGCCTCGTACATGATCGTCTGGTACTCGACGGCGTCGCCCAGCAGACCGGCGCCGCGCTTCACTGCGCGGTTGATGTTGTCGATCGGTACCGAAGTCTTCTTCGCCTTCTGTACCGCGAGCTCCAGGCCCGGGTTTCCCGCCAGATCGGCGCCGCCCGCACGGGCGGCCACCTCAATGTTTTTGATCAGCTTGGCAAAGGATTTGGCACGCTTCGCATCAATCGCGGCCTTCTTGTGTTTGGTGGTTGCCCATTTAGAGTGCCCCGACATGATCTACCGTTCTCCTTAGGATCATCTGCATAAACAATTGGTGAATCCGCCGCTCCCCGGTTACCTCGGGATGAAAGCTGGTGGCGAGAAGGTTTCCCGACCGCACCGCAACAATCCTAGCGACCCGGTGGGTTTCCGGATGCTGCGTGTCTGCTGCGGGCACCTGGGCCAGCACCTCGACCGAGTCCCCCACCCGTTCAACCCAGGGTGCGCGGATGAAGACGGCGCGGACCGGCGTCACGTTGCCGGAGCAGTCAGGGGCCAGCCCGGAAAACTCCAGATCGGTCTCGAAGGAATCCCGTTGCCTGCCGAACGCGTTGCGTCTCACCACGATGTCGAGCCCGCCCAAGGTCTGCTGGGGGCGGCCCTGCAGGTCTGTCGCCGGGTCCGCGATGGCGTCGGCGAGCATGATCATGCCGGCGCAGGACCCGTAGACGGGCAGCCCGGACCTGATCAGGTCGCGGAGCGGTTCGGCCAGGTCGAAGGCCCGGGTGAGCTTGTCCATGGCGGTGGATTCGCCGCCGGGGATGATCAGGCCATCAAGCCCAGCCAGTTCCGTCGGCCGACGGATGGCGCTGGCACGGCCCCCCAGGGACTCGATCGTACTGATGTGTTCTCGCACGTCACCCTGGACGGCCAACACGCCTACGTGCACGCCGGATGAGTCCGGTGCGGGGAAAGAGGTCATCAGACCATTCTAGGTTGGGGCACCCCACTGGGGATAAACAGCAGGCCCGACTGCGATAAGTTAGGTGTCATGTTTCCCTTTAGTGTGCTGGTCGGCAAGGCCGTGCGTCGCGTCTCGCGGCTGCGCGGCGGAGGCTCGGCCTTGCCGGGCCTCGTCGTCGAAAAAATTGATCCAGGTTTCATGGGACGGGCGCTCACCGGCCTGCCGCATGGCGTGGTGGTGATCAGCGGCACCAACGGGAAAACCACCACCACCAAGATGGTGGTCGAACTGCTGCAGGGTCAGGGCCTGACGGTCTTCACCAACCGCACCGGCAGCAACTTCACCCGCGGCGTGGCCGCCGCCCTCTTGGGCGAGGTGAACTGGCGGGGCAGGCTCAAAGCCGACATTGCCGTCCTGGAACTGGATGAGGCGCACGCCGTCCACTTCGTGAAACTGGTCCCGCCCACCCACAGCCTGCTGTTGAACGTCCTCCGCGACCAGCTGGACCGGTTCGGCGAGATTGACCAGACCACGCGCCTGCTGGAGCAGATCGCCGCGAAAACCACCGGCACCGTGGTGCTGAACCGTGAGGACCCCCGGGTGGCAGGGATTGCCGCAACGGTGCGTCACGCGGAGATCGCCTACTTCGGTCTTGACTCCTCGCTGCGCAGCACCTTCCCCAACGACGACGAGCTGCGCGGCGATATCGGCGTGGCTCCCCCGTCGAGCATTCCTGCCGACGTCATCCTGGAGCACGTCGACGGGAACTCGGCGTCGTTCCTGACCGACGGCGAGTCGACCAGCGTCGACCTGCGGCTGCGCGGCGTCTACAACATTTTCAACGCGGCGGCAGCGCTGGCCACCGCCAGGGTGGTCCTCGGTGACACCATCAACCGTGCGGCGCTGTTCGCGTCACTCGCGACCGTGGAACCGGCCTTCGGACGCGGCGAGTCGCTGGTGGTAGACGGCAAACCGCTGGAACTGGTGCTGGTGAAGAACCCCAGTGGGTTCCGGTTGGGGCTGAAGTCGTTCGACGCCGCCGGCTACGCCACGATGATCGCCATCAACGACAACTACGCCGACGGCCGTGACATGTCCTGGCTCTGGGACGTCGACTTCGATTCCCTCGGGCTCGCTGGCGTCGACATGGTGAGCGGGGTCCGCGCCTACGACATGGCCCTGCGGCTGAAGTACGACGACGTTGAGGTGCGCGCCGTCGAACCCGATACCACTGCGGCGCTGCGATCCTTCATCAGCGCGACAACGGACCAGCCCAAACGCATTTTCTGTACCTATACGGCCATGCTCGCTGTCCGGCGCGACCTCTCCAAGATCACAACCGTCGAGGTGGTTTCCTGATGTCCAAAGGCACGCTGAACATCCTGCAGCTCTACCCCAGGGAAATGAACATCTACGGCGACTGGGGCAACGTCCTGGTGCTGAAGCAGCGGCTCGCCTGGCACGGGTACACCGCCTACATCCTCGAGCATTCCGCCGGGGACGAGTTCCCGGCGGACGTTGACCTGATTATCGGCGGCGGTGGGCAGGACAGTGGGCAGCTGGTCATCCAGGAGGATCTGCAGGCCATCGCGCCGAGACTGAGGGAACTCGCCGAGGATGGACTGCCCATGCTGGTCATCTGCGGGCTATACCAGCTGTTCGGCAAGTTCTTCAAGACCCACGACGGGACGGTCATCCCCGGCATCGGGATCCTCGACCTCGAAACCCACGGCACCAACGAGCGTCTCATCGGCAACGTGGTGGCTGACAGCGAAGAGTTCGGTGAGATCCACGGGTATGAGAACCACAGCGGACAGACCCGGCTGGGACCCGGTGTCAGGCCGCTGGGCACGGTCACCAAGGGTGCTGGCAACAACTCCCAGGACGGCCATGAGGGTGCCCGCCATCTGAACGTCGTCGCGAGCTACCTGCATGGGTCGCTGCTGCCGAAGAACCCGGCAATTGCCGATTTCCTGCTCCGGAAGGCCGCGGAACGGAAGTTCGGGTTCTTCGAGCCGGGCGTCCTCGATGACAGTCTCGCTGACCTCGCCCGCCGCCACGCCGGAGCGCGTCCACGCTAACGCCAGCCCGCCGGCGTCACCTGTCGGCGGCGAGATCCCAGAGGTGGGCGCCGTCGTCGACCGCCCCATAGGTGTCGACCGTTGCCCGGATGCGGGAACTCACTTCGGCCTCCCGCTCGGGTGAGGTGCAGGTGCCGGGCGCCTGGTCCGGCGCGAGCGGGCACCAGCGGTACGGGTCGCTGACGATAATCGACGGCACCCAGGCCAGATCGCTGACACTCCAGTCGCCGTCCACGTGCGCGAACTGGGCCCTGATCATCAGCCCTTCGTTGTTGACGGCATGCACCAGTGAGAGCTCGCTGACCCCGTTGCCGAGGCCGTAGACAATCCAGGTGCCGTTGTACTTCTCGAGCGGGAGCACCGAGTGGGTGTGGTGGCCGTAAATGAAGTCGACCTCCCCGCTGTCGGCCAGGGCATGGGCCACCCCGACCTGTTGTGCGTTGGGCACCGACGCATACTCCTCCCCGGCGTGCAGGGCGGCAATGACGACGTCGGCCCCCTCGTCCCTGGCCTGCCGTGCTTTGGCGATCATCACGTTGGCGTCGATCAGGTCCACCTGCCAGGGCTGCTCGGGGATCAGCCCGTTGAGACCGTAGGTGGCCCCGATGACCGCCACCCGTGCGGCAGGGGTCTCGAGGATCAACACCTCCCGGGATGATGCCTCGTCGGCGTAGGAACCGGTGTACTCAAGACCAAGGCCGTCGAGGACGTCCAGTGTTCTGACCAACCCCTCAGTGCCGGCGTCGATGGTGTGGTTGCTTGCCGTGGTGCACGCGTCGTAGCCGACGGCTTTGGCGGCGTCGAGGATCTGCGGCGGCACATTGAACTGGGGATACCCGGTGAATGGTCCTTCGGGCACCGCCACCGGGGTTTCCATATGACAGAGTCCCAGATCGCTGTGATCAAGGTAGTCACGTTGCCTGGCCAGCAGGGGCTCGAAGTCGAAGGCTGCGACGGGATCGGAGGTGGCGGGGTTGACCTGCGCGTCCGCAGCTGCCTGTTCCCAGAGACCCGGGTGAACCAGGAGGTCGCCGGTGGCTGCCACAGTGAAGCAACGGTCCGCCGCACACGGTGGCCCTTCGCCAGGGATCGGTTCGGGGGTCGGTTCAGGGGTCGGTTCGGGGATCGCTTCGGGCGCAGGAGCTGGTTCGGTTGATTCGGCTGGCCCAGTTGGATCGCTCGTCGCAGGGCCGGACACGGTGGCCGACGCCGTCGTTCCTTCTCCTGCGGTGGGCGTGCCGCCCTCCCCTCCTGAGCAGCCGCACAGAATCCCGAAGGCCAGCGCCATCGCTGCCACCCTGTTCAGCCTTGCTGCCACAGCAGACTCCTTCAACGGACGTACCCCATGATAGGCCCCGCCGCGTCACCGCCGGGGTATGCCGCGTGCTGGAGAGCGGGTCCCCGGTGTGTAAGGGTTAGTGGTTATGAGCAACCCCTTCCTTGCACCCAGTACCCTGCCGTATCAGCTCCCCCCCTTCGGGCTGATCAAGGACGACCACTATCTGCCGGCCTTCGAAACGGGCTTCGCCGAGCATCTCGGGGAGATCGACGCCATCGTCTCCTCGCGGGAGCCAGCGGACTTCGACAACACGATTGTCGCCCTGGAACGCGCCGGAGACACCCTGCGCCGGGTGGCACTGGCCTTCTACAACAGCTCTTCTTCCCATTCCACCCCAGCGATTCAGAAGCTGGAGACCGAAGTTGCCCCCCGGTACGCAGCCCACGAAGACAACATTTTCCTGAACCGGGCGCTCTTCGAGCGGGTCAACGCGGTATCGGCTGACGGCCTGGACGCTGAGGCAACCCGCCTGGCCGAGGAATACGTCAAACGGTTCATCCGGGCAGGTGCCCAGCTGGACCACGAAGCCCAGGGCCGGCTGCGGGAGTTGAACACCGAGCTGTCCCAGCTGAGCACCGATTTCCAGCAGCGGCTCCTGAAGGACACGAACCGTTCAGCCCTCCTCGTTGATACTGCCGATGAACTGGCTGGCATGTCAGCCGATGACATCGGCTCGGCTGCCGCGGCGGCCGAGTCGGCCGGTCAGCCGGGCAAATACCTGCTCACCCTGATCCTGCCGACCGCTCAGCCGGCGTTGGAGACCCTGACCAACCGCGCCACCCGCCAGCGGCTCTACGAGGCGTCGGTCAACCGGGGCTTCACCGACAACGAGTTCAACACCCTGGGCATTGCGGCCCGGATGGCCGAGCTGCGGGCCGAACGGGCGGCCCTCCTTGGCTTCGACAGCCACGCTGCCGCAGCCACCGATGACCAGACAGCACCCTCGCTCGACGCCATCCACCGGATGCTGGGGCAGCTCGCACCGGCGGCAGTCCGCAACGCTCGGGCCGAAGCGGCCGAGCTGGAGGCCGCTGCTGGCCACCCGATCGAGGCCTGGGACTGGGCCTACTACTCGGAGCAGGTTCGCACCTCCAAGTTCGACGTCGACCTCGCGTCGCTGCGTCAGTACTTCGAACTGGAGCGGGTGCTGCAGGACGGGATCTTCTTCGCCGCCAACCGGTTGTATGGGCTGACCTTCACCGAGCGGGACGATCTTGAGGGTTACCACCCCGAGGTGCGGGTCTGGGAGGTCAAGGACGCCGACGGCGAAGGGCTGGGGCTGTTCCTCGGCGACTACTACACCCGGGACACCAAGAACGGTGGGGCCTGGATGAACTCCTTCGTGGAGCAGTCAGGCTTGAACGGGACCCGCGCCGTCGTCGTCAATAACCTGAACGTCCCCAAGCCGCCGGCGGGCGAGCCGACCCTGCTGACCTTCGATCAGGTGGTGACCACCTTCCACGAGTTCGGACACGCGCTGCACGGGCTGTTCTCCTCGGTCACGTACCCCACGTTCTCGGGGACCAGTGTGCCTCGGGACTTCGTGGAGTACCCGTCACAGGTGAACGAGATGTGGATCCTGTGGCCCGAGGTGGTGGCCAACTACGCCAAGCACTACCAGACCGGCGAGGCGCTCCCCACCGAGACCATCGACAAGCTGCTCGCAGCCCAGACCTGGGGTGAGGGATTCGCCACCACCGAGTACCTCGGTGCCGCGCTGCTGGACCTCGCCTGGCATGCCCTCCCGTCGGGAACCACGGTGGCCGACCCAGCGGCGTTCGAACGGGAGGCACTCGCTGCCGCAGGGCTGGACTTCTCCCCCGTCCCGCCGCGCTACCGTACCGGCTACTTCAAGCACATTTTCGCTGGCGGGTACTCGGCGGCGTATTACGCGTATATCTGGAGTGAAGTGCTGGACGCTGACACCGTTGAGTGGTTCAAGGCGTCCGGTGGGTTGACCCGCGAGAACGGCGACCACTTTAGGACCGAGCTGCTCTCCCGCGGCAACAGCATTGATCCCCTGCAGGCGTTCCGCAACTTCCGTGGCCGCGACGCCCTGATCGATCCCCTGCTCACCCGCCGCGGGCTGGCCTAGGCCACCATGGTGACCATCGCGGCGTGCCAGCGCCTGCAACGATCCTGGTTTGCGGCGGTGTCCTCGGCCACCGGCGGCCGCACCTTCACGACCCACGGGTCCGACTGGGTGTGGCTGCCGGCGCGCCGCGAACTGATTCTGCTCTTCCCGCAGGAGATTTCCCCCGCCGGGATCCGGCCCGCCCTGGCGGAGGGCGTCCGGCTGGGCGCGCAGAGCGTAGGCGCGTGGCTTGGCGGCGGAGTGAAAGGGTCTCAGCTAACGGGGCTGGGGTTCAGCCCCGGCTGGCAGCCCTGGTGGATGGCCGCTCCGGTGGAGGAGCCATCAGCGTACGACGCCGCCGGCATCTCCTTATCGACCGAGGTCCCCGAATATGGAGGTCCCCTGGCGCAGGAGCTGCGTGTGGTGCGGTCCCAGCCCCGTCAGGCGTGGCATGCGGAGGCGCGGTTGGATGGCAGCGTTGTCGGCGCCGGGTATTCGTTCTACCCGTCAGGCGTTTCCGGCCTTAAAGGGTTGGGCGGGATCTTCAACATGGAGGTGCTGCCGGAGTATCAGCGGCGCGGCCTGGGGACTGCACTGCTCAGCAGGCTTTCCGCGGCTGCTGCCGCGTCGGGCGCGGAGCATCTGGCGTTGAACGCCACACCGCAGGGCTATGAGCTGTACGCGAAGCGCGGCTTCGAGCTGATCGGTAGAGGGCAGACCTACTGGCTGCGGCTCACCTAGAAACGGATTGGACACACGGGCCAGCTGGGGCAAACCCGCCGTCAACCCGTGTTGACGCTCTCCCATCCGCGGGCGCGGGCCGCCTCGGAAGGTGTTCCCCAGACGGGTTGCGTCAGGGAGTCAGGGACATCCTGCTCCCAGGGCAGATGGTCCGAATCATCCGCCCACACCGCCTGGAGCGCCCGAAGTTTCGTACCGTACACAGAATGTCCAATGAGGAGAATACCCCGGGGACTCTCGAGCGGCGCGAGGTGGATCCTCCGCTGTCGAAGCCGTAACTCCGTGCCTGGTTCAAGGATATGACCGTGGCCAACCACCATCGAGGCCATTTCCGAGAGCAACCCGTAGGTTTCCTGCTCGTCCCGGCCAGCGACCAGAATTTCGGGATGGCGCAGTTCGGTGAGACCAACCGTGTAGCCGATAGCGGGCTGGGTGAAGTCACCTTCCACGATGATGGCCTCCCAGCCGTGCCTGACTATGTTGAGCCTGGTTTTCTCGACCAGCTGACGCTTGGACATCCCCCCGCATTGATTGCACATGGTGATCACTCCCTGGTGAAATTACCCGGCGGAATTACCTGGTGTGATGAGTCTGGACCCGACCACTGACATTCTCGGTTCAGGGCTCCGGCCATTCGACCGCACCGTCTGCCGCCGCTCCCATGGATTCCACAACAGTCATGGTTCTGGCGCGGCTGGCGGCGTCTGCCTCTGGAGAAACGCACACCACACCCGTCCGGGATATCTTCTCCAGCGCAGCGATGGACACCGGGCACCAACGGTGCTCCGGCCCGTTCCACGTAGCGGGCAGCCAGGCGAGTTCCGAAACGTCCCAGCTTTCGCCGTCGTCGTCCCGGCTGAAGCGGGCCCGCACCATCAGGCCCTCGGTATTGCGAATATCAGGTGTTGCGTGTGCGGCTATGGTGTTACCCAGACCATAGATAATCCAGGTGTCCCGGTATTTTTCAATGGGCAGAACTGAATGGCTGTGGTGACCGTAGATCAGGTCAAATTCCCCGCTGTCCACCAGGGCATGGGCTACTGACTGTTGCTGGTTGTTGGCGTAATCGGCGTACTCATCACCTGCATGGACTGCACCGATGACAATCTCGGCGCCCTGCGCACGCGCCTGCCGTGCCTTGCCAATCATTACGGCGGTGTCCAGCGTGTCCACCTGCCAGGGCTGCTCCGGAACCAATCCATTCAATGCGTAGGTGCCGGTGACCAGTGCTACCGCGGCAGCACCGGCGGGGGCGATCAAGATATCGGCAGCGTCGGCAGATGTCTTGTAGGAACCGGTGTGCCCTAGTCCGGCGGCATCCAGCGCGTCAAGGGTCCGGTTGAGCCCAGTGGTTCCTGCATCAAGGGTGTGATTGCTCGCTGTCGTGCAGGCGTCATAGCCGGTGTCTTTGACCGCCGTCAGGATTTGGGGAGGGACATTGAACGCAGGATAAGTGGAGAATGGTCCATCCGGCGATGCAACAGGAGTTTCCAGGTGGCAGATCGCCAGATCGCTTGGCGCAACATACTCTTTCTGGGCCGCAAGCATGGGCCTGAAATCAAGCTCACCGGGTACTTCTGCGTCCAAAGCTGCCTGGTCCCACAATGCGCCATGAAGCAGCAGGTCCCCCGTCATCACCACCGTGGCGCATGCGCCACCTGGGCAGTCCGGATCGGTTTCCCCGGTGGGTCCGGATTCAGCAGGCGGCGACGGGACGGCGGACGCGGTCACCGTCGCTGGTGCTGACGGCGCTGAGTCAGAGCCCTCAGACCGGTCGGGAGAATGAGGAGCCGCTGAGCACGCCACAATGACCAGTGATGACATCATCGACAGCAAACCCGGGAGTAATCGCGACCGGGTTGTGCGGGACGGCTGCACCATGTGGACAGTGTAGCCGCAGGGTGTGTCCGGCGGTGATGAGCCCATTCCAGGTTCTACGTTGCGCGCCCCCCGTTGGTGTCGGAGACGGAGCAGATCAGAAACACAGTTGCAGCCGTTTCGAGCATGCCCGGATGATGAAATGCACAGGCAACCGCCGTTAAGAGGTTGCCTGTGCGTTTCTCCTGGGGTGCTGCGAACTTACCAGCCGCGCTCGGCGAGGCGGTGAGGCTCAGGGATTTCGTCGACGTTGATGCCCACCATGGCTTCGCCGAGGCCTCGGGAGACCTTGGCGATCATGTCGGGATCGTCGTGGAAGGTGGTCGCCTTCACGATGGCTGCTGCGCGTTCCGCCGGGTTGCCCGACTTGAAGATACCGGAGCCAACAAACACGCCGTCTGCTCCGAGCTGCATCATCATTGCTGCATCGGACGGGGTGGCAATACCGCCGGCGGTGAAGAGTACGACGGGGAGCTTGCCGGTCCGCGCTACTTCCTTGACCAGGTCAAACGGTGCCTGCAGCTCTTTGGCTGCAACGTACAGTTCGTCCTCGGCCATCGATGACAGCCGCAGGATCTCCGACCGGATCTTCCGCATGTGCATGGTGGCGTTCGAGACGTCGCCGGTGCCGGCCTCGCCTTTGGACCGGATCATCGCGGCACCCTCGTTGAGGCGACGCAGCGCCTCGCCCAGGTTGGTTGCACCGCAGACGAAGGGAACGGTGAACTTCCACTTGTCGATGTGGTTGGCGTAGTCGGCTGGGGTCAGTACCTCGGACTCGTCGATGTAATCGACGCCGAGGGACTGCAGAACCTGCGCCTCTACGAAGTGACCGATCCTGGCCTTGGCCATCACCGGAATGGAGACAGCTGCAATGATGCTGTCAATCATGTCGGGATCGCTCATCCGGGACACGCCACCCTGCGCGCGGATGTCGGCGGGTACACGCTCGAGCGCCATGACGGCGACGGCGCCCGCGTCTTCAGCGATGCGTGCCTGCTCCGCAGTGACCACGTCCATGATGACGCCGCCCTTGAGCATTTCAGCCATGCCCCGCTTGACCCGGCTGCTGCCGGTCACGGGCGCGGTTGTCGAAGTTTCTTCAACGGTGGACACAATTCGCCCCTAAGTTAGGTAAAAGATAACAATTAATAATACGCCCGCAGGTGGACGGGTTTTGCCGCTAGTGGGTGCCGCTGGATGCCATGGCTTGTTTGTGGACCGCGACAACGCGTTGCACCACTGTTGCGGTGCTGGCCAGGGCCAACAGGACCAGGACCGTCAGCAGGAACACCTGGGGCAGTCCCAACCCGGTCAGACCGGTCACCACCAGGACGGACACGAGCCGTTCGGCGCGTTCGGCGATGCCGACATTTGCCGTGAACCCCAGCGACTCAGCTTTCGCGCGGGCGTAGGAGACCAGCATGCCCAGCACCAGACAGGCCAGCGCAGCGATAGCGATGGGAGTGTTGTCTCCGCCGCCGAAGAACCAGATCGCTACCCCGGCGAACAGGGCGCCGTCGGCAACCCGGTCCAAAGTCGAGTCGAGGAAGTTCCCCCAGGTGCCGCTGGCCCCCTTGATGCGGGCCATGATGCCGTCGATCAGGTCGGAGAACACGAAGAAGGTGATGAAGACCGTGCCCCAGAAGAGTTCGCCCATCGGGTAGAAGACCAGGGCGCCAACCGCCACACCCAGGGTTCCGACGATGGTCACCGCGTCCGGTGAGACGCCCCCTCTAAGCAGAAGCTTGGCGATCGGGCTGAAAAGCCTGGTAAAGAAGCTGCGTGCGTACTTATTGAGCACCTGCATCACCGGCCTGTGAGGTCTGCGGCCAGGCGGTCGCCATCTGGGTCCGCACCTCGTCGAGGGTCTGGGTGATTGCCTTGGTTTGGGCGATAATCGGCAGGAAGTTACCGTCCCCGCCCCAGCGCGGCACCACATGCTGGTGCAGGTGCGCAGCAATGCCTGCTCCACCGGTGACGCCCTGGTTCATGCCGAGATTGAAGCCCGTCGGTTTGGCTACGTCCCGCAGTACCCGCATCGCCGTCTGGGTGAGTTCGGCGATCTCGACCGTCTCACGGGCGTCAACGTCGGTGTAGTCGGGTACGTGCCGGTAGGGGCAGACCAGCAGGTGCCCCGGGTTGTAGGGGAAAAGGTTGAGGATCACAAAGGCGTGGGTCCCCCGGTGCACAATCAGTGATTCCTCGTCGCTGCGGGACGGAGCGACGCAGAACGGACAGTCGTTCTTGTCCTTGAACTGGGACTGTCCGCCCTTGATGTATGCCAACCGGTGGGGAGTCCACAGCCGCTGGAAGGCATCCGGAACGCCGGCGATCTCGAAGTCATCGGTCACACCGTCGTCGCCGGGATAACGCCCATCAGCGTGTTTCCCGTCAGCCCCCGTAGCACTCTCCATACGTTTTACTTGTCCCGATTCCGGACGGCCTCGACAATGCGCCGCACTGCCTCATCGATGGGCACCTGGTTGTCCTGGCTGCCGTCGCGGAACCTGAAGGACACGGCTCCGGCGTCCTGGTCGTCTCCGCCGGCGATCAGCACGAAGGGGACCTTCTCCTTGCTCGCAGTGCGGATCTTCTTCGGGAAACGGTCGGTGCCGATGTCTACCTGGGCACGGATTCCTTCGGCCTTCAACTTGTCGACGACGTCGAACAGGTACTCGTTGAACGCTTCCGCCACGGGGATGGCCAGAACCTGGACCGGCGCCAGCCAGGCCGGGAACGCCCCGGCGTAGTGCTCGGTGAGCACACCCATGAACCGTTCGATGGAGCCGAACAGGGCGCGGTGGATCATCACCGGGCGTTGCCGGGTGCCGTCGGCGGCCTGGTACTCGAGTTCGAACCGCTCCGGCAGGTTGAAGTCCAACTGGATGGTGGACATCTGCCAGGTACGGCCGATCGCGTCGCGGGCCTGGACCGAAATCTTGGGACCGTAGAACGCGGCTCCGCCTGGATCGGGACGCAGTTCGAGGCCTGAGGCTTCGCCCACCTCGGCGAGGGTCCGGGTGGCTTCGTCCCAGATCTCGTCCGAGCCAACCGACTTTTCGGGATTCTTGGTGGACAGTTCAAGGTAGAAGTCGTCCAGACCGTAGTCCTTGAGCAGTCCGAGCACGAAGTTGAGAGTCTCGGTGAGCTCGTCCTTCATTTGCTCGCGGGTGCAGTAGATGTGGGCGTCGTCCTGGGTCATGCCGCGGACGCGGGTCAGCCCATGCACCACTCCCGACTTTTCGTACCGGTACACGGATCCGAACTCGAACATGCGCAGCGGCAGTTCGCGGTACGACCGGCCCCGCGATTTGAAGATCAGGTTGTGCATGGGGCAGTTCATCGGCTTGAGGTAGTAATCCTGGCCCGGCTTGCGCACGGTGCCGTCCTCGTTGAGTTCTTCATCGACGTGCATGGCCGGGAACATGCCATCCCGGTACCAGTCCAGGTGGCCGGACACCTCGTACAGGTGGCCCTTGGTGATGTGGGGGGTGTACACAAACTCGTAGCCAGCGTCGACGTGGCGCTGCCGGGAGTAGTCCTCCATCGCCTTCCTGATGATGCCACCCTTCGGGTGGAACACGGGCAGGCCGGAACCCAGCTCGTCGGGGAAGGAAAACAGGTCCAGTTCGGTGCCGAGTTTGCGGTGGTCGCGACGCTCAGCTTCGGCGATGCGTTCCTGGTAGGCCTTCAGCTCGTCCTTGGTAGGCCAGGCGGTTCCGTAGATACGCTGCAGCTGCTGGTTCTTTTCGCTGCCTCGCCAGTACGCGGCGGCAGAGCGGGTCAGGGCGTAGGCATTGGAGATCAGTTTGGTGTTGGGCAGGTGCGGCCCACGGCACAGATCCTTCCAGACCACGTCGCCGGTTTTACGGTCAATGTTGTCGTAGATGGTCAGCTCGCCGGCACCCACTTCGACGGAGGCGCCGTCGTCGTCGGAGATGTCACCCGCCCCGCCCTTAAGGCCGATCAGTTCCAGCTTGTAAGGCTCATTGGCCATCGCCTCGCGGGCCTCGGCGTCGGTGGCGACCCGGCGGACAAACAACTGGTTATTGTTGACGATCTTCAGCATCATTTTTTCGAGCTGCTTGAGATCTTCGGGGGTGAAGGGGGTTTCGACGTCGAAGTCGAAATAGAAGCCGTCGGTGATGTACGGGCCGATGCCGAGCTTGGCATCGGGGCGCAACTGCTGGACCGCCTGTGCCATCACGTGGGCAGTGGAATGGCGCAGCACTTCCAGGCCTTCAGTCGAACTGATGGTGATGGGCTCAACGCGGGCACCTGCCGGGATCGGCTGGTCGAGATCAACCAGTTCACCGTCCACCCGGACGACGACGACGTCGCGACGTTCGGCGAACAGGTCAACGCCGGTTGTGCCCGTAGTCACCTGGTGCTCTTCGCCGTCGACGAGGAGGGTGATAAGGGAGGGCGCTGACACAGTGGTCTCCTAGCTAAGGTGGTGTGGCGGGTTAACTCTCTGATGGTATCCGTTGTGCTTGGACGCGACCAACAACCCGGTCAGCGCGCGCCGGCGCTGAAGCGCCAAAGTATCAGTAGGATCAACCCATGAAACCTCAGGTCACAGTCATTACGCTGGGCGTCCGCAACCTTGATACGTCCTACAGGTTCTACGCTCAAGCTCTTGGCTGGGAGCCGTTGGTCTACGTTCCTGACGAAGTGGCGTTCTTCCAGGTCGGCCATGGTTTGGTGCTGTCTCTCTTCCGAGGGGACCATCTGGCCGCCGAGGCGGGGAACATCGGGCATGGTCCGATTGCTCCGCCACTCACCCTGGGGCACAACGTGGATTCTCCCGATGAGGTGGATGTGATCCTTCAGACCGTGGTGAACGCCGGTGCTGAATTGATTGCCGAAGGGACAGCGATGAGCTGGGGCGGCTACTCGGGATACTTCGCCGATCCGGACGGATTCCATTGGGAGGTCTGCCACAATCCGGGACTGGTTGTTACCGAGGACGGCACTGTGTCGTTGCGGGAAATCGTCTGATCAGTCTGCGCGAAATGGTCTGATCACAGTTATTGTCCGACCAGAAGCTCCGGCCAGGCTGCAGGACCCGAGCTCAGCTCAGGAATCTAACGGCAGTCACGCGTGTTGAAGACTATGTACCACCAAGTCTGAGTGAGCGCTTCCCAGCGCTTCCATCAATTCAAGCTATCAAGTCAAGAAGGAGCACCGTGGACTTCACCCCCGATGCCGGCACAATCACCATGTTTTCGACAAGTTGGTGCGGCTACTGCCGCCGGCTGAAGAAGCAACTCGATGCCAAGGGGGTCGGCTACACCGAGATCAACATCGAAGAGGTGGAGGGCACCGCTGCACTGGTGGAGTCCCTCAACGGTGGTAACCAGACGGTCCCGACGGTGCTGTTCCCCGACGGCACCGCAGCTACCAACCCGTCGGTGTCGGACGTCATGGCTCGTTTGGGTAGCTAGCCCTGCATTCTTCAGCCGGGTAGTCCCTGTCTTCGGACCAGGCTTACGCGAGTCTTTGCCGTGCCGTGTGCTGTGATCACTTGTCGCTGCCTTGGTGCGCTCGCGATGCCCTTTAGAAGGGTGGTGGTTGGGGCAGGGTGGTGTAGCTTTTGCCGGTCAGTGAGGTCGCGGTGATGGTGCCCGGTTCGGGTTGTTCGTAGCGCCAGTAGCCTTCGGTTTTGAGCATGTGGTGACGTTTACAGAGCGCTGCGAGGTTGTCGTAGCTGGTGGTCCCGCCCTGGTGCCAGGGGATGGTGTGGTCGATGTCGCAGACCGGTGCGGGCCGGTTACAGCCGGGATGGCGGCAGGTTTTATCTCTGACGAGGATGGTGTTGCGCAGGTCCTTCGGGACCCGGTAGCGGTCCCGTCCGACGCTCAGGACGGTCCCGGTCTCGGGGTGGGTGAGGATCCTGATGAAACCTGGTGCGTGGGCGGCAAGTCGACGGGCCGTGTCCGGGTCGATCGGCCCGTAACCATCGAGTTCGCCCGGACCATCACCGCCGAGCAGGGTCAGCACCGGAACGGTCACGAACACCACCGGCTGCACCCCCTTCACCGACGCCAAATCAACCAACCCACCCCCACCAGCAGCACCAGTAGCACCAGCGGTCCCGGCTTCCGGGTCGTCGCGGTGTGTACTTTCGGTGGGTGGGCAGTGGTGGGTGAGGAGGTCGCTGAACATGTCGGCCTTGAGTTGGGTGAGGGTCCGGGATTCGGACGGGTTCTGCAGGGCCCGGGCGGTGAAGCTCAGACGGTGTTCGATGCCACAGGCCTGCTCGGCGGGCAGATACGCGGACAACCAGGCCATCCCGTCCTGGGCTGGGCTCACTTCCACGTGCCGGTCCCGGGCCGCGGCAGCCTTGCGGGTGGCAACAGATTCGGGATGAATTTTCTCCCGGACCCGGTGACAGATCGCTTTCAACCGTGGTGGGGTCAGATGCGCGCCGCGCGCCAGGACCTGGTCCTCGAACCCGGGTAACACCTCCGCCGGGACGAAGAGAGCTTCATCGGCGATCAGCTGGGCTTGCCGGACCGAGATCATCCCCCAACCCAGGCAGTGCAGGGTCTTCGGGAGGTCCAGGACCAGGGTCAGGCTTTGTCCCAGCAACCGGTGCGCCGCCCGCCCGGAAATATTGAGCAAAGGAGCCAGTTCCTCAGCCGAGAGAGTGAAGCCAAGTCCGCTACCGACCTGCCCCGATCCCGGCCGGGACGCAGCCAGCGCGGCGGCCGCGGCCTGCACCTCATCATGGAGCGCAGCAACCAACTCGGCTTCCCGGGCAGCAACCCACGACCCCAGCCGACCCACCGCCACCAACAACTCAGCCGTATCAGGTGCGTCGCCGGACGGCCCTGGCACGTCGCCAGCCGCATTGTCAGCTGAACTGTTCGCCGGTTCCTTCGCCGGGTCCTTGGCCGGTTCCTGAGCAGTCGCTCGACCGGGATCCTGGGGCAGCAGCATCCCCACCAGCGAGGCTGGGTCGGCCAGTTCTACCTCGGTGGCCAGGCTGTTGCCGGCAAACCGATGGCTCCGGGCGGACCTACCCGGTTGCCGCAACACCCCCGCAACCTCACCGGGACTCCATGACGGATCAGTCTCCGCCCACGGGACCGCCGATCCACCAAGGCTGGCCGAAAAAACCTCAGCAATGCTGCGGCCTCCACCTGCCTTTTCCTGCTGCTTCATACCCCCATCACATCATCGGGCTCTGACATTTTTAGCCGGGATGTGGGAGAGGCCAGAAAGAATGTTGAAAAGTTTTATCACGCAGAAAACAGGGCGCAAGGGCTGCGCTCGTTGCCGTGCTTTCCGCCCTAACGTTAACCAGCACTCACCGCAGCCGATATGGGTCACGGATCACCTGATTGAACCGCTGTCGGTGTCCGTGCCTATGCTGGGGTTAACCGCCCGGTACCCAAGTGAAAGGACCGTGTAGAAATGGTTCACAGAGTCCAAGCCGTAGTTGTCAAGGAAAAAAACGCCCCAGCCAGCATCGAGACCATCCTCGTGCCTGATCCGGGACCGGGTGAAGCGCTGGTGGATATTCTCACCTGCGGCGTCTGCCACACCGATCTGCACTACAAGCAGGGTGGCATCAGCGACGATTACCCGTTCCTCCTCGGCCACGAAGCCACCGGTGTAGTCAGCGCTGTCGGACCCGATGTCACCGAGGTGAAGGCCGGCGACCGGGTCATCCTCAACTGGCGCGCTGTGTGCGGCGAATGCCGTGCCTGCCGCCGCGGCGAAGCCCAGTACTGCTTCAACACCCACAACGCCACCCAGAAGATGACCCTTGAGGATGGCACCGAGCTGTCCCCCGCCCTGGGCATTGGCGCCTTCGCTGAGAAGACCCTGGTTGCTGCCGGCCAGTGCACCAAGGTGGATCCCGCTGCGGATGCCGCCGCCGTCGGCCTGTTGGGCTGCGGCATCATGGCAGGCATTGGCGCCGCCATCAACACCGGAAACGTCCGCCGCGGCGACTCGGTGGCTGTGATCGGCTGTGGTGGAGTGGGCAGCGCTGCCATCGCTGGCGCCAAGCTTGCGGGCGCGACGACGATCATCGCCGTCGATATCGACGACCGGAAGCTCGAAGCCACCAGGAAGCTCGGGGCCACCCACACGGTCAACTCCAAGAGCCAGGACGCCGTCGAGGCCATCCAGGCCCTCACCGAGGGCAACGGGGCCAACGTGGTGATCGACGCCGTCGGCCGCCCCGAAACCTACAAGCAGGCGTTCTACGCCCGCGACCTGGCCGGCACCGTGGTGCTGGTAGGCGTCCCCACCCCGGATATGGTGCTGGAACTGCCACTCCTCGACGTCTTCGGCCGCGGCGGCTCACTGAAGTCGTCCTGGTACGGCGATTGCCTGCCATCCCGGGATTTCCCCATGCTGGTCAGCCACTACCAGCAGGGCAACCTGGACCTCGACGCCTTCGTCACTGAGCGCATCACCCTGGACCAGGTTGAAGCAGCCTTCGACAAAATGCACGATGGTTCAGTGCTCCGTTCGGTGGTGGTGCTCTGATGGCAGTCCGCGTTGAGCGCCTCGTCACCTCCGGCACCTTCTCCCTCGACGGCGGCACCTGGGACGTTGACAATAACGTCTGGATCATCGGCGATGACACGGAGTGCATCGTCATTGACCCCGCCCATAGTGCTGAAGCGGTTGTCGAACAGATCAAGGGTCGGCAGGTGCGAGCCATCCTGCTGACCCACGGGCACGATGACCACATCCGCGCCGTCGGCGCCGTGTACGACGCCGTCCGGGCCCCCATCCATCTCCACTCCGCCGACCGGATGCTGTGGGACCAGGTGTACCCCGGCACCGCACCGGACCACGAGATCAGCGACGGCGACGAGTTCGCCGTCGCTGGCGTCACCCTCAAGGCGCTGCACACCCCCGGGCACTCCCCCGGATCGGTGAGCTTCTACCTTGAGGAGGCGGGCACCGTCTTCACCGGCGACACCCTGTTCCAGGGCGGCCCAGGCGCCACCGGCCGGTCCTTCAGCGACTTCCCCACCATCATCGAATCCATCCGCGATCGCCTGCTCAGCCTCCCGGCTGACACGGTGGTGCGCCCCGGACACGGCGATTCGACCACGGTCGGCGACGAAGCACCATCCCTTGATGAGTGGATTAAGCGCGGCCACTAAAGCCCGCCAGCACGACGACGACCGCCCCGTGGCACTTCTGGCTGCAGGGCGGTCGCCGTTTAAGCTCCAAACCCCAAGCTCCAAGCTCCAAGCTCCAAGCCCCAAGCTCCAAGCCCCAAGCCCTAGAGCCCCTCGAAAATGTCACACAACACCGGGTCCGCAGAGTCCCGGGGTGGCCAGGCAACAACGAAAAACTCCCGGCCCACCGTTCGCCGCCAATCGCCAGCGCTCCTGGTCGGGTCGGAGATCAGATGGAGCTGGCTGCGATGCTGAGACAGGCCGGCGACGATCCGGTCGGCCACCGCTGTGGTGTCCACCTCCATCCCAATCGACTCATCAGGCACACCCCGCAGGTGATACACCCGGGACGGATCCCAGGCTTCCTTTCCCGCACGCACCCGCGCAGCATTCCACCGCTCAAACGTCGACGCCTTCATGGCCCCGTGGAGCAGCCTGCGCAGCCCGGGTCCAGCTGCCGCCCGGCACCGATGGAATGCCTCATCGGTGGCCCTCCCCACCGTGATGTGATCTGGATGCCCGGTGATCCCGTCCGGACCAAACGTGGCCACCACATCGGGGTGTTCCTCCTCCAACAGCGCAGCGATCCCGCCCACCAGTTCCTCGAAGGGCACCTCGGCCACCGCACCATCCGGATAGTCCAGCCAGATGTGCCGGTCGGGAACCCGTCCCAGCGCACTCCAGGCGTTGCGGCACTCACCCCTGCGCACCGCCCCCAGGGACTCACGGGTAGCAGGAAAGCCCGGCGGAATCTCGCCCGCGGCCCCGTCGGTCGCGTGGACCAGAATGAACCGGAATCCTGGGTCACCCGAGTGCAAGGCGACGCTCCCCGCCAGCCCGTAGGCGTCGTCGTCGGGGTGTGCGACCACTAGCATTGCTGAGAGCAGCCGAGGATGTTCAGTTGCTGCCATTCAACGCCTCCCGGCTTGATCAGCTCCGAACGGTCATTCTGGCAGTCAGGATACGCCGGGCAGGAGGGCTGCGGAAGCCTCCGACGGCTTGAGTGTGTAGCCCGCTCGCATGTAGGCAGCCAGGATGGCGCGCTCGACGTCGTCGACACTAATCCCGAGAACAAGATCGTTGGCGGAGCCCGCCGTCGAGGGATCCCAGTCCAGTCCCATTGCCGCGTACGACGACGTCAGTACCTCCCGGATCGGCGCCGAGTTTTCCACCACCACCACCGAGGAAAAAAGCCACGCACCGGACACCACCCGCTGGGCCGTCCCAACCAGCTTCACGCGCTGTCCGTCGTCGCCGGTACCGTGCACGCTGTACTCCCCAGGACAGTACTCGCCAGGAATTTCGCCCACCGCCGCGGCCACACCCACCGAGCGCAGCGCTGACGCAAGGAGTTCACCGAACCCGGCGAACCGTTTCCGCGACCCGGCCACCGCATCGGTCTGCGGCTCAACATGATCGATGACCAGGCACCCGCGGTGATACGCAGCCGCCCGGCCGCCCGCACGGCGGACCAACGGCTCAAACTGGTGCAACCGCGCAGCGGCTTCGGCTGACGTAAACCCGGCCAGCCGGGTATCCCGCTGCCCAAAGGCAAGAGTGGGCTCGGGACGGTACAGCCGCAGCGTGGCGGGCCGCTCCCCCGCAGCCACGGCACGCAGCAGCGCGATGCCCGCCGCCAGGTCAGCTGCGGCGCCAGCCGAGACGCCGTCGCGCACCACCACCAGGTCTGTCCCGGTCATCTAGGTTAGGCTCCTGTCCATGGTCTTCCTGCAGTTTCTGGTTGCCGCAGCAACATTCCTGCTGCTCGACGCAATCTGGCTCAAATCAATGAGCACGTTCTACCGTCGGCACCTGGGCGACCAGCTCGCCGACAAACCCAATTTTCTCTACGCGGCAGCGTTCTACCTAATCTATATAGCCGGCATCGTGCTGTTCGCTGTCCAGCCTGCCCTCGCCGCCGACTCCTGGCTGGCCGCAGCAGGCTACGGCGGGGCCCTGGGCTTCTTCGCCTATGCGACCTACGACCTCACCAACGCCTCAACGCTGAAGCGGTGGCCTGCTGTCCTGATCGCTGTCGACCTCGCCTGGGGCACCGCTCTGACCGGCCTCATCACCCTGGTCACGTATCTGGTGTTCGCATGATCCGGTTCGCCCGCGACACAGCGGTGGTGGCGGCATTTTTCCTGCTCTTCGACATCCCCTGGCTGCTCGCCATGGCGGGGACCTACCGGGGCTGGATCGGTCCGCTGATGGCCGAGCAAGCTTCACTCGGGTATGCGGTGGTGTTCTATCTTGCCTACGCCGCGGCTGCTTGCTGGCTCGCCGTCAGACCCGCCCTGGAAAAGGGCAGCCTGAAGACGGCAGCAATTTCCGGCGCGGTCCTCGGCTTCGCCGCCTACGGCACCTACGGTTTCACCAACGCAGCAACCCTCCGCGACTGGCCAGCCCAGATGCTGCTGATCGACACCATCTGGGGCACCGTCCTGACCGCCGGGATTTGTGCGGCCGCGTACTCGACCATCAGCCGTCTCAACCGGCGCGGCAAACCCCGGCCCGACGACGGCGTGTAGCCGCGCCGGGCAGTGTTCCCGGGTGGGACACTTAGCAGGTGACACCGCATACCCCGCAACTGTCCCGCCGGTCAGCGGCCCCGCAGCCGCGCACCCTGATCGACATCCTCACCGCCACCGCAGATGCCTATCCTGACGCCTCGGCGCTCGACGACGGCACCACCAGCCTCAGCTACGCCGAGCTGCTGTCGAGTGTCCGCGCGATGGGCAAGGAGCTTCACCTGGCAGGGCTGGGCGTGGGCGACAGAATCGGTATCCGGATCCCATCCGGAACTGCCGAGCTGTACATCGCCATCCTCGCTACCCTCATGATTGGTGCCGCCTACGTCCCCGTCGACGCTGACGACCCCGACGAGCGTGCCAAACTCGTCTTCTCCGAAGCCGGTGTCGCGGGAATGATCAGGGCCGGACGCGCACCCGTGGTGAAGAAGGGAAGAGAGGCACCGTTCCCTGCTCCACGCATGCCACGCCCCGACGACGACGCCTGGATCATCTTCACCTCCGGATCCACCGGAACCCCCAAGGGGGTTGCGGTCACCCACCGCTCGGCGGCAGCGTTTGTCGACGCCGAAGCCCGACTGTTCCTGCAGGCCGAACCGGCGGGCCCCACCGACCGCGTGCTCGCCGGGCTGTCGGTGGCCTTCGACGCTTCCTGCGAGGAAATGTGGCTCGCCTGGCGTCATGGTGCGTGCCTGGTTCCCGCACCCCGCGCGCTGGTGCGTTCCGGGATGGACCTGGGTCCATGGTTGATCACCCACGGCATCACCATGGTCTCGACTGTTCCCACCCTCGCCGCTCTCTGGCCGGTGGAGTCGCTTGAAGCGGTCAGGCTGCTCATTTTCGGCGGCGAAGCCTGCCCTCCCGAACTGGCGGCACGGCTGGCCACCGAGGACCGGGAACTGTGGAACACGTACGGCCCCACCGAGGCGACGGTGGTCGCCTGTGCCGCGCTGCTGGGCGGGCCGGGCCCGGTGCGCATCGGCCTTCCGCTGGATGGTTGGGACCTGGCCGTCGTCGACGGCGAGGGCGTCCCGGTGGCCGCCGGCGAGATCGGCGAGCTGATCATCGGCGGCGTTGGCCTGGCCCGCTACCTCGATCCGCACAAGGACAAGGAAAAGTATGCCGCCATGCCATCGCTGGGCTGGGACCGTGCCTACCGCAGCGGTGACCTGGTCCGGTTCGACCCTGCCGGCCTCGAGTTCATGGGACGCGCCGACGAGCAGATCAAGCTTGGCGGCAGGCGCATCGAACTCGGCGAGGTGGATGCCGCCCTCCAGTCCCTACCGGGAGTCGCCGGCGCCGCTGCAGCCGTGCAGACCACCGCCGCCGGCAATCAGGTGCTGGTGGGCTATCTGGTAGCGGCGGGTGCGCCGCTCGACCTGCCGGAGCTCCGCTCCCAACTCGTCGGCTCCCTGCCCGCAGCACTCATTCCGATGCTCAGCGAGACCGCTTCCCTCCCCACCAAAACCAGTGGGAAAGTGGACCGCGCTGCCTTGCCGTGGCCGCTGGCCCAGACAGACCCGGCCGACGTGCCGCAACTCGACGACGAAGCCCAGTGGGTGGTGGACCAGTGGACAGCGGTGCTCGGCCTCCCGGCGTCGGGACTGGATGCCGACTTCTTCGCCCAGGGTGGCGGCAGCCTGTCAGCGGCGCAGCTGGTCTCCGCCCTGCGGCAGCGGTATCCGACGGTGACAGTGGCCGACATCTACGCTCATCCCCGGGTGGGTGCACTGATCGACATGGTCCGCCACTCGGAACCCGTCGGTGGAACCATCAGGGTTGAACGGAACGTTGCCCGCACCACCCGCAAAGCCCAGGTCTTCCAGACCCTGATGGGGCTCCCGCTGCACCTGCTCGTGGGTATGCGGTGGCTGACCTACCTGATGATCATCAACGAGGTGCTCGCCGTGGCCGGCGTCACGGCGGCTCCCACCCTGTCCTGGTGGTGGATCCTGGCCAGCTGGACGGTCTTCGTCAGCCCGCTGGGCCGGATGGGCATCTCCGTGGCCGCCGCCCGGATCCTGCTCCGCGGCGTCCGGCCGGGAAGCTACCCCCGCAGCGGCAGGGTGCACCTGAAGCTGTGGCTTGCCGAGCAGATAGCCGACATGGCCGCCGCCGTGAGCCTGGCCAGCGCCCCCTGGGTCACCTACTACGCCAGGGCGCTGGGTGCGAAAATCGGGCGCGACGTCGACCTCCACTCAGTCCCGCCGGTCACCGGAATGCTCCACCTGGGCAGCGGAAGCTCGGTGGAACCCGAGGTTGACCTCTCCGGCTGGTGGGTTGACGGCGACCTGGTCCACATTGGCCGGATCAGCATCGGCGAACGGGCAGTCATCGGCACCAGAAGTACGCTCATGCCGGGTGCCCGAATCGGCGCCGACTCACAGGTGGCACCCGGTTCGGCGGTGCTGGGGAAGGTCCGCTCCGGCCAGCACTACGCCGGATCGCCCGCCACCCGGGTCGGAAAAGCCAAACCCATCTGGCCCGACGCCCCTCCGGCGTCATCCCGGACCATCAGCTTCCCGGCGTTCGCCGCCGCCTCGGGGGTGCTCGCCGGAATCCCCTACCTGGCCGCAGCCATCGCCGCCCTGCCCATTCTTGCCGCCCTGCGCGGCTCCCCCGCCCTGTCCGGCGCGCTGCCCCAGCTTGCCTGGTCCGTACCGCTCGCCGGCCTGCTCTGGTTTGTGGCAGCCATGCTGCTCATCCTCGTCACCGTCCGGCTGCTCGGCGTCGGGATGCGGGAGGGATACCACCGGGTCCGCAGTCGTGTCGGCTGGCAGGTGTGGGCCACCGAACGGGTCCTCGACCTGGCGCGCGACCTGCTGTTCCCGTTGTACGCCAGTCTCTTCACACCGGTGTGGCTGAGACTATTGGGCGCCGCGGTCGGCAAGAACGTGGAGATTTCGACTGTGCTGCTGGTCCCGAAAATGACAACGATTGGCGACGGCGCCTTCCTCGCCGATGACACCATGGTGGCCTCCTACGAACTCGGCGGGGGCTGGATGAAGGTGGCCCCGGCGAAGATCGGGAAACGGGCCTTCCTCGGCAATTCGGGGATGACCGCGGCGGGCCGCCGGGTGCCGAAGAACTCCCTCGTCGCGGTGCTCTCAGCTACCCCCGCCAAAGCAAAAGCCGGGACGTCCTGGCTGGGCAGCCCACCCGTCCGGTTGCGCCGCACCCAGATGGACGCCGACCAGACCCGGACCTTCGACCCACCCCGGCGGCTGAAGGTGGCCCGGGGCGCCTGGGAAGTGTGCCGGCTCGCCGCGACCCTGCTCACCGTGGCCATCGCGGTGCTGGTGCTCGTGGGGCTCGACGCGATGGCCCTCGCCTGGGGGTACCCCGTGGCCGCGCTGCTCAGCGGGGTGGTCATGCTGGCTGCCGGCACGGTGGCGGCCTTCAGCGCCGTCGTCGTGAAGTGGCTGCTGGTGGGCCGGATCCGCGCGGGCGAACATCCGCTGTGGAGCTCCTTCATCTGGCGCAACGAGGTGGTCGACTCCTTCATCGAAACGGTGACCGCCCCGTGGTTCGCCCGCGCCGCCAGCGGCAGCCCGTCGCTGGTGTGGTGGCTCAGGGCGCTGGGGGCGAAGATCGGTCATGGCGTGTGGTGTGAAAGCTATTGGTTGCCGGAGGCCGATCTGGTGACCCTCGGCGACAGCGCCACGGTGAACCGGGGCTGCGTCATCCAGACGCACCTGTTTCATGACCGGGTGATGTCCATGGACACCGTAACCTTGATGGATGGCGCAACCATGGGACCGCACGGAGTGATACTTCCCGCTGCCCGTCTGGACCAGGGGTCAACCGTCGGACCGGCGTCGCTGGTGATGCGCGGTGAGACGGTCCCCGCCGGCAGTTACTGGATCGGCAACCCGGTCAGCCCCTGGAAACGACCGGCGGCCTCACCATGACTCAGGCTGTCGACGGCATGCGGGCGAACAGCTCCGGCGGCGTTGATCCCTACACGCCAGGGCACGGCTCCGGGGACTGGACCGCGCTGCACTACGATCTCGACCTTGACTACCGGTTGGCCAGCAACCGGTTGGCGGGCCGCGCCGTCATCACCGGCCGGGCCGCCGGGCCGGCGTCCCGTCTGCTGCACCGGATTGAACTGGACGTGGCCGGCTTGAAGGTCACCAGGGTGAACCTTGACGCGGGACGGGTGCTCCGGTTCAGTCTGAGGGGTTCCCGACTGGTGGTGACAGTGGCTGAACCGCTGACGGGTGGCCAGGAGTTCACTCTCCACATCAAATACGGTGGGTATCCGCTTCCCCTGAAGAGCGTCTGGGGTGAGTTGGGCTGGGAGGAACTGACCGACGGCGTCCTTGTCGCGGGTCAGCCCACCGGCAGCCCGTCCTGGTTCCCTTGCAACGACCACCCCAGCCAGAAAGCCACTTACCGCATCGCGGTGACCACCGACGCGAATTACCGGGCCATCTGCAACGGTCAGCTGATCTCCCACACTCCCCGTGCCAGTCGCGGCACCTGGGTGTATAACCAGCCAGAGCCGATGGCCACCTATCTTGCGACGGTCCAGATCGGGCGCTACCAGCTGGACCGCTCCAGCACCTCACCGGTCCCCCAGTTCATTGCCGCACCGGCCGGATTACGCGAGGCCGCACGCCGGGCGCTGGTCAGGCAGCCGGAGATGATGGCTTTGTTCATCGAACTTTTCGGACCGTATCCCTTTGGGGCGTACACGGTGGTGGTGGCCGATGATGTCCTGGAGATTCCGTTGGAAGCGCAGTCACTGTCGATCCTCGGCCGCAACCATCTGACCATCGGGTGGGAATCCCAGCGGCTCATCGCCCACGAACTGTCCCACCAGTGGTTCGGCAACTCGCTGACCGCCGATTCCTGGCGGGACATCTGGTTGCATGAGGGATTTGCCTGCTACGCCGAGTGGCTGTGGTCCGAACAATCGGGGAGCCTGACGACTGAACAGCGCGCGACGAACGCCTGGCGCGGCCTGGCAGCCGAGCCCGAAGATCTGCTGATTGGCAATCCCGGCGCGGTGAACATGTTCGACGACCGGGTCTACAAGCGGGGCGCTCTCGCCCTGCATGCCCTGAGAACTTCAGTCGGCGATCAGCTGTTCTTCACCCTGCTCCGCGCCTGGACCACCCAGTTCGGGCATCGCAACGTCGCCACAGCGGATCTGGTGACCGTGGCAGACGACGTCTGCGCCGGGGTGACAGGTTTTGACGCTGCGGAACTGCTGAAACCCTGGTTGTATCAGACCCGGCTTCCATTGTTGCCCCGACCCCGGCGCGACTAGTCAGCCGGTGACTGTCACACCGCGCCAAAACGCCACATGGTCACGGATGTTCTCCGCTTTGGCTTTCGGGTCGGGATAGGTCCAGGCGGCGTCGTCGTTCACATCGCCGTCGACCGTCAGCGAAAAGTAGCTCGCTGTACCCTTCCACGGGCAGACAGTGGTCATGCTGCTGTCGGTGAGGTACTCGGCCTTCACCGAATCCCTGGGAAAGTAGTGATTCCCCTCCACCATCACCGTGTTGTCTGACTCCGCGATGACCACGTTGTTCCACATTGCCTTTGCCATGGTGCTGGCCTTTCTCTGAAGATCCCTGAACGGGTTGGTAATCATTACCAACCGCGGAGGGGGCGTCAGCATTCCGCTGGCGCCCCTCCCAGGTTCAGCGCCCGCCGTCGATGATCCGGCTGCGCTGCTCCTGGCCCGGCACACCGTAGGGGTAATCGGAGACCTCGGGGGCGCTCACAGTGCTGAGCCGGTCAACTTCCCCGGCGGTGAGCTTCACGGCGTCGGCGCCCAGATTGTCGGCGAGCTGGGCGGTGTTCCGCGCACCGAGGATCACCGAGGTGACGGCCGGCTGCTGCGCAACCCAGGCCAGGGCCACCTGTGACGCTGTCACCGCGCGCTCGGCGGCGATCTCCACGACGGTGTCAATGATGCGCCAGGTCCGTTCCTGGGAGTTGCGTTCCTTCCAGGCTTCCATCCCGCGCTCAGGGTTCTCGCCGAGCCTGGTCTCCCCGGTGGGTGAGGTGTCGCGCTGGTACTTGCCGGTCAGCCAGCCGCCGCCGAGAGGCGACCAGGGCAGCAGGCCGATGCCGGCGTCGAGCGCCGCCGGGACAATTTCCGATTCGATCTCGCGGACCAGGAGACTGTACTGGGGCTGGAGGGTAACCGGTGCGTTCCAACCCTGGGCCTTCGCCATCATGGCGGCCTTGGTCAACTGCCAGCCCGAGTAGTTGGAGAACCCGTAGTACCCGATCTTGCCGTTGCGGATCGAGTCCTCGAGGAAACTGAGGGTCTCCTCGAGCGGGGTCAGCGGATCCCAGGAGTGAACCTGGTACAGATCGATGTGGTCCACGCCCAACCGGGTCAGCGAGTCATCGAGCGCACGACGGAGGTGGCGGCGGGACAAACCCAGGTCGTTGACGCCGTCGCCCATGGGGAAGCGGCCCTTCGACGCCACGACCATCTGGTCCCGGTCGGCGGGATTCCTGGCCAGCCAGGAACCGATGATCGACTCGGACGCACCTGCCGTGTACACGTCGGCGGTGTCGATGAAGTTACCGCCCGCCGCCGTGTAGGCGCTCATGATCTGGTGCGAGGTGGCCTCATCCGCTTCAGCTCCGAACGTCATGGTGCCGAGGGCATACGCCGAGACGGCAGTGCCGCTATTTCCAAGTTTCCGGTATTCCATGGTGCTGCTCCTTTGGATCAACTGGTTGTGCTTCCCGTCTCCACCCTAGTTGCAGGACTAGATTTTCCTGATGGTCAGGATCTGCTCGGCACGGCCAAACGGGCCCGTCGTGTCGTGCAGGACCGCGGAGGTCAGCCCTATGCCGTCAGTGCCAAAGCTGACGCTGGTCTCCAGTCCAAGCCATTCCCCGGCCGGTTCCCGGTACAAGTGGACCTGCAGGTCAAGGTTCGGGAACATCCAGCTCCCCGGCCCCGGTGCGACGCGGGCTGACACGCCGTTGGCGGTATCGATCAGGCCGATGAGCCGGACCAGATCCGGGGTGGGAAGGTCCTCCACCATTTGGTGAGGCGTCCTCAGCCACACCCGGCCGCGGCCGGGACGGTGCCCCTCCACTACCCGAAATTCAAGCGACTCGATGTACCCGCCGGGCCAGGCGGTCATCTCGGCAAACGGGCCCGCAGCGTCGGGCCCGGGCATCGGCGGGTCCTCGATCGCCGCTACTGCAGCGCTGTCGGCCTTTGCGAGCCGCCAGGCCTTCGCCCGGATCACGGTGCGTCCGCCGGAGATCATCTCGGCTTCCAACAGTTCGATAGTCTTGCCGGGCCTGATCACCTTCACGATCACGTCAAACGCCCCGCCGGGGATCATCCCGAGGATGTCGAAGCTGAGGCGTGCCATCCGGAGGTCCGGCCGGGGGCTGTGCTGCTCCAGGCAGTGGGCCAGCAGGCCGGCCGCCGGTGCCATGTGCTGTTCCTCGGGGTTCCAGGCGCCCTGGGCGTGGATGGTCGACTCGAAGCTCCCGTCGCCCAGGGAGCGATAGTAGGAATCTGACATAGAAGAAGCACCTTTGCTGGATCGGGTTTGCTGGTGGGGCCGCGGCGCCGCCGTCGCGGCCGCCGAAGGACCAGTCTATGACGCGTTGCCAGCTTGAGCCCGGGCCGGCCTAGAGCCGAGGGAGCGTTAGCTCCGGCCTGATCCCCGCCATCTCCCCCAGAACCAGCGCAACAGCGTCGCTGACGACGTCGGACATGGCATGATTCTCAGCCAGCGCCGCCCGGGCCCGTCGGATGAACCCGTCCCAGTCACCGCCGCCGGCGCGCAGGGGACGCAGGGGTGACAGCAGGGCCGCCCGGCTGAGCCACGGGTCGACGTCGCCCGCCCACCGGTCCAGCACGCCGGCGGCTCGTTTCCCGTCCCGTGGGAGCAGCCGATCGATCAGCGGACCTACCACGTCGATGGCGAGTGGGTCAGTGAGCTCCGGTCCGCCCGCCTGGCGCAGAAACCCCTCGATGCGGGTCAGATCGGTGACCTGGAGCAGCGAAAGCTTCGATTGCAGCACCACCACCGCGGCAAGCCGACGCTCAAAAACCGGGACGGCCCACAGCTCGGAACACAGCGAGAGCACGGGGTCGTGATCCATCCCCCGGTGGCGGCGGAAGGCATCGCGGACTGTCCCGCGGATGGCACCCACCGAGGATCCGTAGGCCCGGAGACCGTTAGCCTGGTCCGCCGCACGCTCCCCTGAGGCCTCCCGCTGCATCCCGGCATCGATGAACTCCCCGGCGTCGCTCACTGTGTTTCCTGCGTCACTTCCGGTACACCAGGTGGGTCACGCCAGCGGCTAGGCCGGTGCGGACTCCACTTGTTCCTGGGCTTGGGCGGTGAGCTGCTTGAGCGCCAGTTCGTCGGCGTCCGAAAAGCCCCGCGGACGGTCGTCGATGACGCACAGGGTGCCGATGGGCCAGTTGTCAGGACCGCGCAGCGTGTGCCCCGCATAAAACCTGATGTGCGGCTTCAGCTGCACCAGCGGGTTGTTGCGGAACGTCCGGTCCGTCAGGGCGTCGTGCACCACGAGCACACGGTTGCTGCGGATGGTCTGGTTGCAGAAGGAAATCCGGCGCGGGACGTTCGCGCCGATGGGTCCGGCCACAGATTTAATGAACTGGCGGTGCTGGCCGATCAGCGCGATCGAGGCAGAGCTGACGCCAAACACTGCCTGGGCCTCGCGGGTAATCCTGTCAAACCGCTCCTCACGCACCGATCCCATCAGGCCGGTTCGGTGCAGGGACCGCAGACGGTGGGATTCGCTGGGATCCAGGGGGAACAGCGCGGCCGACGTCGTCGTGAGCCGCCGCAATGCCGGGTCGGTCCAACCTTCGAAGCTGCTTTCAGTGGGAACCCCTGTGGCGAGGGAAACGTCGTCGGTGGTGTAGGCGGCACGCCGCACCGGTGAGTTCCCGTCGTCGAGCATCTCGTTGATGGCGTGCGACACCATGTCCCGCTGAAAGTCGTCAAGCTGCACCAGGCCGTGAACGTATGCCGTGAACTCGACCAGGTCGCATGAACCGCCGAGGCCGGTGTAGGTAGCCCAGGCAGCGTCAAGGTCAAGACCGGACTTCACCGCGGCCAGGCGCGCAAACCATTGCTGTAGGTAGGGATCCATGAGTTACCTCTCTTCCTGTTTCCCCATGCTCATCGTGAGTGGGCGTCGTAACCGTCGGCTTCCATCGCGTCGCGCAGGCGGATCAGTCCGGCCTGGATCCGCGACTTCGCGGTGGGAAGCTTGATCTGGAGCGTTTCGGCCACCTGCACATACGTGAGTCCCCGATAATAGGCAAGGTTGATGGCCTCTGCCTGGCGGGGAGTCAGGGCCGCAAGGCATTTCCTGACGCTCTCGGACATCATCGTGTGGTAGACCGTATCCTCGACGGAGACCTGCCGCACGGCGGTCGCACGGCGGATGTACGCGGCATCCCGTCCCACCGCGCTCTGCTCGCTACGCACCCTGTCGACGGCGCGGCGGTGCGCAAGGGTGAAGATCCAGCTTTGTGGCGACCCCCGATCGGCGTCGAACTGTCCGGCCGAGGTCCAGAGCAGGAGGTAAACCTCCTGAACTACTTCTGCAGCGATCGCCGGGTTCTTGATGACCCTCAGCACCAGCCCATACACCCGTTTGCAGGTGGCCTCGTACAGGGAGGAAAACGCTGGCTGGTCCCCATCAGCGGTACGGAGGAGAAGCTCGACCAGTGGAGGAATTCCCTCCGGATAATCCAATGGCGAATCGGAAGGACCGAGAGTAGTGCTGTATGACATGAGACCTCGCCGTTAAGTGAAGCGTGCAGTTCGAGACCAGCGACGCGGATGCGTCGTCGGGGCCCACACCGTCCGAACTATGCCATCCCGGCAGGCCACCCGCAAGAGCGGCGCGCAGCCAGGGTGGCGGAGCGGCACTCCAGGGGCTCAGGCGAGCGAGAGAAACAGCTTTTCCAGTTCCTTCTTGTCCATGGTCGCGTCCTCACTGGTGAGGCACTGCTCCAGCCCGGTGGCGATGATCGCGAACCCGGCACGGTCCAGCGCCTTGGACACGGCAGCCAACTGGGTAATGACGTCCTTGCAGTCCTTGCCCTCCTCGAGCATCCGGGTGACAGCGACCAGTTGGCCTTGCGCGCGCTTCAGGCGGTTGATCACGGGGGTCAGCTCTGAGGTATCGAGTTGCATGGGTCTCTCCAGGTTGTGGTGGTCTACGAAGTATACCCAGCGGGGTGTTTTGTATACCCCCTTGGGTATCTGTAATACTCAGTGGGGTATCCACCTTTACCGCTTCATCCGAGAGGAACCCCACGATGGCCCATGACTCCCCCACCCTGACCGCGCTCACCCCCCAGCAACTGCGAGCCTGGCAGCAGGACCACGAGGACGTCGTGGTGATCGACGTCCGCTCGGCGGCCGAGTTCGCTTCCCTGCACATCCGCGGCGCCTACAACGTCCCGCTGCCGCTCCTGTCCGAGCACACCGAGGAGTTCGCCTCTCGGCTCCACAGCCGCGTGGTCCTGGTCTGCCAGTCGGGTGCCCGCGCCGAACAGGCACGGCAGCGCTTGAACGGTGCCGGCCTTGACTCCGCCTATGTGCTGACCGGCGGGACCGCAGGGTATGCCGCCGACGGCGGCGCCGTGGTCAAGGGAAAGACCACCTGGGACCTGGAGCGCCAGGTCCGTCTCACCGCCGGATCCCTGGTCCTACTCGGGCTCACCGGCGGCCGCTTCGTCTCGCCGAAAATCCGGGGTATCGCCGGAGTCATCGGCGCCGGGCTCACGTTCTCGGCCGCAACCAACACCTGCGCCATGGGCAACGCCCTGTCCGCACTGCCCTGGAACCGCGCACAGACGGAACACACCCGCGAATCAGCAATAGCGCAGCTCCCCCTCCCCCAGGACGGGGAAAGCACGGCCCTGGCCTCATGATCGCTGCGCTCAGCCTGGGGCTCGCCGTCGGGATCATCCTGGGACTCGTCGGAGCCGGCGGATCAATCATCGCCGTTCCGGCACTGGTCTACGGCGTCGGTATGAGCACCGGCGAGGCCATCCCCACCTCCCTGCTGGTGGTCGGGGCGGCCTCAGTGGCGGCTTTGCTGCCCCGGCTGAGCGCCGGCATCAACTGGCCGGTGGTCGGGCTCGTCGGGGCGGCGGGCATCCCCGCCGCCTGGGGCGGCGCCGCCGTCGGTGAGCTGTTAAACCCAGACCTGCTGATGCTGATTTTCGCAGCAATCATGGTGGTGGCCGGGATCCGCATGCTCGGCTCGGTCGCCGAAGCCACCGGGTCCTGCAGCACCGGTCCCGGGCGGTCCTTCCGATCGTGCGCACCGAAGGCCCTCGCCGTCGGGGTGCTGGTCGGGTTCCTCACCGGACTGTTAGGAGTCGGCGGCGGGTTCCTCCTGACCCCCGCGCTCACCCTGTTCCTTGGGCTGGGGCTGAAACAGGCGGTCGGCTCTTCCCTGGCCATCATCGCCATCAACTCTGCCGCCGGATTCAGCGCCCACGCTGTCGGTTTCAGCATCGACTGGCCGTTGACGCTGGCCTTCGCTCTCCCCGCGATTCTTGGATCGCTCGTCGCCGGCCGTCTCGCACGGCTGGTGCAGGACCGCCATATCCGGGTGGCGTTCGCCATCCTCATCTTCACCGTCGCGGCGTGGGTGGCGGCCAGCACCGCCGTCGCACTGCTCGTCGCTCCCTGACCACCCCACCCATCCAGAAGGAGAACCCCATGCTTATTGAACGTATCTATGACGAGGATCTTGCCCAGGCCAGCTATTTCATCGGCTGCCAACGCCAAGGCGAGGCAGTGGTCGTCGACCCGCGCCGGGATATCGGCGTCTATCAGGCGATGGCCGCGGCCAACGGCATGAGGATTGTTGCGGTCACCGAAACGCACATCCACGCCGATTACCTATCAGGATCACGGGAGCTGGCCGCCGCTACCGGAGCCGCACTGTATGTGTCGGGAGAGGGCGGCGTGGACTGGCAGTACGGGTTTACCGCCGAGCGGCTGTACGACGGCAGCACCATCACCATCGGGAACATCACCGTCAAGGCACTGCACACGCCCGGCCACACCCCCGAGCACCTGTCCTTCCTCATCACCGACGGGGCATTCACCGACCAGCCCGGGTATCTACTCTCCGGCGACTTTGTCTTCGCCGGAGATCTGGGGCGCCCGGACCTCCTGGATGAGGCGGCAGGCGGTGTCGACACCCGGTTCGCCGGAGCGAAGCATCTTTTCGCCAGCCTGCGCGACGTCTTCCTGTCGTTGCCGGACCATGTGCAGGTCCATCCCGGGCACGGATCCGGGAGTGCCTGCGGCAAGGCGCTCGGCGCCGTCCCGTCCACCACGGTGGGCTATGAGAGGTTGTACGCCTGGTGGGGACCGTACCTCGCCGCCGACGACGAACAGGGGTTCATCGACGAGTTGCTCGACGGCCAGCCCGATGCCCACGCCTATTTCGCCCGGATGAAAAAGGAAAACCGTGAGGGACCGGCCCTGCTGGGTTCCCGTGCTCCGCTGCAGGAACTCAGCGCGGCCGACGTCGTTCGGGGACTGGACGCCAATGAACTGACCTTCGTCGATACCCGCCCCAACACCGCGGTCCACGAGGGCACTGTAGCGGGAGCACTGAACATCCCGGCAGGCAAGAGCACCGCCAGCTTTGGTTCCTGGGCCGTGGATCCGGCCCGGGATCTGCGTCCGCTGGTCCTGCTGGCGTCGGACCAGGAGCAGGCACATGACCTGTGGGACCACCTGGTCCGGGTGGGAATCGACCGGGTTGCCGGGTATGTCACCGGGCTGGAGGGGCTGCCGACCAGTGTTCCCCGGACCGTGGCACCGGAGGACCTTGCCTCGCTGGAGCGGGCGCTGCTGCTGGACGTGCGCGCCAAGGGCGAGCACGCAGCGGGGCACATCCCCGGCTCCCAGCAACTGAGCGGGGGCCGGGTGCTGTGGAACCTCGACCAGCTACCCACTGAGGGCACCATCGTCACCTACTGCCAGAGCGGGGTCCGCAGCTCAGTGGCAGCGAATGCGCTCCGACACGAAGGGTACGACGTCGTCGAACTCGAGGGCAGCTACGCCGCCTGGGCCGCGGCGAACTGACTCAGTCGGTCGCCGCTGCCAGGCGTGGCCCCAGGTCCCGGTACTTGGCGGTGCGCTGGGACAGCAGCTCGTCGATGGGGGCCCCGGCCAGCGCCGAGAGCTCGTACTCGATGGCAGCGCCCATCCGCAGGCAGAACGCCTTGGCTTCGTCGGCGGCGTCGTCGCGCTCGTCCACGATGTGGTCCACCAGGCCGTTCCCGTGCAGCGAAGCCACGTTGACGCCCTGCGCCTCGGACAGCGCCGGGGCGAATTCGGTGCTGCGATGGATGATCGCGCTCGCACCTTCGGGAGGCAGCGGCGACAGCCAGGCGTGATGGGCGGCGATGGTGCGGTCGGCGGGGAGGAGTGCCAGCGCTCCCCCGCCGGCGCCCTGCCCCAGCAGCACCGACACGGTCGGCGACTGCAGGCCGATGAGCTCATAGAGTGACCGGGCAATTTCGCCGGCCAGGCCGCCTTCTTCGGCGTCCTTGGACAGTGCCGCGCCGGCCGTGTCGATCACGGTCAGCAAGGGCAGGCCGAGCTCCTCAGCCAGCTTCATGCCACGACGGGCCTCGCGGAGGGACGCGGGGCCCATCGCGCTTTCGGGAGTGGACCGGGACCGGTTGTGCCCCAACACCACGCAGGACTGGTTCCCGAAGCGGGCCAGCGCAAGCTGCAGCCCGGGGTCCTTCTCGCCCTGCCCGGTGCCATTGAGCGGCAGCACATCCTGGGCGGCCCAACTGAGCAGGCGGCGCAGATCGGGACGGCGCCGGTTGCGGGAGATCTCGATGGAAGTCCAGGCGGCCACCGGGGAGGGGCCGACGTCGAGGGTTGCCGGCGGCGCCACGGGTTCGCTGACCTGCTGGGTCAGGACGTTCAGCGCACGGTCGACAATCTCGGAGAGCAGTTCTGGGGGTACGACGGCGTCGATCAGGCCCTTGTCGTACAGGTTTTCGGAGACCTGCACGTGCTCCGGGAACGGGGTGCCGTACAGCGCCTCGTAGACCCGGGGGCCGAGGAAGCCGAGCAGCGCCCCCGGTTCAGCCACTGTGACATGGCCCAGTGAGCCCCAGGAGGCCATGACGCCGCCGGTGGTCGGGTGCCGCAGATACACCAGGTACGGCAACCTGGCCCGCCGATGGGTGCGGACAGCAGCCGAAATCTTCACCATCGAGAGGAACGCGAGCGTGCCCTCCTGCATTCGGGTCCCACCGGACGCTGGCCCCGCCAGCAGCGGCAGCTTCTCCCGGGTTGCGCGTTCAATCGCTTCAACAATCCGGTTGGCGGCAGCCAGCCCGATGGACCCCGCGAGGAACCGGAACTCCGAGACGATCACCGCCACCCGCCGACCCCGGATGAGGCCCTCCCCGGTGAGCACCGACTCGTCCACCCCGCTCCTGTCCCGCGCGGCCTGCAGCTCCCGCTCGTACTTTTCGTCGGGGTGCGGCCCTGCCACGGGTGCATCCCAGGACGTGAACGTGCCCGGGTCGAGGACCACATCGATCAGCTCCGCCGCCGTCAGGTGGCGCACCGGCTGGGCCGCAGTCACGCTAGGAGTCCTTTGCCAGGGCGTCGTCCAGCCAGCGCCGGATGTCGGCGCCATCCTGATCCAGCAGCGGAGGCGCCGAATGGGTGATGTTGGTGGTCTCCTGCTCGGCGCCGTCGAAGAACCGCAGTGGCGGGCCAGGGAGGCTGACCTTGCCCAGCAACTGGTGCTCGACGTCGATCAGCAGGCCCTGCGATTTCACCTGTTCCCACTCGTACACCTCATCGAGGGACCTGACCTTGCCCGCCGGGATGCCGGCTTCGTTGAGTTTCGCCAGCAGGGGTACCGACTCGTAGGCGGCGAAGGCCTTCTCGATCTCGCCGATCAGGAGGTCGCGGTTCCGGACGCGGTCGCCGTTGCTGGCAAACTCGGCGCGGCCGGCGTCGAGCCCGAAGGTGGAGGCGAACTTCTGCCACAGCTTCTCGCTACCGACGCTGATCTGGACCTTGCCGGCGTCACAGCTAAACAGACCGTACGGCGCGATGGACGGGTGATGGTTGCCCTGCGCCTTCGGCACCTCCCCGGCGACGGTGGTCCTGGTGCCCTGGAAGGCGTGGACACCGATCAGCGCGGCGAGCAGCGAGGTGCGGACCACCTGGCCCTTGCCGGTCTTCTCCCGTTCCAGGAGCGCCGCCAGCGCTCCGTAGGCGCCGTACATTCCGGAGAGCAGGTCAGCGATCGGTACGCCGACACGCTGCGGGTCATCCGGGCTGGGCCCGGTGAGCGACATCAGCCCGGCCTCGCCTTGCAAGATCTGGTCGTACCCGCTCCTGCTGGACTCGGGACCGTCGTGCCCAAACCCGGTGATCGACAGGATCACCAGGCGGGGGTTGAGCTGGTGCATGGCCTCGGTGGAGAACCCCAGACGGTCCAGGACGCCCGGCCGGAAGTTCTCCACGACGACGTCGGCCCGTTCCAGCAGGGCGGTCAGGATCTTCTTGCCGTCGTCGCTCTTCAGATCCAGGGCGATGGATTCCTTGTTCCTGTTGCAGGACAGGAAATAGGTGGCCTGAGGGTTATCGTCGGGGCCCACGAAGGGTGGGCCCCAACCGCGGGTGTCATCGCCGGAACCGGGGTTCTCCACCTTGATCACACGGGCGCCGAGATCGGCCAGCATCATTCCGGCGTGCGGGCCTGCCAGCGCGCGGCTCAGGTCCACCACGAGGGTGCCGGCGAGTGGGCCGGAACGCTCTGCGGGGCCGGGGGTAGCTGTGGTCATGGTGATCTTTCCTCTCGGTGGGGGTGTCCGGTTCCGGCGTTCAGGGCTTAGAGCCACCCCGGAACCACGAGGACCAGCCAGGCGACCAGCGGTCCGACGACGACGACGATGCCGCCGTAGGCGAGGATCTGCTTGTAGAAGCGGTCCCTGTCAGTGCCTTCGGGGGCGTTGGCGAGCACGAGCGCGCCGTTGGTGGAGAACGGTGACACGTCGACCACCGTTGAGGCGATGGAGAGGGCGGCGATGACGCCGATCGCCCCGATTTCACCCGATTCGAGGAACGGGATGGCCAGTGGAATCAGTGCGGCAAGAATCGCTGTGGAGGAAGCGAACGCTGAGACGACTGCGCCGATGTAGCAGATCAGCAGGGCTGCAAGCAGCGGCATACCGAGGCTGGCGACGCCGTCGGAGACGTATTCGATGGTGCCGGCTTCCTGCAGGACGCCGACGAAGGTGAGCATGCCGCAGATCAGGAGCACCGTTGACCAGCTGATCTTCTCGACCGCTCCCTTTTGGGACCGCGGGGAGATGAGCGCCAGGGCGACGGCGACCGTGATGGCGACGAAGCCGACGTCGACCTTGAAGCCCAGTGCCACGACGGCGAGGATGACCAGGCCGGCGATGGTGGCGTACTGCGCGAGAGTCTGCTTGCCTTCGGTGGCGACAGCGCCGTCGTCGGTCTTGGTGCTGGTCTTGCCCTTGAGGGAGTCCGTACCAGATCCGGTGCCGCGGAAGTCGACGTCGGCACCTGAGGCGCGGGCTCCGACGCTGGCGCGCATCCGGGCGTCAGCGGCGCCTTCGACGAACTGCTCAACCCGAGCTGAGAACAGTTTCCGGCCGCCGAGGACCATGAACAGGACGACGGCGATGAGGAAGTTGAAGATCAGGCTGGAAAGGAAGAGAGCCATGGGGCTGTACTCGAAGCCGGTGTCGGCGACGATGCCGTTGACGATGACGCCGTAGACGGCGATGGGCGAGAAACCGCCAGCCTGCGCACCGTGGACCACCATCATGCCCATCAGGAGGGGGCTGATTTTGTGCTTGGCAGCGAAGCCGAGGGCGACGGGCGCCATAATGGCGACAGCCGCGGGGCCGAGGGCGCCCACTGCGGTGATGACGCCGGTGATGATGAACATGATCCAGGGGATGAGTGCTACCCGGCTGCGGACCAGCTTGACGGCGCCGTTGACCAGGAGGTCAATGGTCCCGTTGTTCTGAGCTATCGCGAACAGGTACGTGACGCCAACCAGAGTGAGGAACAGCCCACCCGGGAAGTTGGCGATGATGTCATCGGTTTCCATGCCGAGGAACACCGCGCCCAGCAGGAAGGCGCCCACAAAGGCGAGGGCGCCCATGTTGACGGGCAGCAGAGTAGCGATGAGGAACATCGCTGCCAGGATGATGATGGAGAGGAGTTGGACGGACATGGGTCTTCTTTCGCCAGTGAAAGTGTGATGTGACGCACGTTACCGGCGCACTGGACTAGACTGTTAGACACTGATCCATTTGTCAATTGTGACCTGCCCGACCCCTACACTGGCATGACATCTCCCCGCTGACGTTGAGGACCGCTGATGAACGCACTGCCCGACCCACGGCGGCTCGCCCGCGCACCGCGGCCCCGGCTGTACGAGCAGCTGGTGGAGCAGATCCTGGTGTACATCGAAGAATCCCAGCTGGGCCCAGGCGACCTGTTGCCGGCTGAGCGGATCCTCGCGGAACAGTTGGGGGTGTCGCGGGCTACGCTGGCGCAGGCCTTGGTGGCCCTTGAAGTGTTGGGGATTATCGACGTCCAGCACGGCACCGGCGCAGTGCTGGTGTATCGGCCGAGCCTGGCCACCGTGATCCGGAAACTGCGTGAGCACCAGAACCGGTTGCCTGAGATTGCTGAGGCGCGCAGCACCCTCGAAGTGAAGCTCGCCTCGCTGGCTGCTGGCCGCCGGACCGATGCGGATCTTGGTGCGATCGACCGTGCGCTGGATGCGATGGCCGGGGAGATCGCCGCCGGAGATCGTGGCACCCATGGTGATGAGCTGTTCCATCAGGCGGTCACCTCTGCCGCCCACTCCCCCGTGCTGGCACAGCTGATGGGGTTCATCGCGGAGATGGTGTTGGAGACCCGGATTGAGTCGCTGGGCCAGCCGGGTCGACCCGAACAGTCGCTGAAGTCGCATCGGATCATTGCCGAGGCGATCCGTTCGCAGGACTCCGTCGCGGCCGCGGCGGCGATGCAAGCGCACATCGATCTGGTCTCTGACGTGGCGCTGCTGAAGTAGCCGGGGGCTTGGTGTGGGTCTTTTGGCCCTAGGAGCCATTTTGCTGCTGCCCTAGGCTCGGGCGCATGACTACTGACGCACCCGTGCCACAAACCGAAATCCTTTCATCCGACGAGTGCTGGGATCTTTTGCGGTTGACGTCGTTTGGGCGCCTCGCGGTGTGGGCCAATGCTCAACCCGAGATCTTTCCGCTTAACTACAAGGTCGATCACGACAAGGTGGTTTTCCGGACCAGCCATGGCACCAAGTTGGCCTCTGCTTTGGGAAGCCGCGTTGCTCTGGAAATTGACGGCACCAATGATCATGGTGGTGTCGCCTGGAGCGTCATCGTCAAGGGTCCGGCCAACAGGCTTGAGCGGACACCCGAGGTGCTCAACTCCGTAGGTCGGCTACTTGTGCCGTGGGAAGCCGGCAAAAAGGACCATTTCGTTGGCATTACTCCCGAGGCCGTTACCGGACGCCGGTTCCGGATAGCTGCACCCCTCACGTGGGGCGGCCGATTGGATGATGCTCTGCGCGCCGGGCTGGAGTAGCGCCAGAGTTAGTGGGCAGTCCTGAGGTTCGGATGGAGAACGCCCGAGTGCTGGGCGTTCGTTGACGCGCTCCTTCAGCGCCTCGGATCTTCGCTGCGCTGTCTGAGGTGTGTCAAGTAAGTGAGACACGGGATAGTCGTTTTTCGGGTTAAGCGGCAGTCTTTTGCTGCAGCTGGTTTTGACGGTAGTTGGCCAGTG